>JBAUAR010000238.1:0-4184 GCA_049675875.1 Streptosporangiaceae bacterium
GTGCGGTGATGGTCGCCGCCGCGGTCGCCGCGGTCTCGGTCGCCCCGGCCAGGCTGCCGGTCGCCGCCACGGTCATGACGAGGATGGGAACGGGCTTCGTCGCCGCCACCGCCCAGGTCTTCCCCGGCCGCTTCCCGCTCCACAACCTCCACCGGCACCAGCGACAGCTTCCCTCGGTCGTCAATCTCGCGGATCTCGACCTGGATCTTGTCGCCGACCTTCATCACGTCGTCGACGTTCTCAATCCGGGCGCCGCCGTGCAGCTTGCGGATCTGGGTGATGTGCAGCAGCCCGTCCCGGCCCGGCAGCAGCGATACGAACGCGCCGAACGTCGTGGTCTTGACCACGGTGCCGAGGAACCGCTCGCCGATCTCCGGGATGTGCGGGTTGGCAATCGCGTTGATCGCCGCCCGGGCCGCCTCGGCTGAGGTGCCGTCGACAGCGCCGATGTAGATCGTGCCGTCGTCCTCGATGGTGATGTCGGCGCCGGTGTCCTCCTGAATCGAGTTGATCATCTTGCCCTTGGGGCCGATGACCTCGCCGATCTTGTCCACCGGAACCTTGATCGTGATGATCCGCGGCGCCAGCTCGCTCATCTCGTTCGGCTGGTCGATCGCCTCGCGCATCACGCCGAGGATGGTGAGCCGGGCACCACGAGCCTGCTTGAGCGCGGCGCCGAGCACGCTCGCCGGGATGCCGTCGAGCTTGGTGTCCAGCTGCAGGGCAGTGATGACGTCCGTGGTGCCGGCCACCTTGAAGTCCATGTCGCCGAACGCATCCTCGGCCCCGAGGATGTCGGTCAGCGTCACGTACTCGCCGCCCTCGTAGATGAGGCCCATCGCGATGCCCGCCACCATATCCTTCAGTGGCACGCCGGCGTCCAGCAGCGACATCGTAGACGCGCACACCGAGCCCATCGACGTCGAGCCATTCGATCCGATGGCCTCCGAGACCTGCCGGATCGCGTACGGGAACTCCTCTCGGGCGGGCAGCACCGGCACGAGCGCCCGCTCAGCAAGCGCGCCGTGCCCGATCTCCCGCCGCTTGGGCGAGCCAACCCGGCCGGTCTCGCCGGTCGAGTACGGCGGCATGTTGTAGTTGTGCATGTAGCGCTTGGTCTTGTCCGGGTTCAGCGTGTCGATCATCTGCTCCATCCGGAGCATGTTGAGCGTCGTGACGCCGAGCACCTGGGTCTCGCCGCGCTCGAATAGCGCCGAGCCGTGCACCCGCGGCAGCACGCCGGACTCGGCGGACAGCTGCCGGATGTCCGCCAGGCCGCGGCCGTCGATGCGCAGCCCGTCCCGGATGATCCGCTGCCGGACCAGCTTCTTGTTCAGCGCGCGGAACGCCTCGCCAATCTCCTTCTCCCGGCCCTCGAACTGCGCCAGCAGCTTCTCGGTCGCGAGTGCCTTGATCCGGTCGGTCTCGGTGCCGCGCTCGGTCTTGCCCGCGATCGTGAGCGCCTGGGCCAGGTCGCTGCCGACCTCGGCTTCCAGCGCAGAAAGTACGTCGTCGCCATAGTCCGCGAACGTGGGGAACTCGGCGACTTCCTTGGCGGCCTGCCGGGCCACCTGAAGCTGGCCCTCGCAGAGCGCCTTGATGAAGGGCTTGGCCGCGTCGAGGCCCGCCGCGACGGTCTCCTCGTTCGGTGCCACCGCGCCGCTGCCCGGGTCGGCGAGCAGCCGCAGCGTGCTGGGCGTGGACTCGGCTTCGACCATCATGATCGCGACGTCGCCGTCGTCGCGCACGCGGCCGGCCACCACCATGTCGAAGGTGGCCTCCTCGAGCTGCGGGTACGTCGGGAAGCCCACCCACTGGTCCTTGATCAGCGCGACCCGGACGCCGCCGATCGGGCCCGTGAACGGCAGCCCGGCTAGCTGCGTCGACATCGAGGCGGCGTTGATGGCCACCACGTCGTACAGGTGCTCGGGGTGCAGGGCCAGAATCGTCTCCACGACCTGGACCTCGTGGCGCAGGCCCTTCACGAACGACGGCCGGAGCGGCCTGTCGATCAGCCGGCAGGTCAGGATGGCGTCCTCCGACGGACGGCCCTCACGCCGGAAGAACGAGCCGGGGATCCGGCCCGCCGCGTACATCCGCTCCTCGACGTCGACGGTGAGCGGGAAAAAGTCGGTCCCCTCGCGGGGGTTCTTGCTCGCCGTCGTGGTCGACAGGACCACGCTCTCGTCGTCGAGATAGACGACGGCCGAGCCGCCCGCCAGCTTGGCGAGCCTGCCGGTCTCGAACCGGATTGTGTGCGAACCAAATGTGCCGTTGTCGATAGTGACTTCGGCGGTGTAGACACCCTCCACGGGTGACCTCCTTGACTGAGGTCCCGCGTGCTATCCGCCGCCATCGCGGTGCGCCAGGCCGGGCGGCTGACCATGGCGGTCAGCCGTCTCTTCCGGATTCCGGCGGCCGGCCGGTCTTCGATCGAAGTCCTCGGCCCTGAACTGACCCGAGAACCACTACCGAGGACCGGCCCGCTGGGCGCTACCAGCGATCCTGGCCGGAGCCGCGGGATGTTTGCTCTTTACGTTATCTAGTTGTCCCGGTATGAAAGCGGGGCGGCACCTGCCGCCCCGCTGAGCCAGCTACCGGCGCAGACCGAGGTTCTCGATCAGCGCCCGGTACCTGCTGATGTCCTTGCGGGCGAGGTACTGCAGCAGCCGCCGACGGCGGCCGACGAGCAGCAGCAGGCCACGACGACTGTGATGGTCGTGCTTGTGCACTTTGAGGTGCTCGGTCAGATCCGCGATCCGCCGAGTCAGCAGCGCGACCTGGACTTCCGGCGAGCCGGTGTCACCCTCATTGGTCGCGTGCCCGGCGATGATCTCCTTCTTCACCGTGGTGTCGAGCGGCACGTTGCTCCCTTGATTAGTTCTTTGATGGGAAATGTCCCCCACTATGGTCAGCCGCCTGAGGGCACAGCTAACCGGGCCGGACAACCGGCCAACACTGAACATTACCATGCACCAGCCGGCCAGCCGCACCGTGACTCGCTGGCCCGTGCTCGCCGTCCGGTCGGCAGGATCGGCCGGAGCGAGCTAGCCGGCGGTCAGCAGGCGGCGGGCGTCCCCGATGTCGATGTGCATCTGCCGGACTAGAGCGTCGACCGAGTCGAACCTGACCGTCGCCCGGAGTCTGCTCACGAAGTCGACGGCGACGTGCATCCCGTACAGGTCCAGGTCGTCGCGGTCGAGCGCGTGTGCCTCAACGACGCGGTCCTGACCGTCGAAGGTGGGATTGGTGCCGACGGAGATCGCGGCCGGCCACTGCTGCGTCTCAGTGCCCGCCGCGTCCAGGCTGGCCAGCCAGCCCGCATAGATGCCGTCGGCCGGGATGGCGGTGTGCGGCGGCGGCTCCAGGTTCGCGGTGGGAAACCCCAGCGCCCGCCCGCGCTGGTACCCCCGGACGACGACCCCCTCGACCCGGTGCGGCCGGCCGAGCTGCTCGGCCGCCGCCGCCACGGCGCCGTCGGCCAGCAGGGTGCGGATGCCGGCCGAGGAGACCGTCACCCCGTTCTCGGTGAGCAGCGGCACGCCCGTGACGGCGAACTCGTACTTCTCGCCGAGCTCTGCCAGCAGTGCCACGTCCCCCGCCGCCTTGTGCCCGAACCGGAAGTTCTCCCCGACGACCACCCGCGCCGCGTGCAGCAGGTCCACGAGTACCGCCCGGACGAAGTCGTCGGGCCCAAGCCGGGAGAACTCCAGCGTGAACGGGATGACGCAGACGGCATCGACGCCGAGCCCGGCGAGCAGCTGGAGCCTGCGACGCGGCGTGCACAGCAGCGCCGGGTGCGATCCGGGCCTGACCACCTCGTCGGGATGCGGATCGAACGTCACCACCACGACCGGCAAGCCAAGATCGGCCGCCATCTGCCGGGCCCGGGAGACGATTCGCTGGTGGCCGCGGTGCACACCGTCGAACTTGCCGATGGTGACTACCGAGGCACCCCAGTCGCCGGGTACCTCGGCCGGGCTCAGCCAGCGCTGCATGCGAACAGCCTGCCACGCAGCCGGGTCCGCGGGCACGTCAGGACCCAGCGGCCACGAACACGCAGAGCGACCGGGCCCGGCCGTCGGTCTCGGTCAGCAGCGCCACCAGCGTGCCGTCCGGCGCGAACGCGGCGACCGGCTGGTCGCCCGTTCCGGTCGCTTCCAGCCGGACGCCGTGCGCTACCG
>JBAUAR010000239.1:0-7512 GCA_049675875.1 Streptosporangiaceae bacterium
GGCAGCCGGCCACCGCCGCGATCATCACCGGCGCGCTGACGTGGCTGCTGCTCACCGGCCGCCGTGACCTGGCCGCCCGCCGTACTCGGCGCTGAGCGGTCGCGGTCCGGCCAGTCCTGCTCTGCGAGAATCGGCTCATGCTGCACCCGGCAGAAGTCTCCGGCTTCGCGCTGGCCATGGTGGCGGTCATCATCGTGGCGCGCGGGCTGGCCGACCGATTCCGGGTGCCGTACGCGATCGTGCTGACTGGCTGCGGCCTGATCTACGCGGCCCTGCCGCTGCCGGCCGTCCGGCTGGACCCAGAGATCGTGCTGTGGTTCATCATCCCGCCGCTGCTCTACGCAGCGGCGCTGCGGGCGAGCCTGCTCGCAATCCGGGCAGACTGGCGGCCGATCACGAGCCTGGCAGTCGCCCTCGTGCTGGTGACCGCATTCGCGGTCGCCGGGCTCACCGCCGCCGTGGTGCCGAACATCAGCCTCGCCGCGGGGCTCGTGCTCGGCGCCGCGGTAGCGCCGCCCGATCCGGTGGCGTCCCTGTCGATCGGGCGGCGGGCCGGGCTGCCGTCCCGGATGCTCACCCTCATCGGCGCCGAGGGCATGCTCAACGACGCGACGGCGCTGACGATCCTGCAGGTCGCGGTCGCCGCGACAGTCGGCGGCGGGTTCTCACTCGGCTCGGCGGTCGGCGAGTTCCTGCTCGCCGCGGGCGGCGGGCTCGTGATTGGCGTCGCCTTCGGCTACCTGCTGCGACTGGCCCGCCCGCTGCTGCGGGACCCGCTGCGAGCCAACGCCGTGTCGCTGGCGACCCCGTTCGCGGCCTACCTGGCCGGCGAGGCTGCGCACGTGTCCGGCGTGCTGGCCGTCATCATCGCCGGATTGATGGCGGCCCACGACTCACCGCGCGGGGAGTCAGGTGCGAGCAGGCTGCAGGTCGACGCGGTGTGGCATTTCATCGAGTTCGTGCTCGAGGGCGGGGTCTTCCTGCTCATCGGGGCGCAGTTGCCCGCCGTCGTGCGCGGGCTGCACACCGAGCCGGCCGGGCTGACCGCCGGCGCGATCGCGGTCACGCTGGCGGGTGTGCTCCTCGTCCGCCCGGCGTGGCTGGTCCTCACCCAGACGGTGCCCCGGCTGCTCGGCTGGCGCCTCGGCCAGCACATGCCGCTGCTGACCGGCCGCGAGGTCGTGGCGCTGAGCTGGGCCGGCACCCGCGGGGTCATCACCCTGGCGGCAATCTTCTCGGTGCCGCTGACGGTCAACAGCGGCCGTCCGTTCCCCGATCGGGACCTCCTGCTGCTCTGCGCTTATCTGGTGGTGCTGGTCACGCTTGTCGGCCAGGGGCTCACGTTCGCGCCGGTCCTGCGCCGGCTCGGGCTGCTAGCGGACGAGGCCGACGACGCCCAGATCCGGCACGAGGCACGGCTGGCCGCAATCGCCGCGGCGGCGCGTACCGTCGACGACATGCAGGCCAGCCGCGAGATCCCGGCCAGCGTCGCAGACGGCGCGCGGGCCTCGCTGCGCCGCCGGGCCGAGCGGCACGAGCAGCTCCACGGCATGCTGACCGACGCAGACGGCGAGCCCGGCTGGACCCCCGAGCTGGAGGCATCAGTCGAGGTCCAGCACGCGATGATCGACGCGCAGCGCGACGAGCTGCTTCGGTGGCGGGACAGCGGCCGGCTGTCGGACTCCTGCCTGCGGACGCTGCAGCACGAGCTGGACCATCAGGAGAGCGTCATCCCTGGTGGCTAGCTGGCCGCCTCGGTAGCGGGTACCTCCGCGCGGTGCTGAGCGGGCCGGTGACCGGAGCATGCCGTAGCGTGGAGTGATCGGCTCATCTGCCCGTGCTGGGGGTGGCGCCATCCGCCGGTGTCGGCCGCCAGCGGGACGCGTCAGCGGAGGAGGATCAAGCGATGACCGAGCGCCGCCACGAGTCCGAGGACCTGGAAGACTACGAGGTTCTCGACTCCTCCGACACGCTGGCTGGCCCGCCGGGCGAGGATCCGCTCGACCGCGGGGTCGCCACGCCGGAGCGCTGGTCGGCACCGATCAGAGCCGGCGGCACCGCAGACGAGCAGGAGGCCGGCGAGTCCCTGGACGAACTGCTCGCCGAGGAAGAGCCGGACGTCGGTGCCGACGGCTACGCCGACGACGAGCTCGAGGACCCGGATGAGAACGCCCCGGACGACGACGTCCGGCGGGCTCTGCTCGATGAGGGCCCGGATGCGCGCGCAGGGCGACTTGTCACCGCAGATGACGATTTCGGCTCCGCCGAGGACGGGGAGCCGGTCGGGTATGACGCTGGGGTCGATGGGGGCGGGGCGACAGCCGAGGAGGCTGCCATTCACGTGCAAGGCGATCACGAAGGCTGAGGCAGCCGACGGCCCGCACGACGAGCCGGCTGGCCGCCAGCCGCGGCTGCCGACGAGGCGACGGAGGAAGTGGCGATGAGCAGTGACAGCACCGGCCGGCGGCCGGAAGACGTGCTCGGCGGGCCGGACCGGGGAGGGCACGAGGACGAGCTTGGCGGCGACGCACCCGGCCGGGAGGATGAGCTCGGCGGCGACGCACCCGGCCACGAGGACGAGCTCGGCGAAGACCTGTCCGGGCACGAGGACGAGCTCGGCGAGGATGCGCCCGGCCGGGAGGACGAGCTCGGCGGGCCCGATCCGAGGTGACTAGTCGCGCTGTGGCCGCGCTGGCCCTGATTGCGGACGCCACAGGCTCGTGATCGGAATGCCCAGCTCGGCCAGCAGCCGGCGCAGCAGCGGCAACGAGAGACCGATGACATTGCCGGGATCGCCGTCGATCCCGTCGACGAACGGCGCGCCGCGCCCGTCGATACTGAATGCGCCAGCCAGCTCGAGCGGCTCCCCGGTTGCCACGTAGGCGGCCAGCTCCGCATCGGTTGGCGTGCCGAACCTGACGATGGTGGCGCCGACACCGTTGGCCTGCCGCCCGGACCGCCCGTCGATCAGCCGGTGCCCCGTATAGAGCACCGCCGCCCGCCCGGCGAGCCTGCGCAGCACAGCGATGGCGGCTGCTGGAGAGCCAGGCTTGCCGACCGCGTGACCGTCGACATCGAGCAAGGAGTCGCAGCCGAGCACCAGCTCGCCCGGATGGAGCGCCGCCACGGCGGCGGCCTTGCGCTCGGCTAGCACCGCCACCATCGCCGCCGTGCCGAGGCCGGCTGCCGTCTCATCAGCGCCGCTCACTACCACCCGCGGCTCGATCCCCGCGTCGCGAAGTAGCCGCAGCCGGGCCGGCGACCCGGATGCGAGCAGCAGCGTTCGCGCTGCCGGGGTGGTCACGTTCGGCCTGTCAAGCCAGATCGCCGGGACGAGGCCCGGTCGCGACGGGTCGGGCCGGATCGGTGATCCAATCCGACCACGACCCGACGTATAGCGCCGCCGGTATGCCGGCCAGTTCCAGCGCCAGCACCTCGTGCGCGGCCGTCACGCCGGATCCGCAATAGGCAGCAACCCGCTGGGCCGGCCTGGCCCCACGCGCCCCGGCCGCGCTGGCCCAGCCGTTCTGCGCGGCGGCGACGCCGAGGCTGGCGAATCGCGCGCGCAGCTCGTCGAGCGGCCGGAAATTACCATCCGTGGTGACATTCGCCGCAGATGGCGAGCTCAGCGCGCCGGGGATGTGCCCGGCGACCGGATCGACCGGCTCGGTCTCGCCGCGATAGCGGGCCGGCGCCCTGGCATCGAGCAGGATGCCGGAACGGGCGACCTCGGCCGCACCAGCCGCGTCCAGCACAGGCAGCTGTCCTGGCCGGGCAGTGAAGTCGCCGGGCTCGGGGTCGGTGTCCGTCGTGCTGACAGCAAGGCCCGCGCTGGTCCAGGCGCGCAGCCCGCCGTCCAGCACCAGGACGTCGGTGCAGCCGTGGTAACGAAGCAGCCACCAGGCGCGCGCGGCGGCGGTGGCGTCCGCCTCGTCGTAGACCACGACGGTGCGGCCGTCGCGAACGCCGACCGCTCGCATGGCGGCCTCGAATTCCGCAGTGTCCGGCAGCGGGTGGCGGCCGCCCTCGCCCGGCGGGCCGGCCAGCTGAGTGTCCAGATCTACGAACACGGCGCCGGGCAGGTGCCCGGCCCGGTAGCCATCGATCCCCGGCGGTCCGCCAAGTCGCCACCGGACATCGAGCAGGACCGGCCCGGTACCCGCGGCGACCGCGTCGGCAAGCTCGGCGACGCTGATAAGCGGGCTGCCGTTCGGATCGGGCATCAGGTTCCTTTCCTCAGTCTCTCGCACGCCCCGTCGCGTCATGCGACATAGCTCAGCAGCGGCACCCGCTGCTCGGCAGGCGTCAGGGAGCCGTGCATGCCGACCAGTGCAGACTCGCGCGGCTCGGCCTGCGTCGCTACCACCGCCGACCGCCCGCGCGCCGCCGCGACCACGTCGCCAATGCGCGCGGCAGATCTGCTGTGCACGGGGCCGAACCAGCCCGCGTCGATGGCCTCATCCCGGCTCACGACCCACGCGCTGGCACCGAGCACGGACTGCCACGCCGCGAGCACATCGGCCGCCGCTCCCGGCAGCGCGTAAACGTGCCGCGCCCGTCCCTCGCCGCCGAGGAGCGCCACGCCCGCGCGCAGGTCGGCGATCGCGTCGGCGTCGGCTCGCTGGCCCGGCGGCACATCCACCATGCCGTGATCAGCCGTGACGTACAACACGGCACCGGACGGCAGCGCACCGGCCAGCTGCTCGGCGAGCCGGTCGACATGCCCGAGCTGGAACCGCCAGGCGGCCGACGCGCAGCCCCATACGTGGCCGGTCCCGTCCAGGTCGCCGGTGTAGACCATGGCAAGCGCGCGCCGCTCGGCAGCCAGCGCCGCGGCCGTGGTCGCCACGAGAGCGCCGGGAGTCTCCGCGGCACGGTAGTCGGCCCCCCGCATGGCGGCCACCGAAAGCCCCGACTGCCGGAACGCGCCGGCCGCGACCCGGATGGCAGCGATGCCCGCCGCCGCCGCCCGCTCGAAAATTGTCGGTCCCGGCTGCCACCCGACCGGGTCGACCGCCTTGTCCCAGCGCAGCGCGTTGAGCAGCTGCCCGGTATCCGGCACCCGGACCTGGTAGCCGAGCAAGCCGTGCTGACCGGGTGGGCTAGCGGTGCCGAGCGAGCCCAGGCTGGTCACCGTGGTCGCCGGGAAGCCGGCGGTCAGCCAGCAGCCGGTCTCGGTCAGGCCCCACAAGAACGGGGCGGCCGACCGGTGGCTGCGCAGCAGGTCCCAGCCCAGCCCGTCTACGAGCAGCAGGCAGGCACGACTGGCGGGCGCGAGTCCGAGCGGATTGGCTGCCGTCGGCACGCCCAGCGCGGCGAGCAACGAGTCGCTCAGGTCCGCCAGGCTGGTCTGCCCGTAGCCGGGCAGCAACGGTTCGTCGGCTCGCAGCGCCTGCGCGTCCGGGTCTGCCGTCGTCACGGGCCGCTGGTCGCCTCGGTCAGCGCCCGCGCGAACGCCGTCACCTGCTGCACCGCCGCCGGGCCGTCGGCGGCCGAGCTGACGCGCACCGTCAGGTCGTCGGCCGACATTGTTCCCGTGTAGCCGTGGTCGGCCTCGCAATTCTCATCGCCGCAGTGAGCCGGTTCGATTTCGAGATGGGAGAGCACGTTCCAGCCGATCGTCAGCACCACCTCGGTCGGTACCGTCACGCCCGGCAGGTAGCTAGCCGGGTCCGGGATAACCCTGGTCAGTGCTACCGAGGAGATGCGCGAGTGGCGCACCGCCTCGGTGCTGGTCTCGGCCTGCGGCCTGGATTGCGGATCACCGCCGTCGGCGGGGTACTCGTCGGTGTGCGAGTACACCAGCCTAGTGGGGGTCAGTGCCATGACGGTGATGTGGCGGCGGACTTCCATGCCGGGGTCGAAGTGAGCATCGTGGTGCACGACGAACGAGACCACCGGTTCGGGCCCTACCGCGGTAGCCACGGCGTCGTACACCAGGCCCGGGTAGTACCCGCTGCGCTCGATCGCGGACCGCAGGTCGCCCGAGACCGCCTTCGTGTCGCTCATTCCACCATCCTGCACCGTGACCGGGGTCGCATTCACCGCGCGGGCAGACTTGGCCAGCACCCAGCCCGGCCCGATCAGGCTGTCGGGCAGATTCGGGACCGCACCAACGTCACGCCATGGCCGGGGAGGCTGGGCTTGATAGCAGTCCGAGGAACCCCTCTAGTTTCGCGATGGACAGCGGGTGAGCCATGAGATCTCGTAGCTGTCGTTCAGCGACCTCGACCCCCTCCGGATCGTCTTGGCTGTCGCTAATGGCGGCACAGGCAGTGTGGTAAGTCCAGTTGAGCCAGCTTGCGATGTGGGTTGCGAAGGAGCGGACCGCGAGTTCAGGTATCTCGCGAGCTCGCGCTCGATAGCCATCCAGGAAGTCCCGTGCAGCGGTCGCCTGCTCAGTTGGCAGCATCATCCAGTGACCGAGCACGTAGCCGAGCTCCTGCTCAGGGGTGTTGGAGCCGGTGAACGCCCACTCGACGATGACAAGCGCGCCCCACCGTCCAGTGCGCACGTGCTCTGGGACGAGGTTGCAGTTGCACAGGATTACCGACCCGGCAGATACCTCGGCCTCGACGCTCTGCAGCTCAGCGACCGTCGGCAGCAGACCAATCAGGCCGCTAACCACCCAGTCTTTGCCTGCCGCAGTGGCGCGCTCCAGCAACTCCGCCCAGTCAGACATCGGGCGGCGCCAGGTGAGGTAGGGATCGATCGATGCTGCAGAGGGAATCCGGAGCGCGTGCAGGATGCCGAGAACCTCACCCACCCGGCTGGCCACATCCGAGTGCAGGGGCTGGACCGGGATGGGACCGAGGTCCATCCAACCGTGCACTCGCCACTGCCCACCCGCGACCGTCTCGATCAGGCGCCCGGCGGCGCTACGGGCTGGCGCCGGTGATGTGATCCCGGCGACGCGGGCGGCTTCGCGCAGCCTGTTACCCCGCTCCGCTTGCTCGTTGTTAATCCAGGAGTAGACGGGGCTGGCCAGCCAGCGGCCTCGGTCCGTCGTGAGAGACCAGGTGCGTCCCATGGGGACATGGCTGACCGCCGAGATCGGCGCCACCAGCGCTCCTAGGTCGAAGGATGATGCCAGCGCCTCGCCCAGGCCGGGCTCGGCTGACGGGAGGGCCACGCGCCGTCTCTCGACCTCGGCCTTGAGATCGAGCCAGCTCCGGAACCCATACTGGCCCGCCAGGGCTCGTTGCGCCTGAGCCAGACTCGCCGGGGCATGGGACTCTCGCATACCCGCGAGCAGATCCTTGGCCTCCTGCCGGAGGAAGTCGAGGCTCGGGGTGTCGGGAAGGATCCTCATAGGGCACCTCTCCCATCGCCCGGGCTCGCGGCGGGCGCTACAGAGAGCGTGCCTCAGTGTCGCTCATCGACCAGCTAAGAGTCGTCGGTGCCCGGGGGTGACGCCGCTACGGCGTGAAAATTTCGGGCAGCTCTCCCGCCGTTGCCAGTGACCGGGAGAGCCCGGCTGCGCCGGGCGCTGCCGCGCTGGTGGCGGGGTTT
>JBAUAR010000240.1:0-3048 GCA_049675875.1 Streptosporangiaceae bacterium
CCCCCCCGCGCCGCCGCTTGCTTGAAACGGCCTCGTTCCCTTACCGGTTGTACGCCCCGAAGTCGTACTCCTCCAGCGGGATCGCCTGGCCGGAGGCCGGGCCGAAGGAGTAGTCGGCGGGGCTGTCGTAGGAGGTGGGCGGGTAGACGGCCGCCTTGGCCTCCTCCGTCGGCTCCACCCGCAGGCCGCGGTAGCGCTGCATGCCTGTGCCAGCGGGGATGAGCTTGCCGATGATGACGTTCTCCTTCAGGCCCACCAGCGAGTCCGACCGGGCGTGGATTGCCGCGTCGGTGAGGACCCTGGTGGTCTCCTGGAAGGAGGCCGCCGACAGCCACGACTCGGTGGCCAGCGACGCCTTCGTGATGCCCATGAGCTGTGGCCGGCCAGCCGCCGAGGTGCCGCCCGCCTCCACGACGGCGCGGTTGACCTCCTCGAACTTCGGCCGCTCGACCAGCTCGCCGGGCAGCAAGTCGGTGTCGCCGGACTCGATCACGTTCACCCGCTTGAGCATCTGCCGGATGATGATCTCGATGTGCTTGTAGTGGATCGACACGCCCTGCGACCGGTAGACCTCCTGGACCTCGTGGACCAGGTGCAGCTGCACCTCGCGCGAGCCGAGAATGCGCAGCACCTCGTGCGGGTTGACCGCGCCAGCGATGAGCTGCTGGCCGACCTTGACGTGATCACCGTCGTTGACCAGCGGACGGGACCGGATGGAGACCTGGTAGGCCATCTCGTCCGAGCCATCGTCCGGGACCACCACGATGCGGCGAGACTTGTCCTGCTCGTCGATCCTGACCTTGCCCTCGACCTCGCTGATCGGCGCGAGACCCTTGGGAATGCGGGCCTCGAACAGCTCCTGGATGCGCGGCAGGCCGTGGGTGATGTCCAGGCCGGCCACACCACCGGTGTGGAACGTCCGCATGGTCAGCTGGGTACCCGGCTCACCGATGGACTGCGCGGCGATGATGCCCACCGCCTCGCCGGTGTCCACGCGCTTGCCCGTGGCCAGCGACCGGCCGTAGCACTTCGCGCAGACACCCACCTTGGCCTGGCAGATCAGCACCGAGTAGGTCCGGACGACCTCGACCCCGGCGGCCACGATCTGGTCGATCATGCTGTCGGTCAGGTCCGTGTCCGCCGCCACCAGCACAGTGCCGTCGGAACCGACGATGTCCTCGGCCACGGTCCGGCCGGTGCCGGTGTTCTCGATGTTCGGCAGCTTGCGCAGCGCGCCCGCGGCATCCTTGACCGCGATCCGCATCGGCAGCGACCGGTCCGTGCCGCAGTCCTCCTCGCGCACGATCACGTCCTGCGCCACGTCCACCAGTCGCCGGGTGAGGTACCCGGAGTCGGCGGTGCGCAGCGCGGTGTCGGCGAGACCCTTGCGGGCACCGTGCGTCGAGATGAAGTACTCCAGCACCGACAGGCCCTCGCGGAAACTGGACTTGATCGGCCGCGGGATTGTCTCGCCCTTCGGGTTCGACACCAGGCCGCGGATGCCCGCGATCTGCCTGATCTGCATGAGGTTGCCACGAGCACCAGAGTTGACCATCATCCAGACCGGGTTGGTCGCGGGGAAGGCCTCCTCCATGTCCTTCTGGACATCCGCGGTCGCGTGCGTCCAGATCTCGATGAGCTCCTGGCGGCGCTCATCGTCGGTGATCAGGCCGCGCTCGTACTCGCGCTGCACCCGGTCGGCCCGCTTCTCGTAGGCGTCCAGGATCTCCCGCTTGTGCGGCGGCGCGACCACATCCTCGATCGAGATCGTGACCCCGGACCGCGTCGCCCAGTGGAAGCCGGCATCCTTGAGCGCGTCCAGCGCCGCCGCGACCTCGACCTTGGGGTAGCCCTCGGCGAGCTCGTTGACGATCGTGGATAGCTGCTTCCGGCCGACCTCGAAATTGACGAACGGGTAGTCGTCCGGCAGCGTCTCGTTCAGCAGGCACCGGCCCAGCGTGGTCTCCAGCCGCAGTGGCCGGCCCGGCTCCCAGCCGTTGGCCGGCTCGAAGCCGCGCGGCGGCGTGATATCGGTCAGCCGGACCTGGACCTTGGCCTGCAGGTCAAGCTCGCCGGAGTCATAGGCCATCAGCGCCTCGGCGAGGCTGCCGAAGGCCCGGCCCTCGCCGGGCGCGTTCTCCTTCTCCCTGGTCAGCCAGTAGATCCCGATGACCATGTCCTGGGTCGGCATGGTCACCGGCTTGCCATCCGCGGGCTTGAGAATGTTGTTGGTCGACAGCATGAGGATCCGCGCCTCGGCCTGCGCCTCGGCGGACAGCGGCACGTGCACCGCCATCTGGTCGCCGTCGAAGTCGGCGTTGAACGCGGTGCAGACCAGCGGGTGGATCTGGATCGCCTTGCCCTCGACCAGCTGTGGCTCGAAGGCCTGGATGCCGAGGCGGTGCAGGGTCGGCGCCCGGTTCAGCAGCACCGGGTGCTCGGTGATGACCTCCTCGAGCACGTCCCAGACCACTGGCCGCGCGCGCTCCACCATCCGCTTGGCCGACTTGATGTTCTGCGCGTGGTTGAGGTCAACCAGGCGCTTCATCACGAACGGCTTGAACAGCTCGACCGCCATCTCCTTCGGCAGGCCGCATTGGTGCAGCTTGAGCTGCGGGCCGACCACGATGACCGACCGGCCGGAGTAGTCGACGCGCTTGCCGAGCAGGTTCTGGCGGAACCGGCCCTGCTTGCCCTTGAGCATGTCGGAGAGCGACTTCAGCGGCCGGTTGCCCGGTCCGGTGACCGGCCGGCCCCGGCGGCCGTTGTCGAACAGCGAGTCCACGGCCTCCTGCAGCATCCGCTTCTCGTTGTTGACGATGATCTCGGGTGCGCCGAGGTCGAGCAGCCTCTTGAGCCGGTTGTTCCGGTTGATGACCCGGCGGTACAGGTCGTTGAGGTCGGAGGTGGCGAACCGGCCGCCGTCGAGCTGGACCATCGGCCGCAGGTCCGGCGGGATCACCGGGATGCAGTCGAGCACCATGCCGAGCGGGCTGTTGGCGGTGTTGAGGAACGCCGACACGACCTTCAGCCGCTTGAGCGCCCTGG
>JBAUAR010000241.1:0-2532 GCA_049675875.1 Streptosporangiaceae bacterium
GTCGCGTTCCGCCTCGGCCCGGTCGGCGCGGACCCGGGCGCGCTGGCCGGCCTCTTTGTAGACGCCGAAGGCGAGCAGCTCGACCAGCAGCTGCTGGCGCTTGGCCGGGGTCGCGCGCAGGAACTCGGCGAAACCACCTTGCGGCAGCAGCACCGACTGGGTGAAGTGCTCGTAGCTGAGGCCCAGCAGGTCCTGCACCGCGACCTTGACGTCGTCCGGGCCTTCAGCCAGCTGCTCAGCGCTGGCCTGCAGGAGCTCGGTGAGCGTTGCGGTCGGCGGCACGCTGGCGTCCAGCCGCTCCAGCCTGGCGGCCTTGGTGCTGACGCGGCCTTGCTTGTCGCGCTGCAGCGAGCGGGCGGCGACATAGCGCTGGCCGGCCAGCTCGAATATCAGGCTGACCCGGCAGGCGTTGGCCGACGGCGCGAGCGCGTTGCGGACCTCCTTCTCGTTGTCCCAGCGCGGCACGGTGCCGTACAGCGCGAAGCACAGCGCGTCGATCACCGTGCTCTTGCCCGCGCCGGTCGGCCCGGTGAGCGCGAAAAAATCGACGTCGGTGAAGTCGATCTCAGTCTCGGCCCGGTAGCTGCCGAAGCCGTCAAGGATCAGCCGGAGCGGACGCACGGTTAGCAGTGTGCCGGAACGGAGCCGCGCCTGCGACCTCCGCGCCGTGGTCTACGGCCACCCGCCGCCTGCCATCCGCCAGCGGCCCTAGCCGTCAGCCGCCAGCGGCCCGAGCCCGATGGCTGGCCCGTTACTGTTGCCAGCAGCGCGACAGCTACAAGGCATTCATGGCAGCGGTCGGAGCTCGGCCGCCCCTGTGCGGCTGCTAGCTGACCTCGTTGAGCGCGCCGGTCGCCACGTCGAAGACGAAACCGCGGATCGCGTCCCGGTGCGGGATGAACGGGCTGGCGGCGATGCGTGCCTTCGACTGCCGGACGTCCTCTTCGAGGTCTTCGAAGGCCTCGGCGGCCCAGGGCGGCTTGATGCCGGTGTCGTCCTGGATCGCGCGCTTGAAGGCGTCGTCGGTGAACGTCAGCATGCCGCAGTCGGAGTGGTGGATGAGAATGATCTCCCGCGTTCCGAGCAGGCGCTGGCTGATGGCAAGAGACCGGATCTCGTCGTCGGTGATGACACCGCCGGCATTGCGGATCACGTGTGCCTGGCCCTCGGCCAGGCCGAGGATCGCGTACACGTTGAGCCTGGCGTCCATGCAGGCGACCACGGCTACTCCCTTGGCCGGAGCGAGCGGCAGCGGCCCGGTGAACTGCTCGGCGTAGCGGGCGTTGTTGGCGAGTAGCTCATCGGTTACGCTCATCGAACCTCCGTCGGTGTCGGTCAGCCGTGCGGCCGCGCTGGTCACCCAGTCGCCTGCGGGACCAGATGAGCCTATATTAGCTACTTATTTGATAGGCATATGCCGCATGCGGCCATCGGCGCCTCGTAACCGGCGTCCGGGCTGACGCCGGGTCAGGCGTTGAGTGCGCCGTCGATCAGCTGGGTGCAGCCGGAGACGTAGGAAGCCTCGTCGGACAGCAGCCAGACCACCATGCTGGCGACTTCCTGCGCGGTGCCGTAGCGCTGGCCAAGCGGGACGCGCGCCGCGGTCTGCTGGTACGCGCTCTCCGGGTCGTCCGGATTGATCTGAGCGGTCAGATCCCTCGCCATCCGGGTGTCGATATGGCCGGGCGCGACCCCGTTGACCCGGATTCCGAACGGTGCGCCTTCCAGCGCGGCGCACCTGGTCAGGCCAACCACGGCGTGCTTGGAAGCGACGTACGGCGCGAAGGTGGCGCTGCCGCGGATGCCGGCCATCGAGGCCGTATTCACGATCGCCCCCGACTTCTGCTCCTTCATCACGCGCAGCACGGCGCGCAGCCCGAGGAAGACGCCGCGGCAGTTAACCGCGAGGACCCGGTCGAAGTCGTCGACCGACAACTCGGTCATCGGCGCCAGCCGTCCCTCGATGCCGGCGTTGTTGAAGAACAGGTCGATCCGCCCGTGCCGCGCGATCGCGGCCTGCACGTAGGACTCGACCTCGGACTCCTGACTGACGTCGGCGAGCACCGGAACCGCGTCGTCGATCGCGGCGGCGGCTTCCGCCAGCGGGTCGGCCGCTCGGTCGACGAGGACGAGGCGGGCCCCTTCCGCCGCGAGCCGCAGCGAGACTGCGAGGCCGAACCCGGAGGCGGCTCCCGTCACGACGGCGACCTGGCCGGCGAAGCGATCAGCCATCGGCAGCTCCGTTCCCGTGCGAACTCTGGGGGGCGACCTTCCGAAACGCCCCCGGCGCGGCAGGGACCGGCGGACCGGTCGCCCCCGTCATGATCGACTCGTGCCGCTCGAGGATCCGCGGGTCCCAGTCGTGGTCGGTCAGCAGGTACCGCGTCCCGGCCCGGACGGCGTCGACCAGCTTGGCCGCGACCTCGGCCGGTGACATGCCACCCGCGAGCATGGCGTGCATCCGCTCGCGCGTCTCCCGGCCAGCCTGCGCGTCCCGGTCGGCCGGCAGCCCGGCTGCCTGCACGCTGCCGC
>JBAUAR010000242.1:0-10119 GCA_049675875.1 Streptosporangiaceae bacterium
CGCCGCTTGTCGTTACTCGACGATCTCGCTGTCTTTGGGTGCTTCGCGGACATCTGGCTCGCTCTCGGGTGCCCGCGGACAGCTGCGTCGCGTCCGGGCCAGACGGAACCGGCCCGACCGCGACGGAGCCATCCGTGAGCTAGCGGTCGACGTGGGCGACTGGCCAGCCTGAATGGTCGGCGAGGGCCGTTAGGGCCGCGGCGTCCGCGGGGGCCGCGGCGTTGTGGTCGTTGTTGAAGTAGGCGAATACGTCCGCCCCGGCTGGCCACGTCTGGTCGATGCGGTCGAGCCAGCTGGACAGGGCCTGTTTTCCGTAGCGTGGCCAGGGTTGAGCAGCGCCCTCGTGCAGGCGGAGGTAGCCCCAGTCCGCGGTGCGCCACAGCGGGCCCTGCGGTCGGCCGAGGCGGTCGGACCAGCAGAGCGCGGCGTTGTGGCGCTCGAGGATTGCCCGGACCTCCTGCGTCTGCCAGGACTGGTGGCGGAACTCGACGCAGATGCGGGGCTCCGCGCGCTCCAGCTTGCGGGCCGCGACGGAAAACTCGTGCAGGCAGTCGTCCAGCAGGGCCGGCCCGGCCTGCATTGTGGGCGGTAGCTGGAGCAGGACGGGGCCGAGCCGGTCACTGAGGCCAGCAGCCGCGGCGAGCAGGCGGGCGACGGGCTCGGCCGGATCGCGCAACCGCCGGATGTGGGTCAGGTACCGGCTGGCCTTGACGGTCATGACGAAGCCATCCGGGGTACGGGCCGCCCAGGCGGCGAAGGTCGCCGACGCGGCTAGCCGGTAGAAGGTCCCGTTGTTCTCCACCGTCGGGAACCGGCTCGCATATTGCTCCAGCCAGCGCGTCGCCGGAACTCCGGGTGGGTAAAACGTTCCGCGCCAGTCCCGGTACTGCCAGCCCGAGGTCCCGATCAGCAGCGGCACAGCCGTCCCTCCGCTCCGCCCCCTGTGCCCTGCGATTCTGCCTCGCGGCCGGTCGCCGCGGACCGCCAGGGTCGGCTCGGTACCCAGGTATGGATGCCTGTCTGGTGTAGCGGGAAGTGCACGAGACGTCCATCCATCGTCGGCGGTGGACGCGTGAGGGTGGTAGCTGAGCGGGGTTACGCCCGGGGCCGTCGCGGCCGCGGGAATAATCCGGCTGATATTCCGTTCAGTCCCGATGCAAGGTCCAGTAGGCCGGCCCGTTTTGACGTGCGCGGCGAGTTGGGTATTCTGGATCTCCGCGCCCATGCTTCATGGGTGCGCGCCCGGCCGGTGCTCATGCACCAAGCATGAGGCCAGGCGTGCGGCAGCCTTCCCTCCGGAGTTCGGGCCCGGCTTGGGCCCGGTCAACGCGGGCGGTGCGTCGTGAACCTCACGACACACCCGACCGCGGGGGGCGAGCGGGCGGCGACTAGGCAGTAAACCAGCAGGCCACAGGCACGTCCTGGCCGTGCGCACAGCACGGCCACCCGTCAGACAACAACAGATCGCGCCGCAAGGCGCGCGGCAGGAAACACGGAGACGCGTTGCCCACGATCCAGCAGCTGGTTCGCAAAGGCCGGCAGGACAAGGTAGCCAAGAACAACACTCCGGCGCTGCACGGCAGCCCGCAGCGCCGCGGGGTATGCACGCGCGTCTATACGACCACGCCCAAGAAGCCGAACTCGGCGCTCCGCAAGGTGGCCCGCGTCCGGCTCACCAGCAAGATCGAGGTCACGGCCTATATCCCTGGCGTTGGCCACAACCTGCAGGAGCACTCGATCGTGCTGGTGCGCGGCGGCCGGGTCAGGGACCTGCCCGGCGTGCGCTACAAGATCGTGCGTGGATCGCTGGACACCCAGGGCGTCCGCAACCGCAAGCAGGCCCGCAGCCGCTACGGCGCGAAGAAGGAGAAGAGCTGACATGCCGCGCAAGGGTCCCGCGACCAAGCGGCAGCTGGTGACCGACCCGGTCTACGGCTCGCCCCTGGTCACCGCGCTGGTGAACAAGGTGCTCAAGAGCGGCAAGCGGTCGCTCGCCGAGCGGATCGTCTACGGCGCGCTCGAGGGCTGCCGGGACAAGTCCGGCAACGACCCGGTTGTGACGCTTAAGCGAGCGCTCGACAACGTCAAGCCGACCCTCGAGGTCCGCAGCCGCCGGGTTGGCGGCGCGACCTACCAGGTGCCCGTCGAGGTCAGGGCGTCCCGCAGCACCACGCTTGCGCTTCGCTGGCTGGTCAGTTACTCACAGCAGCGCCGGGAGAAGACCATGACCGACCGGCTGATGAACGAGTTGCTCGATGCCAGCAACGGACTCGGGGCGAGCGTCAAGCGCCGCGAGGACACCCACAAGATGGCCGAGTCTAACAAGGCATTCGCTCACTACCGCTGGTAGCTGAGTCCCACACCGAGCAAGGATCGAGGATTAAGGCAGTGGCCGCCACCCAGACCGCTAGCGAACTCGCCAGTGTCCGCAACATCGGGATCATGGCGCATATCGACGCGGGCAAGACCACTACCACCGAGCGGATTCTGTTCTACACCGGCATCAACTACAAGATCGGTGAGGTCCACGAGGGCGCCGCCACGATGGACTGGATGGATCAGGAGCAAGAGCGCGGCATCACCATCACGTCCGCGGCGACGACCACACTGTGGCGCGACCACACCATCAACATCATCGACACGCCCGGCCACGTCGACTTCACTGTCGAGGTCGAGCGGTCGCTGCGCGTCCTGGACGGCGCCGTGGCAGTGTTCGACGGCGTAGCCGGCGTCGAGCCGCAGTCCGAGACGGTGTGGCGGCAGGCCGACCGCTATGGCGTGCCTCGGATCTGCTTCGTCAACAAGATGGATCGGGTCGGTGCCGAGTTCCATCGGTGCGTCGACATGATCGGCGACCGGCTGGGCGCGAACCCGCTGGTGGTCCAGCTGCCCTGGGGCGTCGAGTCGGACTTCCGTGGCGTGATCGACCTGATCCGGATGCGCGCGCTGCTGTGGCAGACCGAGGGCAAGGGCGACACCTACGACACCGTGTCGATTCCTGACGACCACTTCGAGGCTGCCAGGGAGTGGCGCGACAAGCTGCTCGAGGGCATCGCCGAGAACGACGAAGAGATGATGGAGCTCTACCTCGAGGGCACCGAGCCGCAGTCCGACCAGCTCATCGCCGCGATACGGCGAGCCACGGTCGCGAGCGCCGTCACCCCGGTGCTGTGCGGCAGCGCGTTCAAGAACAAGGGCGTGCAGCCGATGCTGGACGCCATCGTCGACTTCCTGCCGAGCCCGGTCGACATCCCGTCGATCAAGGGTCACGCGGTCGGCGACGAGAGCGCCGTCATCGAGCGGCACGCCGACCCGTCCGAGCCGTTCGCGGCGCTGGCGTTCAAGATCATGTCTGACCAGCACCTCGGCAAGCTGACGTATATCCGCGTCTACTCCGGGCGGCTGGACGCCGGCAGCCAGGTGCTGAACTCCACCAAGGGCCGCAAGGAGCGGATCGGCAAGATCTACCAGATGCACGCGAACAAGCGCGAGGAGCGCCCGTCTGCGACCGCCGGGCAGATCGTCGCCGTGATGGGGCTCAAGGACACCACTACCGGCGACACCCTGTGCGATACGGCCAAGCAGGTGATCTTGGAGTCGATGACGTTCCCGGCGCCGGTCATCAACGTGGCGATCGAGCCACGGACCAAGGCCGACCAGGACAAGCTCGGCACCGCCATCCAGCGGCTGGCCGAGGAGGACCCGACCTTCCAGGTCAGGACCGACGAGGAGACCGGCCAGACGATCATCTCGGGCATGGGCGAGCTGCACCTGGAGGTGCTGGTCGAACGGATGCGCCGCGAGTTCAGGGTCGAGGCCAACATCGGCCGTCCCCAGGTCGCCTACCGGGAGACGATCCGCACGAAGGTCGAGCGCGTCGAGTACACCCACAAGAAGCAGACCGGCGGCTCTGGCCAGTACGCACGCGTCATCATCAACCTGGAGCCGACCGGCGGCGACGGCGGCGGGTACGAGTTCGAGAACAAGGTCACCGGCGGCCGGGTGCCGCGCGAGTTCATTCCGTCGGTGGACACGGGCTGCCAGGAAGCCGCCGAGTTCGGTGTGCTGGCCGGGTACCCGATGGTGGACGTCAAGGTCACCCTGACCGACGGTGCCTATCACGAGGTCGACTCGTCAGAGCTCGCCTTCAAGATCGCCGGATCGATGGCGTTCAAGAAGGCCGCAGGCCGGGCCGACCCGGTCTTGCTGGAACCGATGATGGCGGTCGAGGTCAGGACGCCTGACGACTACATGGGTGACGTGATCGGCGACCTCAACGGCCGCCGGGGCCAGATCCAGGCCATGGAGGAGCGTTCCGGGGCACGGGTCGTCAAGGCCCTCGTCCCGCTGTCGGAGATGTTCGGCTACGTGGGCGACCTGCGCAGCCGGACGCAGGGCCGGGCGGACTACAGCATGCAGTTCGACTCGTATGCCGAGGTCCCGCCCAGCATCGCCAAGGAGATCATCGCCAAGGCACGCGGCGAGTAGCACTACAACGACGAGAACAAAGCAGCGCGCGTGAGCGCCTGGCCCCGCCGCGGCGGGGAAACGATCGCAACGAGGAGACACCAGTGGCGAAGGCGAAGTTCGAGCGGACCAAGCCGCACGTCAACATCGGCACCATCGGTCACATCGACCACGGCAAGACGACGCTGACCGCGGCGATCACGAAGGTGCTGCACGACAAGTACCCGACCCTGAATACCTTTTCCGCCTTCGACAAGATCGACAATGCGAAGGAAGAGAAGGAGCGCGGGATCACGATCTCGATCTCGCACGTCGAGTACCAGACCGACAAGCGGCACTACGCACACGTGGACTGCCCCGGTCACGCCGACTACATCAAGAACATGATTACCGGTGCGGCGCAGATGGACGGCGCGATCCTGGTGGTAGCCGCCACCGACGGCCCGATGCCACAGACCCGGGAGCACGTGTTGCTGGCCCGCCAGGTCGGCGTGCCGTACATCGTGGTCGCGCTGAACAAGGCCGACATGGTGGACGACGAAGAGATCCTCGAGCTGGTGGAGCTTGAGGTGCGTGAGCTGCTCACCACCTATGAGTTCCCTGGCGACGACGTGCCGGTGGTGCGGGTATCCGCGCTGAAGGCGCTCGAGGGCGACGCCGAGTGGGGTGACAAGGTCGCCGAGCTCATTACCGCGTGCGACGACAACATCCCCGAGCCGGTCCGCGACGTGGAAAGGCCGTTCCTGATGCCGGTCGAGGACGTGTTCTCGATCACCGGCCGCGGCACGGTGGTGACCGGCAGGATCGAGCGCGGCAAGATCCACACCGGTGAGGAAGTCGAGATCATCGGCATCAAGGACAAGGCGGCCAAGACCACGGTCACCGGCGTGGAAATGATCCACAAGATCCTGGACGAGGGCCAGGCGGGTGACAACGCGGGCCTGCTGCTGCGCGGCACCAAGCGCGAGGAGGTGGAGCGCGGCCAGGTCATCATCAAGCCGGGCACCAACACCCCGCACACCGAGTTCGAGGCGCAGGTCTACATCCTGTCCAAGGACGAGGGTGGTCGGCACACGCCGTTCTTCAACAACTACCGACCGCAGTTCTACTTCCGCACCACGGACGTGACGGGTGTGGTGCACCTGCCGGAGGGCACCGAGATGGTGCTGCCCGGTGACAACACCGAGATGAGGATCGACCTGATCCAGCCGATCGCGATGGAGGAGGGTCTGAAGTTCGCCATCCGCGAGGGCGGCCGCACCGTCGGCGCAGGCCGAGTCACGAAGATCGTCAAGTAGGGCTACGGGCCCGGGGAAACCCGGGCCCGTTGCTCGCGGCCGTTCCCCGGAACGGCACACAGCACAGGCCGTCCGCGAGGGCGGCAAGCGAACAGATGCCGTCGTCAGACGGCAGCGGCAGCGGAGATGGCAGCGGGCCCCAGCTGGGTCCGCGACGGTCGGCCGAAGGGTCGGCCCGAGCGGACGCCAGGTGGGGGATCCCGGAGGGCATTCCCCCGGGGCTAGCACAGTGAGGACACATGGCGGGACAGAAGATCCGCATCCGGCTCAAGGCGTATGACCACGAGGTCATCGACAGCTGGGCGCGGAAGATCGTCGACACGGTGATTCGTACCGGCGCCAAGGTGGCCGGTCCCGTGCCGTTGCCGACCGAGAAGAACGTGTACTGCGTCATCCGCTCGCCGCACAAATACAAGGACTCGCGGGAGCACTTCGAGATGCGCACGCACAAGCGGCTGATCGACATCATCGATCCCACGCCGCGGACCGTCGACTCGCTCATGCGCCTCGACGTGCCGGCCGGCGTCGACATCGAGATCAAGCTCTAAGGGAACGCACCATAATGACGAAGCAGATCAAGGGAGTCCTGGGCACCAAGCTCGGCATGACCCAGGTCTTCGCCGATGACGGGCGGATGGTTCCCGTCACGGTGGTCGCGGCCGGCCCGTGTGTCGTCACCGCGGTGCGGACGCCAGACGCAGACGGCTACTCGGCCGTGCAGCTGGGCTTCGGCGAGATCGATCCGCGCAAGGTGACCAAGCCGGTTGCTGGCCACTTTGCTAAGGCGGGCGTCACCCCGCGCCGGTACCTGGTGGAACTGCGGACCGACAACGCCACCGACTACACCCTGGGCCAGGAGGTCACGGCGGAGACGTTCGCCGCCGGTGAGCTCATCGACGTGACCGCGACCAGCAAGGGCAAGGGCACCGCTGGCGTCGTCAAGCGGCACGGCTTTAAGGGCATGTCCGCCACGCACGGCACCAAGCGCAAGCATCGCCATCCCGGCTCGATCGGCGGCTGCGCCTACCCCGGCCACGTCTTCAAGGGCCTGCGGATGGCCGGCCGGATGGGCGCCGAGCGCACCACGGCCGCGAACCTGACCCTGCACAGCGTCGACGCCGAGCGCGGCCTGCTGCTGATCAAGGGCGCCGTGCCGGGCCCGGCGGGGGCACTGGTGCTGGTCCGCAACGCCGCCAAGACACTGGTGAGGAGTGAGGCGAAGTGAGCCCCGCCAAGCAGGCAGCCGCGGCCGCCAGCACCGAGCTACCGCCGGAGATCTTCGACGCGAAGGTCAACGTGCCGCTCATCCACCAGGTCGTCGTGGCGCAGGAGGCAGCGGCCCGGCAGGGCACGCACGCGACCAAGACCCGCGGCGAGGTCCGCGGCGGCGGCAGGAAGCCATACCGGCAGAAGGGCACCGGCCGGGCGCGGCAGGGCTCGACGAGGGCGCCGCAGTTCGCCGGCGGCGGCACGGCGTTCGGCCCGCAGCCGCGATCATACGACCAGCGCACGCCGAAGAAGATGAAGGCGGCTGCACTGCGTGGCGCGCTGTCGGACCGGGCCAGGCACGACCGGGTGCACGTAGTAGCAGCGCTGGTGGCGGACGAGACGCCGAAGACGAAGGCCGCGCTGACCGCGCTGATGGAGGTGACCGGGCCGGCCGCGCACGTGCTCGTCGTGATCAGCTCGGACGACTCCGTTACCCGCCGGAGCCTTCGCAATGCGCCCATCGTGCACGTCCTCGACGAGGGCCAGCTCAACACCCGGGACGTGCTCGTCAGCGAGCACGTCGTGTTCACCCAGGCGGCGCTCGAGAAGTTCGTCGCCAGGACCACGGGCAAGCCGGAGGGCAGGCAGTGAACAAGATTGTGAACCCGCGCGACATCCTGCTGCGCCCGGTGATCTCGGAGAAGAGCCTGCGGCTGGCCGACGACGGTAAGTACACCTTCATCGTCCACCCCGAGGCGCACAAGACCCAGATCCGCCAGGCCGTCGAGGCCACCTTCAGTGTCAAGGTGACCGGCGTGAACACCGCCAACCGGCAGGGCAAGCGGCGCCGCACCCGGTTCGGCTGGGGTAAGCGGCCGGACACCAAGCGGGCCATCGTCAGCCTCGCCGCTGGCGACCGGATTGAGCACTTCGGCGGACCGGTCAGCTAGCCGGCGATCTCAAGGAGCGTTACCCAGATGCCGATCAGAAAGTACAAGCCGACGACCCCCGGCAGGCGGGGCGCCAGCGGCTCAGACTTCTCCGAGCTCACCCGCAGTGAGCCGGAGAAGTCGCTGGTGCGCCCGCTGCACGGCAACGGCGGCCGCAATGTGCACGGCCGGATCACCGCGCGGCACCAGGGCGGCGGGCACAAGCGCGCCTACCGCCTCATCGACTTCCGCCGTGCGGACAAGGACGGCGTGCCGGCCAAGGTCGCGCACATCGAGTACGACCCGAACCGCACCGCGCGGATCGCGCTGCTGCACTACGCGGACGGGGAGAAGCGCTACATTCTCGCCCCGGTGGGCCTCAAGCAGGGCGATCGGGTGGAGAACGGCGTGGGCGCTGACATCAAGACCGGCAACTGCCTGCCACTGCGCAATATCCCGACCGGCACCATGGTGCACGCCATCGAGCTGCGGCCAGGCGGCGGCGCCAAGATCGCCCGATCAGCCGGTGCCGGCGTGCAGCTGCTCGCGCGCGAGGGCGACCGCGCCACGCTGCGGATGCCCTCGGGTGAGATCCGCATGGTGGCTGCGGCCTGCCGGGCCACCGTCGGCGAGGTGGGCAACGCCGACCAGGGCAACGTCAAGCTCGGGAAGGCCGGCCGCAGCCGGTGGCAGGGCCGCAGGCCGACTGTGCGCGGCGTGGCCATGAACCCGGTCGACCACCCGATGGGTGGCGGCGAGGGCAAGACCTCTGGTGGCCGGCACCCGGTCAGTCCGTGGGGGCAGCCGGAGGGGCGCACCCGCCGGGCGCACCGGCCCAGCGACAAGATGATCACCCGCCGGCGTGGCAAGAAGAAGCGGTAGGAGCAGCCAGCTATGCCTCGTAGCCTGAAGAAGGGCCCGTTCGTCGACGACCACCTGATCAAGAAGGTGGACGTGCAGAACGACAAGGGCACCAAGAACGTCATCAAGACGTGGTCCCGCCGCTCGATGATCGTGCCGGCGATGCTCGGCCACACGATCGCCGTACACGACGGGCGCAAGCACGTACCGGTGTTCATCACCGAGTCGATGGTCGGACACAAGCTCGGCGAGTTCGCGCCCACCAGGACCTTCCGCAGCCACGTGCGGGACGACCGGCGCAGCCGCAGGTAACCGAGCGGACCGAACGGGATAGGGAAGCGAGACTGAGATGGAAGCTAGGGCGAAGGCGCGGTACGTGCGCGTCACGCCGCGTAAGGCCCGCCGCGTGGTGGACCTCATCCGCGGCATGCCTGCCGACCAGGCGCAGGCGACGCTGACGTTCGCGCCGCAGTCGGCGAGCGACCCGGTCGGCAAGGTGCTGGCCAGCGCTATCGCCAACGCTGGCCAGCAGAGCCAAGTCGACACCAGCTCGCTCGTGGTGAGCCGTGCCTGGGTTGACGAGGGACCGACGCTGAAGCGATTCCGGCCGCGCGCGCAGGGTCGCGGGTACCGGATCCTCAAGCGCACCAGCCACATCACGGTCATCGTGTCCGACAGTGGCCAATCCGGCCAGGGCGCCGGCCGCAGGGAGAGGACCCGCTAGTGGGCCAGAAAGTGAACCCGCACGGGTTCCGGCTAGGCATCACCACCGACTTCAAGAGCCGGTGGTACGCCAACAAGCTGTACAAGGACTACGTCGCCGAGGATGTCGCCATCAGGCGGCTGCTGCAGCGTGGCATGGAGCGGGCCGGTATCTCCAAGGTGGAGATCGAGCGGACCATGGACCGGGTGCGGGTGGACATCCACACCGCCCGACCGGGCATCGTGATCGGCCGCCGCGGCGCCGAGGCCGACCGCATCCGGGGCGACCTGGAGAAGCTCACCGGCAAGCAGGTGCAGCTCAACATCCTCGAGGTGAAGAATCCCGAGATCGACGCCCAGCTGGTCGCGCAGGGCGTCGCGGAGCAACTGTCCAGCCGGGTGTCGTTCCGCCGGGCCATGCGCAAAGCGATGCAGACCGCCATGAAGAGCGGCGCCAAGGGCATCCGGGTGCAGTGCTCGGGCCGGCTCGGTGGCGCGGAGATGTCCCGGTCGGAGTTCTACCGCGAAGGCCGGGTGCCGCTGCACACGCTGCGCGCGGACATTGACTTCGGCTTCTACGAGGCACGCACCACCTTCGGCCGGATCGGTGTCAAGGTCTGGATCTATCGAGGCGAGGCGGCGGCGACCCGGGC
>JBAUAR010000243.1:0-6609 GCA_049675875.1 Streptosporangiaceae bacterium
GCGGCCTCGCTGCGCAGCAGGTCCGCGAGCAGCGACTCGTCGCGCGGCCGGTCGGCATACGCCGCCTCGAGTGCGGCGAGTGCATCGCCGGGCTGTCCTGTCCTGCCGAGGGCCCGGGCCCGGATCAGCCAAGCCGCATCGATTTCCGCCGCGGCCGCCCGGCGCACCTGCGCCAGCGGCCCAGCGTCACCGTTGGTCGGCACGGACAGATCAGCAGACAGCGCCAGCGCTTGCTGCGCGAGTTCGGCGGCCAGCGCCGCATCCCCGTCCAGTGCCGCCGCAGCGTCACGGACTAGCCCGGCAAGCCGCACGCAGTCGACTTCGTCGGGCGCAACGCCCAGCCGGTAGCCGGCACCGTCGCGAACGATGGCATCGCCGCCGCACGCGCTGCGAGTTCGCGACACGAGCACCTGCAAGCTCTTCGGCCCGTTGACCGGCGGCTCGTCGCCCCAGACCAGCTCGATCAGCTCGTCGGCGGACACCGCTCGGCAGCCGCGGGCCGCCAGCGCAGCGAACAGCGCCTTCGGACGATCGCCCACCACCGCCCGCTGCCGCCAGCGCACGTCCCCGAGCAGGCTCAGCGCAATGCTCACCTGGTCAGTCTAGGAAGCACAGGCAGTCAAGGACGCACAGGCGGCGCGGCGGTCGCGCGAGCCGCGGGTGGCGCCGCGAACCCCTGGTGGCCGTCCCGTCGGGCGATAATGGAGCGCATCCTCGTGGGCGGAATCCGACAATGGCCGATCGGCTCAGCTACTACGACATCCTGGGTGCCTTGCCGGGCGCGTCCGTCGAGGAGATCCAGCAGAGCTACGACGCCAGAGCCAGGGTGCTAGCACCCACCCTGATCGCTGGTGCCCCGTCCAAGGCGGTGGCTGTCGTCGACCGAGCCCGTGCCGCACTCGAGGTAGCGCGGCGGACCCTCACCGATCCCGCTGCGCGCCGGCGATACGACACCGAGATTGGCCTCTTGCGATCGGGAACAGGGCTCGCAACGCCGGTCGCGGTGCCGTCCGAGGGCAGCTGGACGTGGCAGCCGAGGGGGCTGGGCCGCGGCAGCATCAACCCGGATGGGGTGGTGGATGGTCTTGGCGCGATCGCCGACTGGCTGGCGCCGCATCCGGCTCCGCCGCGGCACGTGACGGTGCCGGATCTACGCGGGCTGTTCGTTGGCGCGGCACGCCGCCTCTGCACGCTGACTGGCCTGCGCGCCGAGGTGGTCCAGCTGACCCGGAACCCGATGCCGGTGGAAGGACTCGTGGTCGACCAGTCTCCCCAGCCGGGCACAAAGGCGCGCCGGTCCGCCGCCGTGACAGTCCAGGTGTGGCATCCGGTCCGGCGGCCGAGCCGACCCGGCTAACCCCTGACCGACGGTCAGGATCCCATCATCATCGAGTGGGCCGTCTGCAGGCCGGGCGCGAGCCAGGGCAGCCAGATCGTCGCGAGCGCGAGGCCGAGGGCAGCGAACCCGGCCAGTCTCGCTATCAGCTCGCCTCGGGGCGAGACCTTCTCCACCAGGATGACAACCGCCAGCGCGACCATCGCGACGACGTTCATGACGCCGACGGCGATGAGCACCAGCATGAGGGCCCAGCAGCAGCCCAGGCAGTAGGCGCCGTGATGGGCGCCGACACGCAGGTCCCGCGTCCGGCCGCGGAATGAGCCGTACCGCAGCAGCAGCCCGAACGGCGACCGGCAATGGGCCAGGCACCGGTCCTTCGCATCGGTGAGCTGGTAGACACCGCAGGCGGCAAAGATCCCGATGGCCAGCCCGTGTGCCGCTGCCGGGTGCTGGCCGTCCAGCCAGCTCGTCAGCCAGGCCAGACCGTAGGCCGGCAGTCCCGCTACCGCCCAGACCACCAGGTAACCGAGGACCAGCGCGCCGAGCCGGGTAGTCCGGCTGACGCTGACCGACCTGGCATACAGGGATGCCATCGGGGCCACCGACGGCAGCATCATCGCCGCCATCATCAGCGTCCAGACCGCGACGAACCCGCCGATGCCAAAGCCCATGGTGCCGGTCATGCCTGCCATCTCGCGCGCGAGCACGAGCGTCGCCGCCCAGGCCGCTGCGGCCACGAACAGCAGTGCCGACGTCTGCCTGCTGGCTAGCCACTGCAGTGGCGAGCCAGCGGGCTGCGACGGCGTAGCGCTCATCCCGCCCAGGAGAACGGCGCGCTGAATCCGCTCTCCCCCGCGCGGCCCCACTCGATCCCGAACGTTGACAGCGTGGCTGTCGTGGCGGGCGCGACGGTCAGGGTCGTGTTCGAGGGATGGAAGACGTTCTCGAGCCGGACCGGATCCTGGCCCTCGCTGACCGCGAAGTCGGTCACTTCGATCTCGCCTGCGCCGCCGACCCGGACGTGGTGGCGGCGGCCGTCGTCGGTGAACTCGATCGGTACCCGCTCGATGCCGAGCAGCTCGCCGATCAGCGGGCCGAGCATCGCCGGCGGCCCGCCATGCTGGCCGGCCAGCACGGCGCCCAGCTGCTCGGCCTGGGCATCGGTGGCCGCGTCGTCGAGGAACACGCCGACCCGCCAGTTGCCGTCGGCCATCACCGGCGGCGTGTCGAGGAACAGCGCGAAGCTGAGCCCGCTGACGTCGGTGCCGTCGATGTCGCCAGCGTCCACGTGGTAGGCGAGCAGCGCCCGGCAGCGGTCGAGCGTAGCCCTGGCGGTCAGCGCCGACCACGTGCACGGGCAGATCGCGTCACACGAGCAGGATTCCAGGTAAGTCCCGGTGAGTTGCCATGCCATGTGCCCCACCCCCTCGGCAGGATTATGTGCCGCCCAGCTTCGTGCTGCCGCGACCGGGTGTCAATGACCACCGGCCATGAGCCCGGCCAGCCGCCCCGCACTCCGCGACGGGCGTACCAGACTGTCGGTGACAGCGGGCAGGATGGAGTCATGGCTGGCCTGCAGAATTCCGGGCTCGCTGGGTTCAGCGAGGCGACCCGGGCCTGGTTCGACTCGGCCTTTGCCGAGCCGACGCCCGCTCAGGCGCAGGCCTGGGAGGCGATCGGCCGGGGCGAGCACACCCTGGTCGTCGCGCCGACCGGCTCGGGCAAGACGCTGGCCGCATTCCTGTGGGCGATCGACCGGCTGGCCAGCGAGCCGGTTCCGGCCGACCCCCGGCGCCGCTGCCGGGTGCTCTACATTTCTCCGCTGAAGGCCCTGGCCGTCGACGTCGAGCGGAATCTGCGCTCGCCGCTGACCGGGGTGTCCCACGCCGCGCGACGGCTCGGTCTACCCGAACCGGACATCCGGGTCGCCGTGCGCACCGGCGACACCGCTGCCGACGAGCGCCGCAAGCTGGCCAGCAAGCCGCCGGACATCCTCATCACCACGCCCGAGTCGTTGTTCCTGATGCTCACCTCGCAGGCCCGGGAGACCCTGCGGAGCGTGCAGACGGTCATCGTCGACGAGGTGCACGCGCTGGCTGGCGGCAAGCGCGGCGCGCACCTGGCGCTCTCCCTGGAACGACTTGAGGTGCTCCGGGGCGCGGAGCTGGCGACCGGCGAACCCCGGTCGTATCTGAACGGCGCGCCGGTCCGGCCAGCCCAGCGGATCGGGCTGTCAGCCACCGTCCGCCCACCGGAGGAGGTCGCGACGTTCCTCGCCGGCGCGCGGCCGGTTACCATCGTGGCGCCGCCCAGCCAGAAGCGGCTGGACCTGCGGATCGTGGTCCCGGTCGAGGACATGGCGGACCTGCAGACCGCGGCGGCCGGCCCGGCCGGAACTCGGGTGTCCAAGCCCGATGGCGACCCGGCGCGGCAGCACTCGATCTGGCCGCACGTCGAGGAGCGCGTCCTCGACCTGATCCAGAGCCACCGGTCGACGATCGTGTTCGCCAACTCGCGGCGGCTGGCGGAGCGACTCTGCGCCCGGCTCAACGACCTGGCGGCGGAGCGAGCGGCCGCGGCCGAGCTGGACATGGCCGACGGGTACGAGCCCCGTTCCCCTGTTCTTCGGGACGAGAGCACCCGGCCGCCCGCTCAGCTCATGGGTGAGGCAGGCGTGGCAGGCGGCGCTCCGCCCGTGGTCGCCCGTGCACATCACGGCTCGGTGTCCCGGCGCGAGCGTGCCCAGATCGAGGAGGCACTCAAGGCGGGCACGCTGCCCGCCGTGGTCGCTACCTCCAGTCTGGAGCTCGGCATCGACATGGGCGCCGTCGACCTGGTCGTCCAGGTGGAGTCGCCGCCGTCGGTCGCCAGCGGGCTGCAGCGCACCGGCCGGGCCGGACACCACGTCGGCGACGAGTCGCGCGGCATCTTCTTTCCCAAGTACCAGGGCGACCTGGTGCAGTCCACCGTCGTGACGCAGCGCATGCACGCCGGGCAGATCGAGGAGCTGCGCATGCCGCGCAACCCGCTCGACGTGCTGGCCCAGCAGGTTGTCGCGATGACCGCGATGGACGACTGGACGGTCGGCGAGCTCGAGCACATGGTGCGGCGCGCGGCCCCGTTCAGCGGGCTGACCAGGCCGGTGCTCGACGCGGTGCTGGACATGCTCTCCGGCCGGTACCCGAGCGAGGACTTCGCCGGCCTGCGGGCGCGGCTGATCTGGGACCGCACCGCGGGGACGCTCACCGGGCGGCCCGGCAGCCAGCGCCTGGCGGTCAGTAACGGCGGCACCATCCCCGACCGCGGGCTGTTCGGCGTGTTCCTGGCGAGCGGGGCCGGGGGGACCGGCACCGCGCGCGACGGCCGCCACTCGCGCCGGGTTGGCGAGCTGGATGAAGAAATGGTCTACGAGTCGCGGGTCGGCGACATCTTCGTGCTCGGCGCAACATCCTGGCGGATCGAGGACATCACGGCTGACCAGGTGGTGGTGTCGCCGGCGCCCGGTCAGCCCGGCCGGCTCCCATTCTGGAAGGGCGACGCGCCGGGCCGCCCGGCCGAGCTGGGCGCCGCGATCGGCGCCTTTACCCGCGAGCTCGGCGAGGTGACACCGGAGCAGGCCGCCGCCCGGCTGCGGGACGCGGGGCTGGACCGGCTCGCCGCCGCCAACCTGCTGTCATATCTCGGCGAGCAGCGCGCCGCGACCGGGTACCTGCCGGACGACCGCACCCTCGTGCTCGAGCGGTTCCGCGACGAGCTGGGCGACTGGCGGCTGGTGCTGCACAGCCCGTACGGATCGCAGTTGCACGCGCCGTGGGCGCTCGCGATCGCGGCGCGACTGCGCGAGCGCTACGGCGGCATGGACGTGCAGGCCATTCACACCGACGACGGCATCGTGATCCGGGTACCGGACGCGGACGACCCGCCGCCCGCGGGTATCGCCGCGCTTGACCCCGACGAGGTCGAGCAGCTGGTAACCGCCGAGCTCGGCGGCTCGGCCCTGTTCTCCTCGCGGTTCCGCGAGTGCGCCGCCCGGGCACTGCTGCTGCCGCGCCGCCAGCCGGGCCGCCGCTCACCGCTGTGGCAGCAGCGTCAGCGGGCGGCGCAGCTGCTGGCGGTGGCCAGCCAGTTCGGCACCTTCCCGATCGTGCTGGAGACGATGCGCGAGTGCCTGCAGGACGTCTTTGATGTCCCCGGCCTCACGGCCCTGATGCGGGACGTTGCGGCGCGCCGGATCAGGCTCGTTGAGGTCGAGACGCCGACCGCGTCGCCGTTCAGCCGGTCGCTGCTGTTCCGCTACGTCGGCGCGTTCATGTACGAGGGCGACGCACCACTGGCCGAGCGGCGGGCCCAGGCACTGGCCCTTGACTCGGCACTGCTGGCCGAGCTGCTCGGCCAGGCCGAGCTGCGCGAGCTGCTCGATCCGCTGGTGGTCGAGGAAACCGAGCGCGAGCTGCAGCGGCTCGCGCCCGGCCGGACCTGCCGCGATGCCGAGGCCGTCGCGGACATGCTGCGTGCGCTCGGCCCGCTGACCACCGAGGAGGTCGCGGAGCGGTCGACCGACCCGGCCAGGGCGCCGGCCTGGCTGGCCTCGCTGGCCGGGCAGCGGCGAGTGCTGGACTTGCGCATCGCCGGTGAACAGCGCTGGGCGGCGATCGAGGACGCCGGCCGACTGCGGGATGCGCTCGGCGTCGCGCTGCCGGTCGGCATTCCGGACGCGTTCACCGAGCCTGTCGCGGACCCGCTGCGCGACCTGGTACTGCGGTACGCGCGTACGCACGGGCCGTTCGCCGGTGCCGCCCTCGCGCAGCGGTACGGGCTGGGCGTCGCCGTCGTCACCGGCGCGTTGCGCCGGCTCACCGCGGACGGTGTGCTGACCGAAGGCGACTACGACCCTTCGGAGGGAACGGGGTGGTGTGAAGCCGGTGTGCTGCGCATGCTGCGCCGCCGGTGCCTGGCCAAGCTGCGCAAGGAGGTCGAGCCGGCGCCTCCGGCTGCGCTCGCGGCCTTCCTGCCCGGCTGGCAGCGAGCGGACCGGGCGGCCGGCGCCAGCGCAGCCGGAGCCCGGGCCACTCCGGCCAGGGTCGACGCCGTGTACGAGGTGGTTGCCCAGCTCGCGGGCGCCGCCGTCCCGGCGTCCGCGCTGGAGACGCTGGTCCTGCCCGGCCGGGTGCCTGGCTACTCCCCCGCGCTGCTCGACGAACTGACGGCAGCCGGCGAGGTGGTGTGGGCCGGAGCGGGCGCGGTGCCCGGCGGGGACGGCTGGATCATCC
>JBAUAR010000244.1:0-3430 GCA_049675875.1 Streptosporangiaceae bacterium
GATGGCAGGTTATGTCCGGCGGCTGCTGTGTGATGGCGGCCCGGCCGGGGTGGCCTTGTTCGGGCGGCTGTACCAGGTGACGCGGGCGGGCATGCAGGCGCTGGAGCAGGCCGGGGTGGTCCGGCCAGCCCGCGACGAGCCGGTCCGTGACGCGTTCCTGCTGAGCAACGATCTGGCGATGCTGCTGTTCCGCCCCCACCTGTCCAAGGTCGTGGGGATCGACCCGCTGTCCCGCGACGGCCTTGCCCGCTGGTCGGCGGAGGTCGTCGATGTCTATACGGCCGGCGTCTTCACGCCGGTGCCTACTCCGGCCCGGGCCGGGGAAGCGCCAGCGAAAGGAGATCAGAGAGGTGCGGATCGGTGACCGGTGCCGTCGAAACCTTCGGGCTTACTAAGCGATACGGCAGCGCCACTGCCGTTGCCGACCTGAACCTGCGGATCGAGCCGGGGCAGGTGTTCGGCTTTCTGGGCCCGAACGGGGCGGGGAAGTCGACGACGATCCGGATGCTCATGGCCCTGCAGCGGCCGACGCAGGGTCACGCCACACTGCTCGGGCTCGATGCCGCTGCGGAAAGCGTCGAGGTTCATCGGCGCATCGGCTACCTGCCCGGCGATCTCGAGCTCTTCCCCCGGCTGACCGGACGCCAGCATTTCGACTGGTTCAGGCATGCGCGCGGTCTGGATGACGACTCGCTGGCCAGGCAGCTGACCGAACGGTTTCGCGTCGTCGCTGATCGCCCGGTGCGCGAGCTGTCCAAGGGCAACCGGCAGAAGATCGGCCTGGTCCTGGCCTTCATGCACCGCCCGGAACTGCTGGTGCTCGATGAGCCGACGTCGGGGCTTGACCCGCTGATGCGGCACGAGTTCGAGAACCTTCTGCGGGAGACGGCCGATGCTGGGCGGACCGTCTTCCTCTCCTCGCACGAACTGGACGAGGTGCAGCGCGTCACCGACCGAGTCGGGATTATCAGGGACGGCAGGCTGGTGGCCGAGGACACCGTCGACGGGCTGCGGCGGGCGGCGCCGCAGAAGATGGAGGTCAGGTTCCGGCGCCCGGTCGACCCGGCGGATCTGAGCGCCGTGACCGGTGTCAACGTCACTGCCTCGGACGGACCGCGCGTGACGCTCGACGTTACCGGCGAGATCGGGCCCGTGCTCAAAGTCATCGCCAGCCATGACCCGGTCGGCCTGATCTCCCGCCCGGCCGGCCTCGACGAGCTGTTCCTTGACTTCTACCGGCAGTCGCCGGCGAAGGACGTGTCGCATGCTGGCTGATGTCGCCCGGCTGGACCTGCGGCTTCGCCGACGCAGCACGATCTGGTATGCGGCCGGCATGGCCTTGTACGCGCTCGTTGTCGTCGTGCTCTATCCCGCCTTCAAGCATCAGACGTCGCTCAACAGCCTGAGCGGCTCAACTGCTGCGGCCGTGTTCGGCATCACCGGTCCGCTTACGTCACCCGATGGCTGGCTCAACGCGAATATCTATAGCAACTTCTTCCCGCTGATCATGCTGCTGCTCACGATCGGCTACGGTGCGGCAGCGCTGGCCGGGCAGGACGAGGACGGCACCCTGGCGCTGGTGACGGCACTGCCGATCCGTCGCCGCGCCATCGTCCTTCAGAAAGCCGGAGCGATGATCTTGCAGGCGCTGCTGCTCGCTGTCGCTGTGACCGTCTGCGTGCTTGTCGGCCGCGGCTTCCAGCTCACCATCGGTGCCGGCGACATAATCGCGATCTCGGTCGCCCTGGTGCTGATGGGACTGGACTTCGGCCTGGTGACCATGGCCATCGGCGCTGCTACCTGCCGCCGGGGAACGGCCCTGGGCGTGGGTGCGGGCCTGGCTGCCGCCTCGTATCTGCTCAGCTCACTCGCCTCGACGATCTCCGCGGTCCGGCCGGGACGGTACCTGTCGCTGTTGTGGTGGTCGGTCGGCAATGACCAGATCAGCAGGGGCGTCAGCGCCGCCGACTTCACGGTCCTGATCGTGGTCGGCCTGCTCGCCCTGGTTGCCGCGGTCGTCGCGTTCGGGAGGGCTGACCTGAACTAGCGGAGGGTCGGGCGGCGGGGCCGTGCCGCGCCGAGCGTGGCCGGGATCGCCGGGCAGTTCGATGTCGATGCCGCGGCGCAGCAGCTTGCGGGTGTAGATGGTGCCGTAGCTGAGCCGGCGTGCCAGGAGCGTGGCGATGGCGACGGCGAGCATGACGGGCAGTATCAGGCCGTAGTTGCCGGTCATCTCGGCGACGCTGGCGATGGCGGTGAGGGGTGCCTGCGCGGCGGCGGCGAATACTGCTCCCATGGCGATGACCCCGTAGATGGCGGGCGCCCCGGCGGCCGGGCCGAACAGGTGACCGGCGATGATGCCGAAGGCCGTGCCGGCCATCGCCCCGGTGAACAGGGACGGGGCGAACACGCCGCCGGAGCCGCCGATGCCGATGGTCAGGCTGGCGGCAAGCATCTTGCCGGCCATCAAGATGAGCAGGAACCACAAGACCTCGTTGCCGGCGATGGCCTGGGTCATGACCGGGTAGCCGACCCCGTACATCTGCGGCAGGGCCAGCAGCACCAGGCCGAGCAGGACGCCGCCGGCGGCCGGCCGGGCCCACTCGGGCCGGTCCTTCCACACCGCGTCGCAGATGTCCTCGGCCTTGTAGAGGATGGCGTGAAACCCGGTGCCGATCAGCGCGGCAGCCAGGCCGAGGACGGCGACGAGCAGGTACTGCCAGTCGTGGGCGATGGCCAGATTGTGCGGCATCTGGCTGAAGATCGGGGCTGAGCCGAAGAACGCCCGGCCGACCACGTCGGCGACCACAGAGGCGAGGATCAGCGGCAGGAGGGCATCGACGGAGAACTCCCGCAGGATCAGCTCCAGGCCGAACAGGACGCCGGTGGCCGGGGCGTTGAAGGTGGCGCTGATGCCGGCCGCGGCCCCGCAGGCGACCAGGACCCGCAGCCTCGGGCCGGGCATCTTCGCGAGCTGTCCGAGGCTGGAGGCCAGGGCGGAGCCGATCTGCACGATCGGGCCCTCCCGTCCGACCGAGCCGCCGGCGCCGATACACAGCGCGGAGGCGAGTGCCTTGACGACGCTGACCTGCGGGCGGATCTTGCCGTCCGCGGAGGCGACGGCGATCATGACCTCGGGCACGCCGTGGCCGCGGGCCTCGCGGGCGAAGCGGTAGATCAGCGGGCCATACAAGAGACCGCCCGCGACCGGGATCAGCACCAGGAACCCGATGCCCAGCCACGGAAAGTGCAGGCTGCCGGCCCGGCCCTGCTGGCCGAACTGCTCGTGCCCGGTCGCCAGCCAGGTCACCGCAAAGATAAGCCAGCGAAACCCCACCGCGCCGAGCCCGGCCCCGGCGCCGACGATGAGCGCCGCGACGATGAGGCCGGATGGCGACCGCCGGAACCGTGCCGCGATCCGCGACCGGGC
>JBAUAR010000245.1:0-2528 GCA_049675875.1 Streptosporangiaceae bacterium
ATCGACACCGAGCGGCTCTGGCACGTCGTCTGGCACCCCGGGCCGAAGCCGCGGTACGCGCTCATCACGTCGTGGGAGAGCGACCAGGTCATCGACAACTGGATCAAGCGCGAGATGGCGGGCGGTCGTCAGCTGCAGGGCGCGCGCCGCTAACCCACGTCGCGCCGCTAACCACGCCGCGCTGCTAACCGCGCCGCGCCGGATCCGGGTAAGGTTTCATGCCGTGCCGACGGACCCGGGCTCCATCACCAGAGTTGCGGTGCTTGATGACTATCAGCGCCGCGCGCACGGATTCGCCGACTGGGACTCACTCGGACCCGAAGTCGACGTGGTGTTCTTTCCTGGCCGCATCGACCCGGCGGCCCTAGCGGACACGCTGGCCGATTTCGACGTGCTGGTGCTTATGCGGGAACGGAGCGCGTTCGGCCGGGCGGTGCTGGCACGGCTGCCGCGCCTCCGGCTGGTCGTGACGACCGGCATGTGGAACGCCGCCGTAGACGACGCCTACCTGCACGAGGCGGGCGTCGTCTACTGCGGCACCGGACGTCCCGACGGGGGACCGACGGCCGGAGTGCCCAGCACGGCCGAGGTGGCGTGGGCGCTTATCCTCGCCGTAAGCAAGCGCGTGACGGTCGAGGACCGGGCGATGCGCGCCGGGAACTGGCAGCTTGACCTGCCGGTCAACCTGGCCGGCGCGACGCTCGGCCTGGCGGGGCTCGGGCACCTCGGCTCGGCCATGATCGGGCCCGCGCGCGCGTTCGGGATGGACGTGATCGCCTGGAGCCAGCACCTCACAGACGAGCGCGCAGCCGCGGTCGGCGCCCGCCGGGTGAGCAAGAGCGAATTGCTGGCCGCCGCGGACGTGCTGTCGATCCATCTCGTGCTGAGCGACCGGACCCGCGGACTGTTCCAGGCCGCCGACCTCGCGACGATGAAGCCGACCGCGGTGCTCGTCAACACCTCACGCGGCCCCATCGTCGACGAGGAAGCTCTCGTCGCGGCGCTGAGCGATCACACCATCGCCGGCGCCGGGCTGGACGTGTACGACACCGAGCCGCTGCCGCCTGGCCATCCGCTCACCACGCTGGACAACGTCGTGCTGCTCCCGCATCTCGGCTACGTGAGCGAAGCCGGATTCCGGCACATGTACGGCCAGGTGGTGGAGTGCATCGCGGGGTTCCTGGCCGGTTCGCCGATCCGGACGATCAGCTCGTCACGCCCCGGCTGAGGGCGGCGGCTTCGGCCCAGGCGTCATAGTCGTATATCCACCGGCGGTCGACCAGCTGGCTGCCGGAGCTGTCGTAACCGGCGCCTTGCCGTCTCGAGCCAAGCTGGACGCGCGCAGTCCGGTGCCGCCGCAGCCGCTCGTACGCGGCCAGCGCGCGCGGCACGTCACCTGAACTAGCACTGGCTCCCAGCAGCCTGGCCAGCGCCACGGCGTCCTCCAGCGCCTGGTTCACGCCCTGCCCCAGGTGCGGCAGCATCGGGTGCGCCGCGTCGCCGAGCAGGGTCAGCCGCCCGCTGCTCCACCGGGGGAGCGGTGCACGGTCGTACATCCCCCACTGGAACCCGCTGCCGCCTGGTCCTGCGATCGCAGCGATGATCTGCCCGATGACCGGATCCCAGCCCGCAAAGTGCGCGGCTAGCGCCGGTGCGTCGCTAGGCGCTGACCACGACTCGCGGACGGAGGTATCCGACGGAACGAACCCCACGTAGTTCAGCAGCTGCCCGGCCCGCACCGGGAACACCAGGAAGTGCTTGCTCTCGCCCACCCACATCTGTATCGCGTCGGCCCGGTACGTATCGATGCGCGGCACCAGGCCGCGATAGGCCACTACCCCTGAGAAGACGGGCCTTGCTGGAGCTACCACGAACCCCTGCAGTACGGAGTGGATGCCGTCTGCCCCGATCACCACGTCCGCGGTGGCCGTGGTCCCGTCGGCGAAGCCGACAGTCGCGCTTCCGGCGTCCTGGCTGAATCCCGTGCACCGGTGTCCGGTCCGCACCGTGCCGACTGGCAGCTGCGCGGCCAGCAGAGCGAGCAGGTCTGCCCGGTGGATCCCGACGTTCCGTCCTGGCTGGGTGAACTGATGAGGCTCGTGCCTCGCCTGCCGGCCGTCGGCCAGCAGCAGCTGAGTAGACATGTACCGGACGCCGACCCGCTCGATGCCCTCGCCTACCCCGAGTCGCTCCAGCATCCGGAGGCCGTTGGGAGCCAGCGACACGCCCGCCCCGACCTCGGTCAGCCGCTGAGCCTGCTCGTAAACATGCACGTGGACTCCGGCCTGCGCCAGCGCGACTGCCGCCGCGATCCCGCCGAGACCGCCGCCGACAACCACCGCTCGCAGTGCCACGCTTTTGCCGCCTTTCTGCCACCCGGCCAGGTCATTGGCTCGCCCACCCGGGCGATCAGCTCGGCACGTCCTGCCTGACCCCGGTCTGCGACGCGCGCTCGATCGCGTCAATCAGCCGGTGGTAGTGAGCGGCCGTCGCGAAGCCGGGCTCGGGCTGCCGGTCCTCGGCGATGG
>JBAUAR010000246.1:0-2408 GCA_049675875.1 Streptosporangiaceae bacterium
GTCCGGATGACCGCCGGCCGAGTGTCCCTCGAGGTGCAGCGCAAGCGTGACCAGCGCGATGCCCAGCGTCGTTCCGATGCCTCTGGCCATGTTGACCAGCCCGCCGAGTGTCCCGGCCATGCTGGGGGTGCCGGTGCGCATGATGAGCGCGTTGTTGGCGGGCACGAAGACGCCCAGGCACAGCCCGGCGAGCCCGAGCAATACGACAATCCCTATCGATGAACTAGCCATAACGATGAGCATAACCAGAACCACGGCGCACGTGCCCGCGCCGATGACGCCCCTGGTGCGGTTGCGCAGACTGGCGGGGAAGACGGCCTCGGCGGTCAGTGCCGCGATCCCGAACCCGGCCGGCAGCGCGGACAGGATCAGGCCCGTGTGCAGCGCGCCGCCGTGGCCGGCGAGCAACTGAGGCACTAGCACGAGCGGCCCGAACAGCACCAGGTAGCCGAGGCACGCGCCCGCCAGGCCAAGGATGATGCGCGGCGACCGCAGCAGCGCAGGTGGCAGCAGCGGAGATCGCGCGCGCCGCTGACGGACCACGAACGCCACCGCGGCAGCCATCGCGACAGCAGCCAGCAGCGCGGCCAGCCAGGCCGGTGCGGGCAGCCCGCTGGCCACCGAGAGCGCCGCGAGCAGCGCCGTACTCGCCAGGCCGAGTAGCGCGGCCCCGAGCACGTCGAAGGGCGCGGCCGGACTACGGTGCCTTGTTCTTGGCAGCAGGTAGCGACCTGCCACGATGGCGAGACAGCCGACCGGCACGTTGATCCAGTACACCGCCCGCCAGCCGGCCGTCTGGGTCAGCAGTCCGCCGAGGGTCGGCCCGAGGCCGAGGCCGATGGCCTGCGCAGCCGCCTGGATGCTGAGGCCGAGCCGCATCCGCTCCTGAGGCACGCTCGTGGTCACCAGCGCCACGCTGTTGGCCTGGAGCATCGCAGCGCCGGCCGCCTGGACCACCCGACAGGCCACGAGCAGGCCCAGCGACGGCGCGAAGGCACAGGCCGCCGAGGCCGCAGTGAAGACAGCGAATCCGTAGCCATAGACCAGCTTGCGGCCGAGCACGTCGGCGATCCGGCCCATCGGCGTCAGCAGGGCGACCAGCACGAGCAGGTAGCTGAGCGACACCCACTGCACCGCCGCCAGCGGCGCCGCGAACTCGCGCTCCATCGGCCGGAACGTCAGCGTGACGATGCTCGCGTCGAGCTGGCCCATGAACGCGCCGAAGCAGACGACGCCAACGGCGAGCCACGGTGCCCACGGCAGCTTGCGGATAGCTGCGGGGCGCGGCGCCTCTGTCAAGATAGTTCTGTAACCGAACATTCTTGAATCGACTATACCGGCGCTACGCCGCATGACCGGGCGCCCAGCCGCGGTGCCGCGCAACCGGGCAAGCCGCGCGATTATCTGCTGCCGCGCACCTAGCCGGCCGTATCGTGGCTACATTGCCGTCAGCGCTGGTCATGACGACGGACATGCCCTGGCAATGCGGTCTAGCCGGCCAGTCTCCGGACATGCCGGGCGGGGTGCTGGCCTGTCAGCGGTAATGCCGGCAGACTCGGTCACGGCAGGTCCGTGCCCCGCCTCGCGCGGCCGGCCAGCCGCAGGAGGGACGCTCATGCAGGAACTGCGCCTCGTCGCAGTCAGCGAGGACGGCAGCTACGCCATTCTCGCCGTGCCGGGGCGGAGCGGCAGGTTCTTGCTGCCGATTGATGACCGGCTGAGGACGGTGGCCAAGGGTCAGTTCTCCCGGCTCGCGCAGTACGAGATCGAAGTGGAGAATCCGTTGCGACCCAAGGAGATCCAGGACCGCATCCGCGCTGGCGAGACGGCAGAAGAGATCGCTGATGCGGCCGGAATCCCGCCCGACCGGGTGCGCAGGTTCGAAGGCCCCGTGCTTGCCGAGCGGCAGTACCGGGCGCAGGAAGCACAGCGGGCGACGATCCGCGGCCACGGCGAGTCCGGGCCGGGGCCGCGGCTCGGCGACATCGTGGCCGAGCGCCTCAGCGGCACTGGCGCGCACGCCGATGCCGCCGAGTGGGACTCGCGCAAGCGGCCTGACGGCAACTGGCAGGTCCAGCTGCAGTTCACCATCGGCGGCCGGACGGCTGTCGCCGAGTGGATCTATGATCCGCGGCGACGGCACGTGATCCCCGACGACGAGCAAGCCATCCGGCTCTGCCTGCCGCCGGATGAGTGGGCGGCCATCAACGTCGCCGACCGCAGCCGGGCTACCGCGACCGTGACTCCCATCGGCTCCCGCCAGCACGCTACCTACCCCGAGCACAGTCGCGACTACGACCGCCGCGGCGGTCTGGCGGCAAGCCGCGGCCGGGACGCCAGCAGGCCGCCCGCGACCAGGCCGACGAACTGGCCGGCCAGGCCGGCGATCTGGTTGGTGCCGAGTGCGA
>JBAUAR010000247.1:0-2930 GCA_049675875.1 Streptosporangiaceae bacterium
GTCCTCCTCCGGCCGACGGACGAAACGGACAGCCGACGGCGACGGGTAGCCGCCCCGCGCCCTGCGACCGCGCGCAGCCGGAGGCTGTGGCCCCGGTGAGCCGGTCAGGCGCGCCCGACTTGCGCGACCCGGCGAGCTGCCGCAGGCTAGAACAAGCACGTTCCGTTGATTGTGATTTCATCCCGCGCTGGCCGCAGGTTTGCGCTGTCAGCAGCCGTTCCCGAGACGGGCCTATAACCTAGCGCCGTGAGCTTTCGATCCCCTTTGGGTGTCCGCGGACCTAGCGTGCTGTCGATCACGCCGTTCCGGCGGCTGTGGCTGGCGCTCACGCTGTCCAGCCTGGGGGACTGGCTCAGCCTGCTGGCACTGTCCGCGCTGGCCGCCAAGATCGGCGGCGCGAGCGGCGGCGCGTACGCGGTCAGCGGTGTCTGGCTGACCTCGCTACTGCCCGCGCTGGTGCTCGGGCCGGTGGCGGGGGCGGTCGCGGACAAGTTCGACCGCCGGATGAACATGATCATCGGCGACGTGATCAGGGCTGCGCTCTACATCACCATCCCGATCAACCTGGCGGTTGGCTTCACCAACCAGCTGACCTGGCTGTACGTGGTCCAGTTCCTGGCCTCGTGCGCGTCGCTGTTCTGGACGCCGGCCAAGGACGCTTCAGTGCCGAACCTGGTGCCGTCGGACCGGCTGGAACAGGCTAATCAGCTCAGCCTGTTCGCTACCTACGGCACTGCCCCGATCGCCGGGCTGATCTTCTCGCTGCTGGCGCTGATCAGCACGGCGCTCGGCCACATCTCGCACTATTTCTCTACCAACCAGGTCAACCTGGCGCTGTACTTCAACGCGGCGACCTACGTGGTGTCCGCGCTGACCGTCTACACGCTGCGCGAGCTGCGCCGCCACCAGACCGACAAGATCTCCTCGCCGTCCGTGCTCAAGTCGATCTGGGAAGGCTGGCAATTCGTCCGACATAGTCAGGTGGTGCGCGGCATCATCATCGGCATGACCGGCGCCTTCGCGGCGGCCGGCGCCGTAGTCGGGCTCGGGCCCTCCTACATCAGGAACATCCTGCAGGGCGGCAGCGCAGGCTGGGGTGCCGCGTTCGCCGCGATCTTCTTCGGGCTTGCCATCGGGATGTTCCTCGGCCTGCGCGTGCTGCGCGGGTTCTCCCGGCGCCGGCTGTTCGGGGTGTCCATCATGTTCGCCGCGCTGCCGCTTGCCGCCGTGGCGCTCATTCCGAGCCTCGTGCTGACCGTCATCCTGGTGATCGTGATCGGCGCGTGTGCCGGTGTCGCGTATGTCACGGGTTACACCACCATCGGCCTCGAGGTCAACGACGAGACGAGGGGCCGCACGTTCGCATTCCTGCAGTCGGCGATCCGGGTGATCCTGTTCGCGGTGATCGCGATCGCACCGTCGCTCGCGGGCGGCTTCAACTCGCTCGCCAGAGCCATGGGCGGATCGAGCGCGCATATCGCCGACGTCACCTACCGGAACGTCGGCTACAACATCGTGCTGCTGCTCGCTGCCGTCGTCGCGGTGCTGCTCGGCCGGCTGTCGTATCGGAGGATGGACGACCGGCGAGGCGTGCCGCTACTGGCGGATCTAGGCTCGGCGTTCCGGCACGACGCGAGGCACGCGGTGAACGGCACTGGTAACGGCGTCCGGGACGCGGCGGCCACGCTGGCTTCCGCGTCAGCGTCGACGGTGCCGGTACCCAAGCCGGCCAGGCGGCCGGGCGTCTTGCTGGCACTGGAGGGCGGCGAGGGCGCGGGCAAGTCAACCCAGGCTCGGCTGCTGGCTATCTGGCTGCGCGATCAGGGCTATGACGTGGTGACGACGCACGAGCCGGGCGCGACCAAGATCGGGATGCGGCTCCGGGCGCTGCTGCTCGACAAGGCTCACACGGGGCTGGCCGGGCGCGCTGAGGCGCTGATGTACGCGGCAGACCGGGCAGAGCACGTGCAGTCGGTGATCGTGCCGGCGCTGGAGCGGGGCGCCATTGTCGTCACTGACCGGTACATCGACTCCTCGCTTGCATACCAGGGCGGAGGACGAGAGCTTCCGGTCGCGGAGATCGCGGCGCTGAACAAGTGGGCCACCGGGGGGCTGGTCCCTGAGCTGACCTTCGTGCTGGACCTGGCGCCGGCCACGGGCCTCGGCCGCCGGCTGAGCTCGGCCGACCGGCTGGAGTCCGAGCCGATCGCATTCCACCAGCGAGTCAGGGACGCGTTCCTGCGCCTCGCAGCCATGGAGCCGAGCAGATACCTGGTGATTGATGCCACCCGATCGGAGGCCGAGGTCAGCAGGGAGATCCAGACGCGGGTACGTGAGGTACTGCCGGACCCGGTCCCGTCCGCGGCCGAGGACAATACCGGGTCGTTCCCGGCGGTTCGGGAGTGAGCGCGACGACCGGGCCGGGCGGTGCTGAGAGTGGCGGGAGCCTCGCGGCGGTCTTCGGCCAGCTGACTGGCCAGGAAGCGGTCACGGCCCAGCTCGCACGAGCGGTTGTCAGCGCGGGCACCGAGCCCACGGCTGTCGCCGGCATGACCCACGCGTGGCTGTTCACCGGACCGCCGGGCTCCGGCCGGTCGCTTGCCGCCCGAGCCTTCGCGGCGGCGCTACTGTGCGACCGGCAGGGCTGCGGACAGTGCCGGTCCTGCCACCAGGTGGCCGCCGGGACGCACGCGGACGTGCTGTTCGTCCGGCCGGACGGGCTGTCGTACGGCGTCAGGCAGACCAGGGATCTGGTGCTGAAGGCCGCCACGGCGCCGGTCAGCGGGCGATGGCGAATCGTGGTCTTCGAGGACGCGGACCGGGCCACCGAACAGGCAGCGAATGCGCTGCTGAAGGCGATCGAGGAACCATCGCCGCGAACCGTGTGGCTGATGTGCGCGCCCTACGCGGACGACATGCCGACGACGATC
>JBAUAR010000248.1:0-6952 GCA_049675875.1 Streptosporangiaceae bacterium
CCGTTGACGATCATTGCTTCGGTCAGTTCGGAAAGCATCTCGCGCTCCTTCGCGTGGGTTTCGTTAACGACTCCATATTCGCCAATTGCGCTGGTGAGCGCGTCAGAGCACGGGCTGGTCCCCGGCATGAGAATGACGGGCGCGGCCTGGTACCAGGTGGCACCAGGCCGCGCCCCGGCGGGTCAGCGCGGGCTTCAGCCCGCAGGCTGACGTGCCGCTACCACGCCCCGGCCGATACTGGAGGCATGCTGCGTACGGTCAACGCGCTGGCCCGCGCCCTCGGCTTCGTATGGCTCGGCCTGCTGGCGTTCCTCTTCGCTCCGCCGACCGCGCCGTCCGCCCTGCCGGTTCAGATCGCGTGCTACGCCGTGCTTGGCCTGGCCGTGCTGGCTTGGACCGTGTTGGAGGCCCCCGCCACCGCGGCGCGATATCCCGCCTGGGCGCTGCCCGTGCTCCGCGGCGTGATCGCCGTCGCCTCGGGGTTCGCGGCCGGCGGCGGCGGCGGTGGTTCGGCCATGGTGGTCTTCGCGTTCGTGGCGGCGATGGGCGCGGGCATTAACAGCGAGCTCGCGGCAGCGGTGGCCGTGACCGCGGCCGGCATACTCGCGATCGAGGTCAGCGGGCTGGCTTTCGGCCAGAGTTACGGCACGCTGCTCGGACTTCCGGCGATCGTGCTCGCCGGCCTCGTGATCGGGCACAACTGGGGCGGGTACCGGGTCCAGGCGGAGCAGGCGAGGGCGCTGCTGGCCCAGCGCGAGCAACTGCAGGCCGAGCAGCGCCGGGCCGACCTCCTCGACGAACGCGCCCGCATCGCCCGGGAGATCCACGACGTGCTCGCCCACTCGCTCGGCGCGCTCGGGATCCAGATCCAGGCGGCGCGGTCAGTGCTGCATAAGGACGCCGACCAGGCCAGTGAACTGCTGGCCGCGGCCCAGCAGATGGCCGCCGAGGGCCTGGTGGAGACCCGCCGCGCGGTTCAGGCCCTGCACACCGACACCCTGCCGCTCGATGAGGAACTCGCCCTGGTTACCGACACCCACGCGCAGCGGTATCACGTCCCCGTCAGCTACGACACGGGCGGCGTCCCCGCGGCCCTGCCCGCAGACGCCACCCTCGCGCTGCTACGCATCGCCCAGGAGGCCCTGATCAACGCGGCCAAGCACGCCGCAGGGCAGCCCGTGGCGGTCCGCCTCGACTACGGCGACGCCAATGTCCGGCTCACCGTCTGCAACGAGCTGCCCCTGGACGGGGGCACCCGCCAGCCGACGGACCTGAGCACCGTCAACGGCGGCTACGGGCTGACCGGCATGCACGAACGGCTCCGGCTGCTGAACGGAACGCTCGAGGCGGGGCGCCGCGACGGCCAGTGGATCGTGACCGCCGAACTACCGCCCCACAGGCCTGAGACCATGGCTTCATGACCACCCCACCCGCGGGGGCGCCGCTGCGCCTGGTCATCGCCGATGACCAGGCCAGCGTGCGCCAGGGCCTCGTCCTGCTGCTCGACGCGGTACCCGACATCGAGGTGGTCGGCGCCGCCGCGGACGGGGAGCAGGCCCTCGGGCTCGTGGCCGAGCACCACCCCGACGCGATGCTGCTCGACCTGCACATGCCCGTCCTGGACGGCATCGGCGCCATCCGCCGACTGACCGCCGAGCACCCCGAGGTCGCGATCGTCGTGCTCACCACATACGCGGACGACAGCTCGGTCCTGGACGCGCTCCGGGCCGGCGCGCGCAGCTACCTCACCAAGGACGCCGACCACACCGAGATCGCCCGGGCGCTGCGCGCGGCGGTAGGCGGGCTGACGGTCTTCGATCCCCGCGTGCACGCGACGCTGCTCGCCGCCACGGAAGCCCGCCAGAAGCCCGAGCCCGCCCGGAGCGCGCCGCCCCCCGACGGCCTGACGGAGCGCGAGGCGGAGATCCTGGGCATGATCGCCCGCGGGATGACCAACCCGGAGATCGCCGCGCAGCTGTTCCTGAGCAACCACACGGTCAAGACCCACATCAGCCGGATCTTCGCCAAGACTGGGTCGCGGGACCGCGCCGCTGCGATCGGCTACGCGCACCGCCACAACATCAGCTGACCGCGCGGCTTCCGCGGTCGCGGGTGGATCGGACCGGGGACCGGTGCCCCGTCTCATTGAATCTGGTCCGCGCGACCTGGGGGAGCGCGTTTCGGTTCGGTTGTCTCACTGAATCTGGTCCGTCATCTTCGAATGGCCGGGTGCGCCGCTCCGACCGCGATCCCTTCCTGAACCAGGAAGGCAGCTAGATACTCAATGGTGTGCCGCCGCTCCATGGACCCGAACACATGTCCGGCCTGAGGCCGCAGCAGGAGAACCTGCTTTCAGTGGTCAGCGACGAGTGGCTGCGGGTCGGCCTGTGCACGGAACCGGCCGACCGCCCGGCGGCCGGCCATTCGTGCCGCATGCTGTGCGACCCGTGGCATGAGATCGTGCCATGCGGGATCGACGACCGCAGAGGAACGGGTAGTTGACGCGGACTGCCGGGCGCCCGGAACGCGAGGTCCAAGACATCGCACTGGCCGACGGGCGGCACCTCCGCTTGGACGGCACTTACAACCTGCGTGACGTCGGCGGTTACCCAACGCATGAGGGCGGTAGCGTGGCCTGGCGGACCCTGTTCCGGTCCGACAGTCTGCACAGGCTCGACAGCCATAGCGTCGCGAGGCTGGCCGGGCTTGGCCTGCGCACGATCGTGGACCTGCGCGCGGACATCGAGGTGGAGCAGAGGCCCAGCACCGTAGCGGGGCTGCCAGCCCGGATCGTGCGCGCCCCGATTGTCCGCGACCCGACCGGGCTGCCACCGCTGACCGACCTGGGCGCGGAGTACCGCTACATGATCGACGAATGCGGCGACTCGATCGGCCCGGCGGTCAGGGCACTGTGCGCGCCCGGCGCGCTTCCTGCGCTGGTGCACTGCGCTGCAGGACAGGACCGTACCGGCATCGTGATCGCGCTGGTGCTGGCCGTGCTCGGCGTTCCCGACGAGCTGATCGGGGCGGACTACTCGCTCAGCTCTCTGTACCTCGATCCGGACAGCACTGCGATGATCGGCAGGCTGAAGGCCACCAGCATGGGCGACAACGTGACCGCTGAACTGCTCTCCAGCCCTGCTGGGCTGATCCTGAACGTGCTGGCCTGGGCCAGGGCGGGCGGCGGCGGATCGGTAGACGGGTATCTCACGGCGCACGGCGTCGGTGCGCCCGACCTGGCGGCGCTGCGATCCGCTGTGGTGCGCTAGCTGGCTGAGACGGGACTAGGGACGACAGGACCGTGAAGGCGGCCAGCGGCCGACTTCAGTGCGAGCCAGGGGTCTCCGATCGCTCTAGTGGAGAGCCTGCGTATCAGGCTCAGGCGTATTGCATCGCTTGACTCTAAGCTCGATGCGGCTATGCGTGCGTCCACGTGCAGCTGTGCTCGGGCTGCGGCTCGCGTCGATTGCCGGCTCCTTGATGAGCTGGCCGGGGCTGAGCTACAGGCAGAGCGGCCCGCCTTGCGCCGCCGGTGGGTGACGGCGAGGCGTTACCGAGGTCTGCAAGCCGTCTACTGCGCGAGCACAGCGGTCCGGGCTGCCCGGGACAGGCTTAACACTGCTGCGGCGACGTCGGTCATCGGTGCGGGCAGTCCGTTCGACCTGGTCACCGTAATGACCGACCTGGCAGCCCGGGGCATCCGGTGGCTGATGGTGGAAGGCGGCCAGATCATCCACACGCAGTTCCTTGCCGCGGGCCTGGCAGACGAGTTGCAGCTTGTGATCGCGCCGTTTTTCGTCGGCGATGCTGGTGCTCCGCGTTTCGTCGGCCCCGCTGCCTTCCCCCCGGGACTCCGCCCACCGAATGACACTTGCCGAATCGCGCCAGATCGACGACGTTGTGCTACTTCGCTACCTGCTCAGTCCTCGCGCCATCGCCGAGCAACGCCAGGCCCAAGCTGCAGCGCGCTGACTGGCCGCGCGTCGGCCTGATCGAGGCGGCGAACAGCATCGCAGTTCGCCGTCGCCGACCGCAACAGGCGCTGGGTTCCCAACCATCATGGAGCCGAAGCGACCCGGCAGTCGTTCAGCGCGCTAGGACGTAAAGGCGCGGGTTGAGCTTGCCGATCATCTGGTAGACGCCCCACAGGCAGTTCATGAGCATGACCTCGTAGGCGTCGGTTCCGAATCGTTTCTCATAAGCCGGGCGGTTGCGCAGCAGCCGCGAGGTCCAGAGCAGCTGGCGGGAGCTGAGTCCTGTTCCGTCTTCCTCTGCTCGCTCCCGCCATTCCCCCTGCAGTTGGATGCACTGCCTGATGGTCAACCCGGCCGCGGTGATCGCGGCCTCGAAGTTCTGCGGGTCGACGCTGGAGGCATGGATGCCGGCCGGTGGCCACAGTTGTGCCGCGTCGGCGGGAGTCAGCCATTTGGTGGAGGTCATCTGGTAGATCACCGCCACTCCGCCAGGCCGCAAAACCCTGGCGAACTCGCGGAAGACGGTGTCGAGATCTTCGATGTGCTCTAGAACGTCCCGGCACCAGATCAGGTCGATGCTGCGGTCGGGTTCGCTCAGCCGCTCGGCAACTCCGTCGTCCACCCTGACGCGGGATGCGACGTCGGGCTCGGCGGCCGCGAGGGCGGCCACGGCGCGAGCCGCGCCGTCCAGGTGGCGGCGCACCGGGTCGATGCCATGCACCGTGAACCCGAACCGGCGTGCCAGCTCGATGCTGTGATAGCCCTCCCGTGCCCCGACGTCGAGGACAGCTGAGCCCGGCAGCAGGCCGAGTGCCGCGACCAGGTCAAACATCAGATCGAACCCGCGCGGGGTGAGGCTCATGCTCAGTTCTGTCTCGAAGGCCTCCTCCTCAGCCCAGGCCGAGCCGTAGACCTCTTCCACTGTGTGCATTCGCGGTGGGGACTTGTCGTCCACAAATGTGCATCGTAACGGCAGCTGCCAGGTTCGATCCCATTGGTGCTGGGCGTTATGCAGTGGGTCGCCGACAGCCGGGAACGCGCCACGACGCGCTCGGAAAATCCACGAGACTCGACCACCGGTGACGGTCACCGGCAACCTTCCGAATAACCTTCAAGAGGACGCGTTTGCGCTGCGAGCCTCCCTGTTCTCACGGTTGGCGGGCTGTGGCGGCGACAAGTTCAGAGCGGTGAAGCTGCGTGCGGCGGCCCCTCATGGCTGCTCCACCAGGATCGCGTCGATGATCCAGCACATTCCTGCCGACGCGTGAGACTGCCGCCTGGCTCGAAGGTGACCCTGCTGTCGAAGGCGGTCGACATCGACGCCGGCTCCCGATTTGTGTGTGCCGGACCTTTCAGCCGATCATCAGGCCGGCGACGGCCTCGGCCGCCGCCAGCGTGTCGCGGCCGAGGGGCTGCAGGCGGATGCGGGTACAGAGCAGTCCTGACGACAGCCGCTCGACAACGCCCCACTCCCATATGGCGACGAGATCGAGCCCCGTGCGGGCGGCCAGCCAGCGGGCCCGGTCGACGGGGTCACCGCCAAGCAGCTCGACGGGATCGCCCCGCATAAGGACACCCAGGTCATACTCGGCCTCGGCCAGGAGACCGACAGGATCGATCAGCTTGAAGCCGCCGTCGTGCTGGAGGGCGTTCAGCTGGTGCACGTCGCCGTGGACCAGCACAGCCCTCTCGTCCCGATGCGCCTGAGCCCGCCGGACAGCGCAGCCCAGGGCATGGTCGACAGTCTTCTCCGAGCACGGACGGTCCAGCTCCTCCCACGACGTCACAATGAAGTCGCCGAGCCACCGGGCCTGGTCCGCACCCGTGGGCAGCCCGCAGTCTGGCGCCGACCGCCATATGCGCGCAGCGGCGGCGCAGAGAATCTCCAGGCGACGGGCGAGCGGCAGTCCAAGCTCATACATGGGCCGGCCCAGCCGCTCCATGAGCAAGGCGCCCTGGTCGGGGTCGTGCCGGTAGAGCACCGGGCATCCGTCTCCGCCGACAAGACGGAGGACGGTCGCCTCGTTGGAGGCGTTGTTCCCGGTCCCTGGGACGAGCACCTTCAGGACGGCAGGGGTACCATCCGCCCGGGTCGCGTCCGCCACGAAAGCCTCGGCGCCGCCCTCATAGGGGTGCCCGACTGTGATCGACCAGCCGGCCTCCAGGCTCGAGACAAGCGCCGGCAATCGGTCGAGCCAGTCCTCCGCGCCGGCCGCACGGGCCCTGTTTCGCACAACCTCCGGCACGTCGATCATCGCCTCAGTCTCACATCTTCAGCCCGGAGCCACGGCCCGATTTACCCCTGACGCAGTCGACGGACTGAATCGAGCCGGCGTGTCCGGAGACTCGTTTTGCTGAGTCACCCGGCCTCGGCGAGGCTGGTGTTGTGACTGTAGTAGGCGGCTTCGAGCTCGGCGGGCGGGATGTCGCCGCAGACTTCGTAGAGCCGCCGGTGGTTGAACCAGTCGATGTAGTTCAGGGTGGCGACCTCGACTTGCCCGGCGTTCTTCCACGGTCCGCGGGGCTTGATCAGCTCGGTCTTGAACAGCCCGATCACTGACTCGGCCAGGGCGTTATCGTAGGCGTCGCCCACGGTCCCGACCGACACGGAGACCCCGGCGGCGGCGAGCCGCTCGGTGAACGCGATCGACGTATATTGCGACCCGGCGTCGGTGTGATACACCAGTCCGGCCAGGTCACGGCCTTCCCGGCGGCGGGTCCACAGGGCTTGTTCCAGCGCGTCCAGGACCAGTGCGGTGCGCATCGAGGTAGCGGCCCGCCAGCCCAGGATCCGGCGGGAGTAGGCGTCTATCACGAACGCCACGTAGACCATGCCGGCCCAGGTCGGCACATACGTGAAGTCGGCAACCCACAGCCGGTCCGGCGCCGGCGGGCTGAACCGGCGCCGCACCAGGTCACCCGGCCGCGCCGCGGCCGAGTCGGGGATGGTGGTGCGGATCCTCTTGCCGCGCCGCACG
>JBAUAR010000249.1:0-2089 GCA_049675875.1 Streptosporangiaceae bacterium
GCCGCTTCTGCAGCAGCGCCGAAGCGCGCGAGCGCGTACTCGGGCAGCCGCGGCTGACGGCCACCCGGTGCACCCGGCCGCAGCTCCGCCGACGCCTCTGCGCCGACGAGCGCCCGGCGCTGCGCCGCGTAGCCGGCGGACAGCAGATCGGCGAGCGGCACGTCCGACTGGCGCGGATCGCCGTACCACGCCTCCCGGTCGGCGAACGCGAGCTTGGCGACCTCGGTCACGGTATGGATGAAATCGGCGCTGCCCGGCGCCATCGCCGCGAGGTCGAACCCGGCCAGCATCGCCAGTTGCTGCAGGAACACCGGCCCCTGACCCCAGGGCCCGGTTTTGCACACGGTCAGCCCGCCAAAGTCCAGCGTCACCGGCTGCTCCACCGACGCCCGCCACGCCGCGAGGTCGGCTCCGGTCAGCAAGCCGCCATGGCGTTGTCCGGTGACGTCCATGACCTCGGCGTGCCCGGCGTAGTCGTCGATCGCCGCGGCGACGAAGCCAGCGTAGAACGCGCGCCTGGCCGCCTCGATCTGCTGCTCGCGGCCGTCACCGGCGCGCTCGGCCTCGTCGAGGATCCGCTGGTAGGTCGCCGCCAGCGGCCTGTTGGTGAACCGGCTGCCCGCAGCTGGCACCCCGGACGCCAGGTAGATCTCGGCCGAGCTCGGCCAGTGCTCGGTGAACGCCGGGGCCACCGCGGCGATCGCGTCGCTGGCGCTGGCGAGCATCGGGTAGCCATCCCGGGCGTAGCCAATCGCGTACTCGAGCACGTCGCGCAGTCGCATGCTGCCGTACCGCTCCAGCAGCAGCATCCAGGTGCCGAACGCGGCGGGCACGCACGCGGCCAGCAGTCCCGTGCCAGGCACGAGATCGAGGTTCAGGTCGGCGAAGGCGGCCAGGGTCGCGGTGGCTGGGGCCGGCCCCTGGCCGTCGAGCACGAACGCCTGCCCGCCCGTCGCGTCGAAGCCGATGACGGGCACCTCGCCGCCAAGCCCGTTCAGGTGCGGCTCGACCACCTGCAGCACGAAGCCAGCGGCTACCGCGGCGTCGAACGCGTTACCGCCCTTTTCCAGTACCGCCATGCCCGCCGCTGAGGCGAGCCAGTGCGTGGACGCCACCATCCCGAAGGTGCCCGTCAGCTCGGGCCGGGTTGTGAATTGCTGCACGGACAAACCCTAACCCCTTCCCCCATAGGGGAACGGGCTGCGTCCGACCCGCAGCCGTTCGCCGGTTCGCCGCCGCGCGCCTTCCGACTACTGCGCCGGTGCCGCAGCAGCGGCCACGGCGTCGGCGGGCAGCGGCGTCCGCAGCGGGAAGTGGCACGCGGCCTGATGCCCGTTGACGCTGAACGGCCGGAGCGGTGGCTCAACCTCCGCGCAGATCTCCTGGGCCAGCGGGCAGCGGGTACGGAACCGGCAGCCCGATGGCGGGTGGATGGCGCTCGGCAGCTCGCCGCGCACGCCGGCGTCCACCTTGGCGTGCTCGGCCTGCGGGTCCGCGACCGGCGCGGAGTCGATGAGTCCCCGGGTGTACGGGTGCGCCGGCGTGAGGTACACCTCGTCCGCGGGCCCCACTTCGACCAGCTTCCCGAGGTACATGACGCCGATCCGGTTCGACAGGTACCGCACCACCGCGAGGTCGTGTGAGATGAACAGGTAGGTAAGGCCCAGTTCCCGCTGCAGCTCGCGCATGAGGTTGAGCACCTGTGCCTGGATCGACACGTCGAGCGCGGACACCGGCTCGTCGGCCACGATCAGCTCGGGTGACAGGATCAGCGCCCGGGCGAACCCCAGCCGCTGCCGCTGGCCGCCGGAGAACTCGTGCGGATACCGGTCCACCGCGCTTGCGGGCAGGCCGACGTGGCCGAGGATCTCCGCGACCCGCTTCTGCTGCTCGGCACGGTTGCCGATGCCCTGCACCACGAGGGGCTCGCGCAGGATGGTGCCGGCCCGCATCCGCGGGTCAAGCGAGGAGTACGCGTCCTGGAACATGAGCTGGATGTTCCGCCGTTCCCGGCGGTATGCCCGGGCGCTGCTGCGGGCCAGGTCCTTGCCCTCGAAGTTGATCGAGCCCTCGGTCGGCGTCTCAAGGC
>JBAUAR010000250.1:0-2845 GCA_049675875.1 Streptosporangiaceae bacterium
CGGCGACGCGGCGGCAGGGCCGCGCCGCAGCCACCCGGATGCGCAAGTCGCGGCGCCGCGTCTACCGGTGGTGCGGCCTCGCTGTCGCGGTCTGCGTCATCGGCGCGGTAATCGCGGTCCTCGCGACCAGCAGCAGCCCGAAGCCGCAGCTGTACGTCACCGCACTGCAGCGCGGCGAGTTCAGCTCGGTGCCGAGTGCCTGCACCAGCGTGAGCGCAGCCGTGCTGACGCAGTACGTCCCTGGCCCGCACCGGAGGACGACGAACCAGTTCTCCGGCAAGACGGAGAGCGAGTGCAGTTTCACCGTCGACGCCAAGCCGGTCTTCCGGCTGCTGGAGGTGACAGCGCAGGCCTACCAGCCGTTCGCCGCGGCCGGCGGCAACGGCAGCGCGTCGGCCAACGCCCGGGACTACCTCACCCTCACCAGGGCGACCCTCGCAGACCCGGGCAAGACGTCGACGTTGTCGCCTGCCCAGATCACCCCGCTGACCAAACTTGGCCAGCAGGCTTTCGCGGGCTACCAGCGTGAGACCGCTGGCAACATCGTCAGCGACATCGTGACCGTCGTCGTGCTCGAGCGCAACGTGCTGATCACCGTGGAGCTGTCGGCCCAGCAGTCGCCGGGCTTCAGCTCCACCGCCATCGCCACCCTGCAGGCCGGGGCGACCGCGGCGGCCAGCGACGTGCTAGCCAAGGTGCTGACCGAGCCAACGGCCTGACGCTCGCAGGCCCGTCCAGGCTACCAGTCCGGCGTTACTAGGCTGGGCAATCGTGCTGCTGCTCGCGCTGGACACCGCTACCCCGACGGTGACCGTGGCCCTGCATGACGGGTCCGCCGTCATCGCCGAGCTGTCCGCCGTCGACCCGCGTCGTCACGGCGAGGTGCTGGCGATCTTCATCGACCAGGTGCTGCGCAAGACCGGTGCCGGATGCGGTGACCTGACCGCCGTCGCCGTCGGCACCGGGCCGGGCCCCTACACCGGCCTGCGGGCGGGCGTCGTGACCGCGCGGGTTCTCGGCAGCGCGCTGCAGATCAGGACGGACGGAATCTGCTCGCTGGACGTGATCGCTGCCCAGGCGGCGGCGAGTGCCGACGGCTCGGAATTCCTGGTTGCGACCGACGCTCGCCGTCGCGAGCTGTACTGGGCGCGCTACGGGGCGGACGGGGAGCGCGCGGCGGGGCCGTATGTCGGCCGGCCAGCGGACCTGCCGGACGACCTTCCGGTGGCGGGTGAAGGCGTCGTGCTCTATCCGGAGCTGGCGGGCCGCCCGCTGGCGCCGCGTTACCCGGCCGCCGGGCAGCTCGCCTGCCTCGCCGCCAGGCGGATCTCGGCGGGGCTGCCGCCGGGACCGGCTGAACCGCTGTATCTGCGCCGGCCAGACGCCCGGGAGCCCGGCCGACCCAAGCGGGTGACGCCGTGACCGGCCTGCAGCTGCGCCCGATGACGACCGCTGACCTGGACACGGTGCTGAGCCTGGAGCTGGCGCTGTTCGGCGACGAGGCGTGGTCCCGGCAGATGCTCGCCGGCGAGCTGGGCCAGCAGCCCGCTAGCCGGCTCTATCTGGTGGCTGAGGAAGCCGGGCAGATCGTCGGGTACGCCGGGATGCTTGCCGCTGGCCGGCAGGCGGACGTGCTGACCATCGCCGTGGACACCGGCCGCTGGGGGCGGGGCGTGGGCTCTGCGCTGCTCCGGCAGTTGCTCGCCGAGGCCACCCGGCGCGAATGCACTGAGGTGTTCCTGGAAGTCAGGGCCGACAACGCGCGTGCTCAGCGCCTCTACCGCTGGTGGGGGTTCGCGGATGTCGGTATCCGGCGCGGCTACTACCAGCCCTCGGGCACCGATGCGATTGTGATGCGCCGACCGCTCACCGGCCCGGCGCCTGCCGGTCCGGGCCAGGATGCCAACGACCTGACCGGGGAGGTTCGTCGATGACTGCGCCGCTGGTGCTCGGCATCGAGACGTCGTGCGACGAGACGGGCGTCGGGCTCGTGCGCGGCCACGAGCTGCTCGCCGATGCGGTGGCCTCGAGCGTCGACGAGCACGCCCGGTTCGGCGGCGTGGTGCCCGAGGTGGCCAGCCGGGCGCACCTCGAGGCCATGGTGCCGACCGTGGACCGGGCGCTGTCCGCGGCGGGCGTCCGGCTTGCCGACGTGGACGCGATCGCCGTGACCGCCGGGCCAGGGCTCGCGGGGGCGCTGCTGGTCGGTGTGTGCGCGGCCAAAGCCTACGCGCTGGCCGCCGGCAAGCCGCTGTATGGCGTCAATCACCTGGCCGCCCATGTGGCGGTGGACCAACTGGAGCACGGGCCGCTGCCCGCTCCGGCCATCGCACTGCTGGTGTCGGGCGGCCATTCGTCGTTGCTGCTGGTGCCCGACCTGGCCGCCGAGGTGATTCCGCTCGGCGCCACCATCGACGACGCAGCGGGCGAGGCGTTCGACAAGGTGGCCAGGGTGCTCGGCCTGCCGTTTCCCGGCGGACCGCACATCGACCGCGAGGCGGCGGCGGGCGACCGGGACCGCATCGCGTTTCCCAGGGCCAAGTACGCGGACGGGACCAGCGACTTCTCGTTCTCGGGCCTGAAGACGGCGGTGGCCCGCTGGGTGGAGGCGCGCGAGGCGGCGGGTGAGTCTGTGCCGGTGCCCGACGTGGCCGCCTCCTTCCAGGAGGCGGTCGCGGACGTGCTGACCAGGAAGGCCGTCGCGGCATGCCGGGCGAGCGGGGTGGACCACCTGGTGATCGGCGGCGGGGTGGCGGCCAACTCCCGGCTGCGCGCGCTCGCCGCGGACCGCTGCAAGGCGGCGGGCCTCCAGCTCCGGGTGCCGCGCCCGGGCCTGTGCACCGAC
>JBAUAR010000251.1:0-5306 GCA_049675875.1 Streptosporangiaceae bacterium
TCAGCTGGGCTGACGTGGTCATCTAGGATCGATGCCACTTGCCGCAAGGTGAAGCCCAGGTTCTTCAGGGCGACAATCCGGTTCAGCCGGGATAGCTGGCCGGCTCCGTAGAATCGATAGCCCGTGGCCGGGTCGACGCACTCCGGCTCCAGCAGCCGGATCGCGTCATAATGACGCAGCATGCGGACCGACACCCGGCCATGCCTGGCAAACTCACCGATGGCGAACATGACAACTCCCTGCCTAGACCCTCACACCGTGTCAGGGTCAAGCCCGCACGTCCGGCCGCAATGGCGGCTGAACTTCGCAAGCTGCACGATCACGAGTTCGGCCCGGACTGGCGACGGGGAAGCTAGCAGGCACTGCCCACTTCGGTGGTCGGCCACGCCCGGGCAGAGCCGGAGGGATCGCCATGCACGCTTCTGACCCGCGGGTTCCATCGCCTGGCCGACGCCGCGCCGGGCCAGCCAGCGACCTGTTCCCGCTGAGCGACTGGTTTCGCCACCACGCCCTGCGCAGTTTTCCGGTGCTCCTGTTCCTCGTACTGATCTGCGTGCCATCGATCGCGCTGGTCATCCTGGACGCCAATCTCAGCGCGAGCACCTTCACCGCTGCCGCCTGGATCTTCGCCGCCTACTTCGCACTCGCATGGCTGCTACTACTCGGCGTCATCGTCCGGCCGGACTACGTCACCCGGCCGATGCTCGCCGTTGTGGTTGTCATCGCGCTAGCTACCGAGGTGCCCCTGGCGATCGTGCTGGAATCCGCACTGCACAGCAGCGACACCACGCTCGGCCTGAGCATTGCAACCGTCGGCTTCCCCGAAGAACTCGTTAAGGCCATCCCGGTGCTAGCCGTCGCGCTGCTCTTTCGGCACCGCGTACTGATGCCTCGGGACTACCTGTTCCTCGGCGCGGTCAGCGGCCTGGCTTTCGGCGCCAGCGAGGTCGTCCATTACTTCACTACCAACTCGGTCGCGGCCTTCTATCAGACCGTGCAGTCCGCTATTCCGGCGGTCAGGCACCTGGTCGCCACCGGGCACTCTGCACCGGCCTCGGTGTTCGCCGCGCTGATCGGCCCGGTGTGGTACTTCATCGTCACCTTCGTGTGGCGGTTCCTCACTGACCCGATTAGCCATGCCTGCTGGGCTGGCGTGACCGGCTACTTCATCGGCCTGGCTGCGACCCGGCGGCACTCGTGGCGGGTCGCCTGGGTCGGGCTGGCCATCGCCGCGGTCCTGCACGGCCTGAATGACTGGGGCCGGGTAAACGGACACCCGGCGTGGATCCTGGTCGTCGTCGCTAGCGGCGTGGTGTTCCTCGGCTATGCCAGGGTCGGGGCCCGCACCGACCACCAATTTACGGCCGCGCTGCCGCCCCTCTTCAGCGCGCACCGCACGCCGCCCGGCGAAGCGCGGGAGCCGGCCGGGGGAGAGCGTGCCCGGACGCCAGCGGACCTGGGCCTGATCACCCCTGCGCAGCGTCTGCCGGCCAGCGCACTGCCGGAGCACCGGACCGCAAGGCCCTGGTGGCAGCCGTAGCAGCCGTAGTACCGGCCAGACCTCGACGGGTAAGGTCGTGCTGGTGGACGAGGCGCAGCACACGGACAGCAGGCACGCATGAGTGCGACGGCCACGCCCACCGCGAGCCAGCCCGCGAGCGAGGGTTTCACGCACCGGCAGATCCTCGTGATCATGTCCGGGCTGATGATGGGGATGTTCCTGGCCTCGCTCGACCAGACCATCGTGTCGACGGCGCTGCCGACCATCGTCGGGGATTTCCGCCACAGCAACCTGCTGTCGTGGGTCATCACCGCGTACCTGCTGGCCAGCACGGCCTCGACGCCGATCTGGGGAAAGGCGGGTGACCTCTACGGGCGGAAGCGGCTCTTCCAGCTGGCCATCGTGGTGTTCCTGGCCGCCAGCGCGCTCTGCGGGCTCTCCAGGAATATCTTCGAGCTCATCGCGTTCCGCGGTTTGCAGGGAATCGGCGGCGGCGGCCTGCTGTCGCTCGCCTTCGCGATTATCGGCGATGTCATCCCGCCCCGAGAGCGCGGCCGATACCAGGGATATTTTGGCGCCGTCTTCGGCGTCTCCAGCGTCGTCGGCCCGCTGGCCGGCGGGTTTGCCGTCGACCACCTGACCTGGCGCTATATCTTCTACGTCAACCTGCCACTGGGCATTGCCGCGCTGATCGTCACCAACCGCGTGCTGCGGCTGCCCGTGCGCAAGCGGGAAGTAAACATCGACTGGTGGGGCGCGATCCTGCTGGTCGCCGGAGTGTCCTGCATCCTGCTGGCGGTGCAGCTAGGCGGTACTTCGTACCCGTGGGGATCCTGGCAGGTCATGGGGCTGTTCGTGCTGGGAGCGCTGGTCCTGGCGGGCTTCGCCCTCCGGGAGGCGGCGGCGCCCGAGCCGATCCTCCCGCTCGGGCTCTTCCGGCTGCGGATCTTCACGGTGTCGAACATCATCTCCTTCGTCAGCGGCGTCGCCATGTTCGGCGCGCTGGCGTTCCTGCCGCAGTACCTCCAGCTGGTGCACGGGGTGTCGGCCACCGAGTCGGGGCTGCTGCTGCTACCCCTGCTGGTCGGCCTGCTCGCCATGAGCATCAGCTCGGGAATCTATATCTCGCGCACCGGCAGGTACCGCTGGTTCCCGTTGGCCGGGACGATCATCGTGACGATCGGGCTCGCGCTGCTCTCGCGTCTCGGCGCGCACACCTCGCTCACGATCGTGGGCCTGGACATCCTGGTCTTCGGCATCGGGCTCGGCCTGTTCATGCAGGTGCTGACGCTCGTCGTGCAGAATGCGGTGCCGATGAAGGAGCTAGGCGTCGCGACCTCGTCCGTCACTTTCTTCCGGTCCATGGGTGGCGCCATCGGGGCATCCGCGCTAGGTGCGGTCCTCACCGCCGGACTCACCGCCTTGCTGCCGCGGTACCTGCCGCCGGCCGCGCTAGCCGTAAGCGGCAACAAGGTGGGGGCGCTGATCGGGAGCCCGGCCCAGCTGGACGCGCTGAAGCACACGCACCCAGCCATTCACGAGGGCATCATCCAGGCGTACTCGCACGCTATCGACCGGCTGTTCTTCGTCGCGGTGCCGGTGTCGATCGTTAGCGTCATCGCCGCGTTGTTCATCAACCAAGTGCGGCTGCGCACGAGCAACACCCAGACGCGGCCCACAGTTGAGCCTTCGGCCGAGGCCGGCGAGGATGCGATTACGGTCGCTCCCGAAGGGACGCATTAGATGCCTGGCGTGACCATTTCGGCGGGCTACGGCGCGGGCGGCAGCATCATCGCCCCCGAGGTCGCCCGGCAGCTCGGCCTCCCGCTGCTCGACCGGGCGATCAGCTCCCGGGTCGCCGCGCAGCTGCGGGTGTCGTTGCAGGAAGCCGAGGGCGCGATGATCCGCCGCCCCCTCGTCGATCGCTTCTTCAGCGTGCTGTCCCCGCTGGCAGGCGGGGTCCTCGGGGCCGGCACCGACGGGACGCCACACAACGCCATCCCGCCGCCGAATGAGGCAGCATTCTTCCGCCAGCAGGCCGAGGCGATCATGCGCGAGGCCCTCGCGTCGGGCGCGGTGATCCTCGGGCGAGCCGGCGGGGCTGCTTTCAGCAACGAGCCAGGCGTGCTGCGGGTGCGGCTGTTCGGTCCGCCCGACGCACGCATTGTGCAGGCGGCCCGGATCGAGAACGTGGCCGTGGCAACCGCCCGTCAGCGCCTGCCCCACGTCGACCGCGCCCGCGCGCAATACGTCCGCCGGCTGTACTGCGTCGGCATCGATGACCCGGAGCTCTACCAGCTGCAGATCGACAGCACCGCGATGCCTCTCCACGCTTGCGCCGACCTCATCGTCGCTGCCTACCGCAGGTACGGTCAAGCTCAGCAAGTCGACGCCTAGCCGACACTGGCAAACGGACAGCACCATGTCGGTCCATGATGACGGTCAGGAGCCGGACTATCGCGCGCACGCGGCGGCCGGGATGGAAGCGCTGCAGCGTTGGTACCGGCGGTGGACCGGCCGCTGGCGGACCACGGGCTGGTGGAACTCCGCCAACGCGCTGACCGCGGTGATCGCCTACACCCAGCGCACCGGCGACCAGACCCACCTCGGCGTGGTCGAGCGCACGTTCCGGATCGCGCGCCGCCAGCACCCGGACTTCCTGGTCAGCTTCTACGATGACAACGGCTGGTGGGGCCTGGCCTGGGTCGCCGCGTACGACCTCACCGGCGAGGACCGCTACCTCGACGCGGCCCGGACAATCTTCGCCAACCTGCTGACCGGATGGGACGACGCCTGCGGCGGCGGCGTCTGGTGGAACACCGACCGCTCCTACAAGAACGCCGTCACCAACGAGCTGTTCCTTACCCTCGCGGCCCGCCTGCAGCAGCGCTGTCCCGGCACCGGCGAGTACCTGCACTGGGCGCTGCGGGAGTGGGACTGGTTCCGCGCGCGCGGCCTGATCGGCGCCAGCGGCCTGGTGAACGACGGGCTCAACGAGTCCTGCGCGAACAACGCCGGCCCCACCTGGACCTACAACCAGGGCGTGGTCCTCGGCGGGCTGGCCGCGCTGCACGAGATAACCGGCGACGCCAGCTATTTGCGGCACGGGGAGGCGATAGCGGACGCGGCGCTGCGCTCGCTCACCACCCCCGCCGCTGACGCCCGGCACGGCATCCTGCTCGAGCCCCGCGAGCACAGCACTGCCCGCGGCGACCGAGACCGCCCGCAGTTCAAGGGCATATTCGTGCGCAACCTCTACGACTTCTCCCTGCAGAGCCCGCGCCCGGCCTATGGCGAGTTCATCCGCGACAACGCCCGCTCCATCTGGGCCAACGACAGGAACAGCCGGAACCAGTTCGGCCTGCACTGGGCTGGCCCGTTCGACTACGCGGACGCCAGCCGGCAAAGCTCGGCGCTGGACGTGCTCAACGCGGCCGTGCCGCTCGAGTCGCGAGACAACTGCCGCTTATGGGCCAGCGGTGTCAGCCGCCGCAGCCGCAGCCGCCGCCGCAGCATCCGCCGCCGCCGGAGGCGGGTGCTCCGGCCGAGCCGGCCCGGCCGCCCAGGGCGACCGTGGAGAGCAGCTTGACGGTGTCGTCGTGGCCCTGCGGGCAGACGGCGGGCGCCGACGACTCGCTCATGGGGCGGGTCTGCTCGAAGGTATCGCCGCAGGCGCGGCAGCGGTACTCGTATCGGGGCACAGACCGGAGTCTATCCGGTCAGTCGCTGATCGGCGACGGCTCGGCTACCTGGACGGCAGCCACGGAGCCTGGCTCGGTGTAGTAGAACTGCTTGCCGCGCAGCA
>JBAUAR010000252.1:0-3623 GCA_049675875.1 Streptosporangiaceae bacterium
CGACATCGCCGAGATTCAGCAGGTCGTATCCGGACTGATCAATCAGAATGCGCATTAGAGGCTTCTGCCGGTAACTCGAGTCTTGATTCCGCGCAACGTACCGCGGGCAGAAGAATGATCGAGATAATCGATGTTGCCCTTAATGCGCCGCGCCGCTGTCTTCGGCCTGGCGTCACGTTTGGCCGCGTTCGCAAGGGCGGTTTCGAGTGCGTGCTGCAGGTCTGGTGCCAGTCCGCGGGCTCGAAGCGCTGCAAGGTTCTCCCAGTGAAACACCACGTCGTCATAGCCGTCAATTGTCACCGCTGCCAGGTGGTTCGGATCAATCTGCGACGGAAAAGTCTCGGCCCTTTCAAGTACGCCGGCAGCATAGAGGCTGACCATAGTGCGAAGGCACTTCTCGCATCTGCCGCAGTTGTACGTAGTCTGCTGCTCGTTGTTGTAGCAAACTCTCAGGTGCTTCAGCGCAAGCGGGGAGTGCGCAATTTGCCAATCGATCTTGTTCATTCGTGACGCCTCCCAGCCATCGTGGACAAAGCTAAGCGCCTCGGTGCTCCACAGATGATCAATTGCAAGGTGTGACCCGCGGAGAGCTTGGTGCTCTGCATCAGCGGACGACGCGATGTACATCCGACTGATTCCCTTGCGCAGGCACAGCGCGGCGGCGGCGAGGCAGCCACCATGGCTGTACGTCCACGACAATATTGGGTCGGTCAGAGACCGCACGTTGCTTTCAATCCCGATAAGAGTGACGTGCTCTTCCTCGGCCAGCTGCGCAAACCTACGGGTAATGGCGTCCCACAGCTGATCATTGCGGCGATCTATGTCATAGCCTTTTGCCAGCATCAGATGAGTTATAGGATCCTGGTCGTGCTTATGCCGCAGGTATGTATAGAAGGAGTCCACGCCGCCGCTGAAGAATGATCCGACCGGAGCGGATGTGATCCGGTCCGGGACCAGCTCATCGACCCTTAACTCGATCGGCTTGAGTCCGATGTTCCATCCCGAGACGATCCGGATGATCTCTGTCATGCCGGCGTGCAACCTGGCGGAGATGCTCCCCTGGATGACAAGATCCTCGCCCAGCTTCATAGCAGGCAGGAGCAGCGCGGCGGCGAACGGGCTGGCGTCAGGGAAGATGAAGTCGGCGAATTGCGCCGGCACGGTGAAGCTCAGCTCATCGAGCCCGATCCGCCTTACCTTGCAGCGGGCGGAGAGGACTAGGTGGCCGGCCGTTTGCCGCTGGCGCACATCGCAAACTCTCATGCAGTTCGCGGTCCGGACTGCGCCGTTGGGGCACCGAGCCGGCGGCTGGCGACGGGTGACGATCGACGTAGTTGCACAGGCAGAAGTCGACGCTGCCACCGGCATTATTCGGTCGTACGGCGCGCGGTAACGCCCAGAGAATTACGCAATCTTGACGTCCTCATGTGCCATCGGCAGGCCGCCTCCAGCTCGCACCACGCGTAATAGTGATAGAGCTGGCTAATATTCGCACGCCGAAGATTGGATGCTTTTCTTGTACTTATTCCGGCAATGACAGAAGCAGCTCAGATCGTGCGGACGGGGATCGAGATGCCGCAATACCACCTGAGTCCCTGACCGCGCACGCCTTATCCTGGGCGGTGGGCCATGTGCGAGGGTGAAGGGCATGACGCGCGCTCAGCTGGACAAGAAGCCCGCCGAGGTCTCGGCGATGTTTGACAACGTCGCCGCGCGCTATGACCTGCTCAACGATGCGCTGTCGCTGGGCATGGACCGCCGCTGGCGGAGGACGGTCGCCAGGGCGGTCGACGGCGGGTCTGGCCAGCTGGTTCTCGACCTGGCAGCCGGCACCGGCACCTCGTCGCGAGCCTTCGTTCGCCGGGGCGCCCGGTGCGTTGCGTGTGACTTCTCCCTGGGCATGCTGAGAGTCGGCGCCCGCAAGCCGGCTGCGGGCCTCGCGTTCGCCGCCGGGGATGCGCTGGCGCTGCCCTTCAGGAGCGCCACCTTCGACGCTGTGACGATCTCCTTCGGGCTGCGCAACGTATCGGACACTAGCCAGGCCCTGCGCGAACTGCTGCGGGTCACCAGGCCCGGTGGGCGCCTGGTGATCTGTGAGTTCAGCCACCCGCCCGTCACGCCGCTGAACCGGGTTTACGAGCGTTACCTCACCGGTGTACTTCCTGCGGTAGCCAGCAAGCTTTCGCGCAGCGCCGAGGCGTACGACTACCTCGCCGAGTCGATCCGCGACTGGCCACCGCAGCAGGTGCTGGCCGGTCAGATCGCGGCGGCCGGCTGGTCCGGAGTCAGCTGGCGCAACCTGACGCTAGGGATCGTAGCCCTGCACGAGGCGCGGCGGCCGGGCTAGCGGCATCGGTGCTGGCCCCGCCACCGGGAACCTGGCTGCCGCGCGACTTAGTCAGCGCAGCCGGGAACTTGCTGTGACCCTGAAATTAGACAGATCGAGCATGCCGTCCAGCTCGCGGTTAAATGAGGCTGGCTCATATCTGATGGTGCCATTGGAAGGGGTGAACGTGAGTTCGCCGAAGTAGATCCTTCCGTCCGCGTAATACAAATCTACGCGAACGAACGGAAATATCGCGGACAGCTTGCCGACGACATCGAACATGTCGTCCAACGCCGTCGGCTTTGTAATTGGTCCGGCGGCGTTCGGGAACTCCGTTGGGTGGATTGGCAGTAGGTTCCAATGGCGGTCATAGAGGTTCACCGTCATGCCGTGCGCGCGGTCGCTCATAACTTCCAACATGTGAACGATACCGTCAAAGCACGTAAACTTGTAATCCCGGAGCGCACCAGATTCGTCCTCCAGGTAGGCTTCGGCGATCAACCTAGGTTGGATATCGCGATACTGCGGTTCGCGCTCGGCCCGGTAGAAGCTCTCGCTCGTCCATCTCGTGACAGTGTCTCGCAGGCTGGCCAGATCCAGCGACGTCTTATCTCGGCATATGAAGTTATAGCCTTGACCGTGCGTCGCCTTCAGGACGAACCGCCTGGGCAGCTCGTCGAAGGGAATCTCATCAAATTCGGTCCAGACGCCTATCAGCGGCACTAGGTACTGGGGTCCGACAGTGTCTTCAACATATTTGCGGACCTCGTACTTATCTGCATATGGCCCGTACTGATCGAGGGGGCCATAGAGTTTTAGCCACTGGATCTTCTCAGAAAAGGTACGGGGATTCTTGAGATGAAGAATCCGCTTCGTTCGCAGCAAGTGGTTTGCCCTGTAATACCACGCATCTGGCAAGACATGCATCGCCTTGCTCATGAACCTGGCACTGCTGCTCGTGAGCGCTAGGGCCAATTTCCGCACTTCGGCCATGGCAGGTCACTGTAGCCCGGCAAACGTGTCCGGCAGAGTCAAACGGGCCAGCCAGTACCGGTTCCCGGTGCCCGCTCGGCGAGCGCCGCCCGTGGTCGGCGATCCGGACTCAGGCTGGGCAAGGCGCGGTGCGCTGCTGCAGTTCGAAGGGCTAACTGCGGGTCAAGACCTGGTTGGCCCGGTCGGCGAAACGGGACCGCCACGGCAGGACTAGACTTCCTTTCGGAAGCTCTTGTGAAGAGGTTCACAAGACAGATCAGGACGGGTCCGTGACCGAGCAAGCACCCCCCGCCGGCACGCCGGA
>JBAUAR010000253.1:0-2359 GCA_049675875.1 Streptosporangiaceae bacterium
GATCCGGGGAGCACCGTGACCCCGGCGGCAGGCTGCCGCGCCCGGACCGTGAGCCGGGCGGCGGGCGGCTGGCCGGAGCCGCCAGCGTGCATTATCGCGACGACGGCGGCCGCCAGCACCGTGACGGTCAGCGCGCCTATCGCGATCATGCGGGTAGCGTCGGCGCGGCTGGAGCTTCTGGTGGCAACGCGGGTGGAGTGCACGATCGCGGGTCCGTTCCGCAGTCGGAGGGGGCCGGCGATCCGCCGTCGGCCTGCGGCACCCGTGATCGTGACAGATCCCGGCCGCCGGCGCAGCGCGCTGAGAGATACCTCCGGACAAGTAACCAACGCGCCTGTCGTCCTGGTCATCATCGGTGCCGGCCCATTCTCCGGGGGGATTTCCGGGCCGTCGTCCCGTGATCGGCGCCGCCAGCCGGCAGGTAGGTAGTTGCTAGCAAGCAACCTTCTGAAGGTAGGCTAGAGAGTGTGGGCGTGAGATCGAGCAACCGGGACGCGGAGCTCTCCGACCGGTACAAGTGGGTAACGCTGTCGAACACGTCGCTCACCATGCTCATGGCCACGATCGACGGCTCCATCGTGATCATCGCGATGCCTGCCATCTTCCGTGGCATTCACCTCAGCCCGCTGGCGCCCGGAAACATCACCTACCTGCTGTGGATGATCATGGGCTACCTGCTGGTGCAGGCGGTGCTCGTGGTCACGCTGGGCCGGCTCGGCGACATGTTCGGCCGGGTCAAGATCTACAACCTGGGTTTCGTCGTCTTCACGCTCGCCTCGATCGCCCTCTCGCTCGACCCCTTTACCGGCGGGCACGGCGCGCTGTGGCTGATCCTGTGGCGGGTGGTGCAGGCGTTCGGCGGCGCGATGCTGATCTCGAACTCGGCCGCGATCCTGACCGACGCGTTCCCTGCCAACCAGCGCGGCATGGCGCTGGGCATCAACCAGGTCGTCGGGATCTCCGGTCAGTTCATCGGGCTGCTGCTGGGCGGGCTGCTGGCCGCGTGGGACTGGCGGAGCGTCTTCTGGATCAACGTGCCCGTCGGGGTGTTCGGCACCATCTGGGCGTACCGCACCCTGCGGGAGATCGCCACGACCAACCGCGCCAGGATCGACTGGGCCGGCAATCTCCTGTTCGCCGTCGGTGCGACCAGCCTGCTGGCGGCGATCACCTACGGCATCCAGCCCTACGGAGGCCATGCCACCGGCTGGACCAGCCCGCTGGTGCTGACCGGCCTGTTCGGCGGCGCCGCCGTCCTGGTCCTGTTCGGCATCGTGGAGACCAAGATCGCCGAGCCGATGTTCCGGATGAGCCTGTTCAAGATCCGGGCCTTCGCGGCTGGCAATGCGGCCGGCCTGATGGGTTCGATTGCCCGTGGCGGCCTGCAGTTCATGCTGGTCATCTGGCTGGCCGGGATCTGGCTGCCGCTGCACGGATATGACTTCACGGTGACGCCGCTGTGGGCGGGCATCTACATGCTGCCGCTCACGGCCGGGTTCCTGATCGCCGGCCCGGTCTCGGGTTACCTCTCGGACCGGTTCGGCTCCCGGATCTTCGCCACGGCCGGGCTGCTGCTTGCCGCGTGCGCCTTCACTGGGCTGATGCTGCTACCCATCGACTTCCCGTACCCGGCCTTCGCCGCGCTGATTTTCTGCAACGGGATCGGCTCGGGGCTGTTCGCAGCGCCGAATACGTCCTCGATCATGAGCGCCGTACCTGCGCGGCACCGTGGCGCGGCGTCAGGCATGCGGTCGGTGTTCCAGAACTCCGGGATGTCGCTGTCGATCGGCATCTTCTTCTCGCTCATGATCGCTGGGCTGGCGGCCTCGCTCCCCCGGACGCTGAGCAGCGGCCTGCGGGCCCAGGGCGTGTCCGCCTCGGTGGCTGCGCACGTCGCGAGCCTGCCGCCGGTCAGCACCCTGTTTTCCGCGCTGCTCGGCTACAACCCGGTGCAGAACATGCTGGCGCCGAGCGGCACGCTGGCGAAGCTGCCGGCCCATAACGCAGCGATCCTCACCGGCAGGCAGTTCTTCCCGCACCTGATCTCCGGGCCCTTCCACCAGGGCCTGATCATCGTGTTCAGCGCCGCGGCCGCCATGTCCGTACTCGGCGCGCTGGTCTGCTTGCTGCGTGGCAAGCAGTACTACTACACCGAGCCAGGCTCCGTGGCGGCCGTGCAGGTAGCCGAGCCGTCGCCGATCAGCGACTGACCAGATAGACTCCGGCACGTGCCCCGATACGAGTACCGGTGCCGCGCCTGCGGCGATACGTTCGAGCAGACCCGCCCCATGCGCGAGTCGTCGGCGCCCACGGTCTGCCCACGGGGCCACGACGACACCGTCAAGCTGCTCTCCACGGT
>JBAUAR010000254.1:0-5764 GCA_049675875.1 Streptosporangiaceae bacterium
GGCGCAGCCAGCGCACCGCGGACTGGGCCGCGTCGCCGCCGATCGCGAGCCCCGCGCCAACCTCGGGGTGGCTGTTCGTGACTGCCCGCACGGTGGCCGGGTCGCGGCTGGTGACGATGATGCGGTCCGGCTCGAGCAGGGCCAGTGCCTGAGCGATGACCGGCGGCCCCGCCGCGGCGTCCTTGAGGTCGATGTGCGCGCCCGCGAGGTGTGCTCCAGCCGGGTGCACCGCCGGCTGGCCGCCGAGCAGCCGGAGGATTCCGCTGGTTGTGGGTATCTCGTAGCCCGCTGATCGGCACAGCCCGGCGTAGCTGGTCGCGGCGACCGGCCGACCGGACCGCAGCCGGGCGTCGTGATAGGCGACGAGTTCGGAGTCCGCGGTCGCCCGGACGTCGAACTCCAGATAGTCGGCCCCCGAAGCCAGCGCGCCGCGGTAGGCCGCATAGCTGCCTGGCGACGCGCTCTCGGAGCCGCCCCGGTGTGCGGAGATCGCTGGCGCCCGGTCAGCCTGGCCGGTCGGAGTCACCATCGCCACCCTCACGGCCTGCGCCCGGCAGCGCGCAAGCGAGCACGGCGCCGTGCGGTTGTGCTGCTCGGGGGGAGGTCCAGCCGGATGGCCCGTGGATCACTCGGGGGGACGACCGGCCGGATGGCCCGCGGATGGCTCCCGGCGACGCCGCGACCACCGGGCCAACAGGGCCGAGACGGCGGCTGACTAGCCACCAGCGCGCGCGCTCGGCCGCCAGCGCGAGCGCGTAGCCCAGGAATAGCAGCCCGGCGGCGGTGATCACGTCGAGCAGGTAGTGATTCGCGGTCGCCAGCACGTCAGTGCTGGTGGCCGCCGGATACAGCCAGAGCAGCGCTCGCAGGGCCGGCCGTCGTATCAGCGCGGTGCCTGCGATGGCCGCCCACAGCGCCCAGGCCACATGCAGCGACGGCAGCGACGCGTAGGTGGCCGAGCCGTTCGGCTCGACGGCGGCGCTGAACGCGGGGAGCGCGGAGGCGATGATGTCGTGATAGCCGGGCAGCAGTCGCGGCGGAGCCACCGGATAACACCAGAACGCCACCAAGCCCAGGGCCGTAATGGCGATGAGCGCGTTGCGGTGCAGGCTGAGCGCTGGTGGCCGGCGCCAGATGAGGAACGCGCCGATGACGCCGGTCAGCGCACCCTGGAGCAGGATGTAATACCAGGTGGAGGCCAGCGCGGCAAGGTGCTCCGTGGTGAGCCAGTCGTTCATGACAAGCGGGAACATGCCGCCCACGTCAAGGCTGACTGAGTTCACGGTGACCCCGTGGCGCATCCCGACGGCTGCCGCGCCTGCACGCAGGCTGGCGGCGTCGTCCAGACCCCACAGCAGCACCCCAATGGGGATGATCTGCGCCAGTCGCAGCGCCGGATGCCGAGTACAGGCGGAACGCCACGATCGCGTCAGTTCGCGCCAGTTCCGCGCCAGGAAGCGCCCCAGGTCAGATCCGGCGTGCTGAAGGGACCGCATCGGCGTCACCCCCGTGGCCTGCACCCGCTCGAACACCGGCATCCCGGCTCGGTAACCCCCGTGACCAGCGCAAACGGTCCTCGCCGAGCAGGATGCCCCAGAGCCCAGACGGTGGACCGTCTGAACCCCATTTTAGCTCGGCGAGGCCGGGCGCCCGCGGGTGCTCGCGGTGGTCACTCCGCCCAGGGGATCGCGGCCGGGTCGCGCCGGGCGGGACTGGCGGCAGGATGAGGCAGTGGTAGCCCACGCAGATCGACCCCGGCGGGACAACACCCCGCGGCCTCTTCAACTGATGTTCACCCGGCCTGCCGGCCCGGCCGGCCAGCGGCTGGTATGGGGCAACCACGGCGTCACGGCCCGGTAGAGTGCTGTGGACCTCAGCACCAGAAGGGAACGGGCATGAGCCACGCCGCCGTCGGCTCCCGCTTCGAGCCGGTCGCCGCGAAGGTACCCGAGGTGACGCTCCTGTTCTGGGTTATCAAGCTGCTGACGACCGCCGGGGGCGAGGCGGTCTCCGACTACCTGGCGCTGCGCGGCTACGCGCTGGCCGGCGTGGTAGAGGTCGCGATCTTCCTGGTTGCCGTGTGGCTGCAGTTCCGCACCCGGCGGTATGTCGCCGCCGCGTACTGGTTCCTCGCGCTGGCGATCGCGATCTTCGGCACCGGCGCGGCCGACTTCCTGCACCTGATCGTGGGCATCCCGTACGGCGGCACGACCGCGCTGTGGGCGGTTGTCCTCGCGACGGTCTTCTGGCTGTGGTACCGCAGCGAGCACACGCTGTCGATCCACAGCATCGTGACCCGTCGCCGGGAGCTGTTCTACTGGGCCGTGGTGTTCGCTACGTTCGCGCTCGGCACGGCGCTCGGCGACTTCACCGCGCGGGTGCTGCACCTCGGCTACCTGGGCTCGGCCGTGCTGTTCGCGGTGGTGATCATGATTCCCGCGCTGGCCTGGTCGCGGTTCGGGCTCAACCCCGTGCTGTGCTTCTGGTTCGCCTACGTCGTGACCCGCCCGCTCGGCGCCTCGTTCGCGGACTGGTTCTCCAAGCCGCACTACCTGTCCGGCCTGGACTACGGCGACGGGCCGGTGAGCGTCGTGCTGCTGCTCATGATCGCCGTGCTGGTGGTCTACACCGCGGTGGCGCGGTACGACATTCAGCAGCCAGCGACCGCCGACGGCCAGCCTGACGACGGCAGGCCTCGGCCAGCCCGGCGGCAAGCCACCCGAAGTTGACGGCGGGCGCGGGCGGCCCTAACGCGCCGTCGATCCTGGCGGGTTAACCGAGAAGGCAGCCGCTGGCTGATCTGCGAGCCGCGGCTGCAGCTCGGCCGCCGCCGACCAAGCCGACTCCGCCGACTCCGCCGACTCGGGCGAGGCAGGCGGCTCGCTATTCGCCGCGAACACGTGGCAGTTGGCCGGGTCGAGCCGCAGCCCGACGGTCTCGCCCCGGCTGGCCATGACGGCGGCGAACACGCCCGTCAGCCGGCCGTGGCCGGGAAGATCGATGGCGTGCTCGTAGCCGCGACCCCGGAAGGCGACGTCGGCGACGGTGCCGGCCAGGTGGTGCTCACCCGCGTGCGTGGCCACGAGCTGGACGCCGGTGGGCCGGATGAGCAAGGTTGCGTCGCCGACTATGGGTCCAGACGCCCTGGCTCGCGCCGGGCGGAGCAGGGCCGGGCCGGTGACTTCCAGGTCGACCGCCGGGCCCGCGGCGGCACCGTTCGCGCCGGGCGCGACGCCGCGGACGTGGACGGCCAGCTCACCCGCGAGCCCGGTGAACCTGGCGACGAACGGACTGGCCGGATGGGTGTAGATCTGCTCGGGCGGGCCGAACTGCACGAGGCGGCCCTTCTGCAGCACGCCGACCTGATCGGCAAGCGCGAACGCCTCGGCCTGGTCATGGGTGATGTAGACGGCGGTGGCCCCCGCCTCGCGGACGAGCGAGGAGATCTCCACCCGCATCCGCTCCCGTAGGTCAGCGTCCAGGTTGGACAGCGGCTCGTCGCACAGAATGAGCCCGGTGTCCCCGACCAGCGCCCTGGCCAGCGCGACCCGCTGCTGCTCGCCGCCGGACAGCTCGTTGGGATACCGGTCGGCTAGCGCGCCGAGCCCGACCCGGTCGAGCATCGCCTGGGTCCTGGCCTGCGCGTCGGCCCTGGTCAGCCGGCGCCGTCGCAGCGCGAACGCCACGTTGTCCCTAACCCTCAGATGCGGCCAGAGCGCGTAGTCCTGGAACACCATGGACAGGTCGCGCTGGTCGGGCGGCAGGTGCACGCGGTCGCTCGCTACCGTCCGGGCCCCGATCGCGATCTGGCCTGCGGATAGCCGCTCGATTCCGGCGACGCAGCGCAGCAGGGTGGTCTTGCCCGACCCGGACGGCCCGAGCAGCACCACGAACGTGGCGGGGTCCACCTGCAGGGTTACCTCGCTGAGGGCCACGCTGCCGCCGGGGAATTCCTTGCTGAGGTTCTCGATGGTGATGCTGGCCGCCTGCCGGGCAGGCCTGCGCTCGTCAGTCACGGGTCGCCGCTCCGATCCGGCGCCAGCCGGCCGGCGCGAGCAGGCGGTAACCGCCGAGCGCGATGCCGACTGCAGCAAGCGCGATGCCCACGGCGAGCACTGACTGCGCCATGCCGACGCCGAAGTGGTAGTTACTGAGGTTGTCCTCGATGGCCACGGAGGCCGGCGGGTTGCTGGGCGAGTACAGCAACTGCGACAGCGGCAGCTCGAGGAAGACACCGCAGAACGTCAGTAGCCACGCCATCGTGAGCGGTCTGGAGACCACCGGCAGTACCCCGCGGGCCCACGCCATCAGCTCGCCGGCGCCGTGGGTACGCGCCGCGTCCCGCAGCGACGGCTGCAGCTGGGACACGGCCCCGACCAGCACCCTCGCGTTAGTGGGCACGCTCGACGCGATATACGCGATCACCAGCAGGGTCGCGGTCTGGTACAGGTTGATGCCGAGCCTGGACCACAGCGGCAGGTTGAACGCGAAGATGTATCCGGCGCCGAATACCACGCTCGGCAAGGCCACGGCGGCGAGCAGCATGAAGTCGAGCAGCCGGGACGATCTCTGCCGCCGCTGGGCGAGCAGCCAGGCCGCGATGAAGCCGCCGACGACGGTCACGGTCGCGGCGACGAAGCCGTACGCGAGTGAGCGCGCAAGCGGCCCGAACTGCCCGGCCTGGCCCGGCGGCGGGTTGAAGAGCGCCCGATAGTTCACCAGCGTGAGAGAGAACGACCCGCCGTAGTCGCCAAGCAGGGAGGCGCTTACGGCGCCGAAGCCTGGCACGCCGAGCGCGACGACATAGAACAGCGCCATCCCGCTCGCGGCCGCGGCTTTGCCGCGTCTGCTCAGCGTGCGCCGCACCGCCTGCCGGGTCCGCCCGGACAGCATCTGATAGGAGCGGCCGCGCAGCGCCCGGGCCTGCAGCGCAAGCGGGATCGCCACCGCCAGCACGAGCAGCACGCCCATCGCCGACGCTGCCGGGAAGCTGGGCGGGAAGTTGTTGATGGCCGCGTAGAGCGCATACGTCCCGAGGGTGAAGTTGGAGTTGTAAGCGAGCGTGGCCGCGACGCCGAAGTCACTGATGGCCTCGGCGAAGCCGATGGCCAGCGCCGACCAGATGGCGGGTGCGAGCATCGGCCAGATCAGCCGCAGGGTCGCGGCGCGACCGGCTCCGTGCACCCGGGCGGCGTCCTCGAATTCCTGACCGAGCCCGGCCAGCCCGGCGGTCACGGCCAGGTAGGTGAACGGCACCGAGCGCAGGCCAAGCAGCAGCACCACGCCGAATGGCCCCATGATCAGGTGGGTGACCCACGGCCAGTCCATCCCCAGCCGGTACATGACGCCCTCCGACTGGACGATCCGCTCCCAGCCCAGCGCGGGCAGCCACGACGGCAGCAGCAGCACGAGCCACATGCTGCCGGCCACCAGGCGCCGGCCGGGCAGCGTGGTCCGGTTGGCCAGCCAGGCGACAGGGAAGCCGATGGCGAGCCCCAGCCCGGCAGCCGACGCGCTGACCCACAGCGAGTTCGTGATCGCAATCGCGGTCGCGCCCGTGAAGGCCTGCTGCAAGAACGTGAGCGTGAACCACTGGCTGCCCTGGTCGAACAGCCGTGGCGAGATCGTCAGCACCAGCGAACTCGCGCACGGGACCAGGATGAACACGATCAGCAGCACCCAGAAGATCGGCTGGCCGATCAGCCCGCCGATGGAGCGGCCGCCGAGCGGCCGGGCGGCCCGTGCGGCGAGCCTGACCCAGGGC
>JBAUAR010000255.1:0-1679 GCA_049675875.1 Streptosporangiaceae bacterium
ACAACCACGCGACCTCGTCGGCGCTGGCGTGCGCAGCGCCAAGCGCGCTGGCCGACAGGGCGCGGCCGAGCCGCTCGGCCTGCTCGGTCCAGCGCGCGATCTCTGGGGCGGGCACCGCCTCGTCCACCAGACCGAGTGCCTGCTCGGCGCTCCGGTAGGACGTCGTCAGCTGGGCGAGCAGGCCGCGAGACAGCTGGGCCCGCACCCCGCGCTGGCCGAGCCGTACCCCGAGGTACACCTCCTTCGTCCAGAAGTCCTTGGCCCAGACGTGCCGGTACATCTCCTCCAGGTAGGGCACCCAGCCCGGCCCGCCGTCCGAGGTGGCGTCGAGACTGGTAGCCCACTCAGCAGCCGGGTACGGCCGGTGCGCCACGCGCAGGTGCACCTCGGCGTCGGCCATCCGGATCGCAGCTAGCGCCACCGTGATGCTGAGGGCTAGCGCCTCGCGCTCCGTCGGCGTAGTGAACTCGTAGGTGACCGTCGGCAGCCGGTAGTACGCCCAGGCGTGGGTCTCGGTGAGCACGATCCGGTCGTCGAAGTACCGCACCGACAACCGGGTCCGTCCGGCGGTGCGCGCACTCATCGGCCCGCCCGGCCCGCAGGTTCCGGACCAGCTGCCGGCCCGGCCGCAATCGCCGCGTCACCCGACGCTGATTCCGCCAGGCCCGCGATCAGCACGCCCGCCAGCGCGGTGAAGGCGCGCACAGTCTCGGCCCCGAGGGCGCCGCCGTCAGCCAACCGGACATCCCACGGCACCCGCACGACGGCCCGGCACCGGCCGACGGCCACTCCTGCGGCCCGTTCGGCGTGCGCGATGGTCTGCGCGCTCACGCCGTTCAGCACCGTGACCGATGCCTGGACGAGGCGGGCGTGGCCGTGCGCCTCCAGCCACTCCAGGGTCATGGCCAGCGCGCCGGCGGCGTCAGCGCTTGCCGGGCTCACGAGCACGAGCTGGTCGGCGGCCTGCAGGGCGCGGGGTACGTCTCCGGCTGGTGGATCGGCGATGGTCAGCGGGTATCGGGCACAGACCGCGTCGATGAGCCGATCGGCGTCGCGGGGCCCGGAGCCGGTGTGTTCAGCCGTCACCACCTGCAGGGCCCGGTCCCTGGCTGCACCGCTCTGCCCTGCGAGATCGGTCCGGGCGGCGGGCTTGCGGCCGGGCAGCAAGCGCGGGATCTGGCGGGCCAGCTCCGTGACTGAGCCCGGACCCGCGCTGAGGTCGAGAACAGCCACGGCCTCGCCCCGCAGGCTCGCGAGCAGCTGACCGACCAACAGCGCGGTCACGGTCTGGCCGGCGCCCGCGGTGCTGCCAAGGACGACGATCCGGACGGGTCCCGGCAGCGCGAGCCGGACCCTCGTCTGGTCACGCTGAACGTGGTCCGGCTTGCCCGGCCGGTGCCCCCCGGGCACGACTACGACGCGATCACGCCAGCCGGTGCCAGTGTCACCCGGTGCGGTCCGCAGCGCCCGCTCTACGACGTGCAGCGGCCCGTCAGGGGCCGCCTCAGCGCGCACCGTCACACCCGGCCGCCCGGCAGGCGGCGAGCGCCGGATCGCGGCCGGATAGGCATCGGCAGCGCCACTGGCGATGGCTGGTGTCCGGCCCGGCACGGCCTCGGTGCCGTCTAGCGCCGGCACCGTCGCGGGTGCTGCCGGCACCGTCGCGGCTGCAGTCGATA
>JBAUAR010000256.1:0-4432 GCA_049675875.1 Streptosporangiaceae bacterium
GAGCAGGCGAGCCGGTGGCCGTCTGGCGGCTGGCTGCGCGTGGCGTTCGGACTGACCTGCGTCGGCGTCACCGCCCACGCGCTGGCCATCCTGGCTCGCGGCCTCGCCGAGCACCGGACGCCATGGGGCAACATGTACGAGTTCATCGCGGCCTTCACCTGCGTGGCCGTGCTCGTGCTGGTGGTGGCCTCGGTCTGGCAGCGGGCGTACTACCTGGGCTTGTTCGTGCTGATCCCGGTCGTGTTCGGGCTGGGCGTCGATCTCACCGTGCTCTACACACCAGCGGGGTCACTGGTGCCCGCGCTGCAGTCGTACTGGATCGCGATCCACGTCACAGCCATGCTGGTGGCGATCGGGCTGTTCATCTTCGGCGCCGTGGTCACCACCCTGTACCTGCTCACCGACCGCAGCCAGCGGCGGCTAGCGGCTGGCCGGCCGTCGTGGTCAGCGGGCATCCTGCGGCACCTGCCCGGTCCGATTGTGCTGGACCGGCTGTCCTACCGCAGCATCCTGTTCGCGTTCCCGGTCTGGACCTTCGGCGTCATGGCGGGCGCCATCTGGGCTGACCACGCGTGGGGACGGTACTGGGGCTGGGATCCCAAGGAAACCTGGTCGTTCATCACCTGGGTGATCTACGCGATGTTCCTGCACGCTCGGGCTACGGCGGGCTGGCGCGGTCGCCGGGCTGGCTACATTCAGCTGATCGGGTTCGGGTGCTTGCTATTCAACGTGGTCGGCGTCAACCTCTGGATCACCGGGCTGCACTCCTACGCCGGGATGAGCTGACGCTGCGGGCGCGAGCCGATAACGAACCCTCGTTGTCGCCGTGAGCCCGGTTGTCCCTGATGCGGCGGTCGAGCTCGAGCAGGAACTCCGGGTCGTCGTCCGGGCCAAGCGGCTGCGGTCCCGTGATGAATCCGATCGTGCCAGCGGGCTCGGCGTAGCCGCCGGCCGTGCGCGCCGCGGGATGCCGGTACAACGCCTCGGCCGGGTCGAAGCCGCCGGCCGGGTACGGGTTGGACCGGTGCAGGGCCAGCCGCCGGGGCCGTCCCGCCATTAGCCATGCGGTGGCGCCGAACACCCAGAAGGCGCCGGCGATCATGAGCCACGTGCCCTTACTGAAGGTGAGGAACTCCGAGTCGGGCGTCATCGTGATGTCGAGCATGCACGGCAGGACAAACCCGACTGTCACGAGGACGATAAGCGCACAAGCCAGCCACATGGGGGCAGCCTAGCGGCTGTGGACGCGTGCTCGGTCACGAAATGCAACATCTGCGCAAGTCGCCCCTTGCACTGCATGACTGCGAGTTTCGCCGCCCTTGGGCCGGTGCGCTCGGGTGGCGGAAGGCATGATCAGGCCGCCGGTAAGCACGTGCGGCTGACACCTGGCCGACGCGCAGCTTAGCCTGACGAGGTCGGACCCCGCTGGCCGTAACGGCAGCTCGTGAGCTTGCGCACATCAGGAGTTACGCCATGCGACTGCGGCTGTTCCGGGGCCGCCGCTGGCGGCCGAACCAGGGCAGCCATCGCCGGATCCCCGCTCGGTCCGGCCCGGACAGGTCGTCCGGCCCGCCTGTTCTGTCCGGTCCGGCAGTTCCGTCCGGCACGACAGTTCCGGCTCGCCCGCCTGTTCCGTCCGGTCCGGCCGCGATCCCGCCTGGTCCGGTCCCCGGCCGCTCCGGACGGCTCAGCCGTCACAGCGCGACGGCGCTACGCCCGCCGGCCGGAGTCCGGCCCGGCCCGGCACCCGGTACGTCCGCCGGGGTGGCTGCACGGACGAACGCCAGGGCGGCCGTCCGGACTGCGCCATCGTCGGCGGCGCGGCTCGCCGTCACCAGCGAGGCGGCTTCGGAGCCCACCGTTGCGACGGGCAGCAGCCGGCCGTGGTACGAGACGAACCGGGCCGCGTCGGGGCTGCGGCACTGCGGCTGCCTCGAGGGCGTGCTGGTCCGAGAGTGGACGGCCGGCGAGGACCCCGGCCCGGCCGTGGTGACCGCGATCAACCGGCTGGCCGAGCTGCCACTGCTGGTCAAGCAGAAGCTCGCAGCTGGGCTGGACGCCATCCACGTGGGCGCGGGTGGTGTCCCCGACCTGGATGACATGGCCGCGCTGCGCGGCGTGTCACTGCCATCAGGCCGGGCGACGTGGGACGCCTGCGCCGGTGCCTACGGTGACCGCAAGATCGTCATCGGGTCCCGGCCGTCGCCCACTCCGGATGTGACGTGCCACGAGATTGGTCACGCGCTCGACGAACTCGACGGACAGCAGGGCCAGTGGCAGTCGGATTCGGCGGGCTTTCACGCACTGTACCGCCGGTGCCTGCCTCGGCTGGCGAGCGAGTTTCACCGGCGCGGGGGCGGCCGGGCCCGCCGGGAGTTCTTCGCCGACACGTTCGCCGCTATCGCGTCGCGGCAGCGACCCGCGCTCATCGAGATGCTGTCCGGCGACACCAGGAGCGCGATGGACGTGATGCTCTACTTCAACGTGCGCTACGGAATCTAGCGAGGAACTGCTGCCATGTTCGTAATCCGGCTCGCCAGCGGGAACCTGCTGGTGCCTGAGTATGCGGTCAGCCCCGATGGCGCCATGCACGCTGAGGCGTACATCGAGATAGGACCCGATCACGCGGACTACGCCCGGCTCGCCGCGCAGGCGCTTACCGAGCAGGACGACGCGGCCCGGCGGCAACGATGGCAGGACGACGACGAGTCGCTTCGCCGGGAGTTCCTGGATTATCTGGCCCATCATGGCGCCGAGGGCGGCTGGAATGACGGGCCGGAATGAGCTGCTTCCTCAGCCGCTGCCATTGCTGGCATGGGTCTCGCCGTCGAGCAGCTCGCGCACTTCGGCCTCGCGGAACCGGCGATGGCCGCCGGGTGTGCGGATGCTGCTGATCCGCCCGGATGCGGCCCACCGCGTGACGGTCTTCGGGTCGACCCTGAAAAGTGCGGCTACTTCCCCCGGTGTGAGCAAACGCTCACTGGTGCCGTCCATTCGTCTGCTACCCCCTGGGTCCAAGGTCCGTCCATAAGTGTCGCAGAAACTCGCGAAGTTAGCCACAAACTGCAGCTTTATCCCTCGATTCGGAATATTCCGTTTGACCGATCAGTCAATGGTCCGTTACGCCCCGTGGCCGTCGGTGTCGGACGCCGTCGAAAGGCGCCCGTGCGCCGAGGGGAATTGGCCGCCGTGGGCCGCTAGTCCGCGGCGGCCAGGCCGCACCGGCTGGCTCCACGACGGCGTGCACTAGGCTCGTCGTGTTATGCGCGCGACGTTGTACTACACCTTGCTGCGGATCATGCTTTTCTTCGCGGCGGCCGTGGTGCTTGCGCTGTTCGGAGTGCACGGCATCACGCTGCTCGTGGTGGCCCTAGTCATCAGCTCGATCCTCAGCGTGCCGCTGCTGGCGAAGCTGCGCAACCGGATGTCAGCGTCGCTGACCCGCCGGGTCGACGGTTTTCACGCCAGGCTCGATGAAGGCACCAGGGCCGAGGACACCGACTGAGCCGGCGCGGTCGCGTCAGCGGCCGATGGCAGGCTGCTCGGCGAGCCAGCCTCCGGCAGTCAGCATCGATAGCACCGCCTGCACCGCGTCCGTTCTGCTCACCCTCGAGGTGTCGATAACCAGCTCAGCGTCGGCCGGCTCTTCGTAGGGATCGGTAACGCCCGTGAACTGGTCGATGAGACCAGCTCTGGCCTTGGCGTACAGGCCCTTACGGTCGCGCGCCTCGCACACCTCGACGGGCGTCGCCACGTGGATCAGGAAGAAGTCGCCGACGTCGCTGACCTGCTGGCGCACCCGCGCGCGGGCGGCGGCGAACGGCGCGATCGGAGCGCAGATCGCGATGCCGCCGTGCCGCGCTACCTCGGCTGCCACGAAACCGATCCTCGCGATGTTGAGGTCGCGGTCCGCTCGAGAGAACGTCAGTCCGGCCGAGAGCAACTGCCGGACTAGGTCACCGTCGAGCAGCGACACCTGCCGGTCACCTCGCTCGGCCAGCACGTCGGCCAGATCCCTGGCGATGGTCGACTTGCCGGATCCCGACAGACCGGTCAGGAACAGCACGAGACCGCGCTCGGACCGCGGCCGCCGCACCCGGCCCAGCTCGCGCGCGACGGTCGGCGGGGTCACCCAGGGCGGGATCTGGCTGCCCGCGTCCAGCAGGTCGCCGAGCTGATCCGCGGACAGGTCCTCGCGCTCGGTGCCCGGCTCGATGCGGGCGTGCGGCCGCCAGACTTCGGCGGCGGGGTCGTAGGCCCAGTCGCCCGCCGGTCGGATGGGGATCACGGCCCCCGTGCTCAGGTCAGCGCCGCCGGGAAGGTCGGCGGGGTTCGATGCGGCCCCGTCGGCCAGGAGCTCCGTGGCGCCGTAGGCCGCAGCGACGCGGGCCCGGAGGCCGAGCTCGGCGGCCCGGCCAGCCGGGCTCGCCAC
>JBAUAR010000257.1:0-7342 GCA_049675875.1 Streptosporangiaceae bacterium
CGTCATGGCCGCCTGGACCCGGACGGTGTGGCCGCGCCACGGCCCGCAGAGGACCGTCGACAGCTCGGGCAGCTGCCGCAGCAGCCTGATGTAATCCGGCTCGGGCCACCACACCAGGCGCCCTTCGAAGCCGGCCGGCCATGGCGGGTAGGCAGCGACGGTGCCGACGGCCGTCGGACGGGTCCGCAGCCGCTGCTGGGCCGCTGCCGGGTCGTCCGGATCGGCGCCGTCCGCCGCCATCGTCGTGCGGATGGTGGCCAGCCGGCGTTGTGTCTCTTCCAGCAGGTGCCGGACCGGGCGGTCAGACCGGACGGCCCCGGACGCGGCGATTGCCTCGTCCAGCCAGCCTGCCGCCTGCTGCCCGTAGCCAAAGATGGTCGCGACGGAGCAGATTCCGAGCAGCGTGTGTGCCGAGGTCAGGCTGGGAGGCTCGCGGAGGACCGGCTGCACGAGCGCGGCTAACTCGGCGACGTTCCCCTGCTCGGCCAGCGTCTTGGCCAGGGCGTTCTGAGCGATTCCGACTTCGTCGGGCAGCGCGAGCGCCACGGCCTCGCGGAGGATGGCGACCGCGTCGTCGAGTAGCGCCGGATCACCCTCCTGGGACAGCAGGTCGGCGGCGCGAACCCGGATCAGGGTCGGATCGACACCCTGCATTCGGTCCGGGTCGTTCGCCACGGCGAGCAGCTCGTCCACCACCGGCCGCACCGCCCCGGCGCGCACGGCAAGGGCCGGCGCGACCACCAACGTGTCGTAGTCGATTACATCTGGTAACAGCATGATCCCGACGATACCGATCCAGGCCGCCAGGAATCGGCGATCAACGGGACCGCCGTCGGCCGGCTGCCCGCCCCGCACGCTTGAACCGCGCCGACTGCACTAGCGTTCGACCATGTCGCCAGGCCCGGCTCCCGGTCCGCTGCTCGGCGCGGGACGCACCGCCGACGTGTTCGACCTGGGCGGTGGCCGGGTGCTGCGTCGCTACCGCGTTCCCATCGACGCGACGGTCGAGGCGCGGCTCATGCGCTATCTCGCCGCGGCGGGCTACCCGGTGCCGGCGGTGTACGACGCAGCTGGCCAGGACCTGGTGCTGGAACGTCTTGATGGTCCCGACATGCTGGCCGACCTCGGCCGTAAGCCGTGGCTGGTCGCCCGGCACGCCCGCACACTGGCGGACCTGCACAACCGGCTGCACCGCATTAGCGGACCGCCCGGCTGGCCGGTGGCCGTGGGCCGGGACGGCACTTCGCTCGGCGCTGGCACCGCGGTGGTGCATCTGGACTTGCATCCCGCCAATGTCATGCTGACCGAGCGCGGTCCCGTCGTCATCGACTGGGTCGGCGCCCGGGTCGGCGCGCCAGGCGCGGACGTGGCGATGGCCTACCTGATCATGGCGACCGCGGATACGGACCTGATCCCGGTGTGGCTCCGGCCGGTGATCGGATCGCTGCGGACGGCCTTTCTCCGGCGTTTCCTCGCCGCGGCGCAGGACAGCCCGCGGCCGCACCTCGCTAGCGCGGCCCGCGCGCGCATCGCCGACGCCAACACCCGGCCGGCTGAGGCCGTGCGGCTGCTGCGCATCGCCGAGCAAGCCGAGACGTCGGAACCGGTCCGCTAGCCGCGCTGCGGCGGCAGCGGGACGGCCGGATCGGCTAGATCGGCTAGATCGGCCAGATCGGCCGGGCCGGCTAGCCAGGCGCGGATCTGCTCGCCGTGCTCGTCCAGCGCGGGCGGCGGCAGGTCGTAGCGCGGCTGGGTGGCCGAGAACGTCAGCGGGTTGCGAATGCCGGGCACTGCGGTCTCGCCGTCGCCCGCCAGCACGATCGGGTCGAGCCCGATGCGCTCGGCGAACGCCACGCCGCCGGCCACGCTGTTGATCGGTCCGCACGGCACCCCGGCCGCAATCAGCAGGTCGAACCACTCGCCGGCGGGACGCGCCTTGAGCCGATCGACCAGCAACGGCCGCAGCTCGTCCCGGTTCGCCGTGCGACCGGAGTTGGCGGCGAACCGGTCGTCGGTCGCGAGCTCGGGCGCGCCGATGACCGCGCAGAGGTTGCGGAACTGAGTGTCGTTCCCGGCCGCGATGACCAGATCACCGGCCCCGGTCGGCAGTGGCTCATACGGGAACAGGCTCGGGTGCGAGTTGCCCATCCGGTGCGGCACCACTCCGGCCGACGCGAACGCGCCGGTCTGGTTGACCATTCCCGCGAGGGCCGCGGACATCAGGTTGACCTCGACGAGCTGGCCTGCTCCGGTGCGGCGCCGATGGTCGAGCGCCGCCAGGATGCCGATAGCCGCCTGCAGGCCGGACATCACGTCGAACACGGCGATGCCGGCCCGGAACGGCGGGCCGCCGGCGTCCCCCTGCAGGCTCATCAAGCCGGACATGGCCTCGACGATCAGGTCGTAGCCGGGCAGGTGCGCGCCGCCGCCCGCGCCGAATCCGGTGATCGACGCGTAGATGACGGCCGGGTTGGCGGCGGCCACGCTGTCGTAGTCAAGCCCGAACTGGCGCAGCCCGCCCGGCTTGAAGTTCTCGATCATGATGTCGGCGCGCCTTGCCAGCTCGATGGCGAGCCCCCGGTCCGCCTCGTCCTTGAGGTTGAGCAGGACGGCCCGCTTGTTCCGGTTCACTGACAGGTAGTACGTGGAGATCCCGCTGTGCACCGGCGGTACCCAGTGCCGGGTGTCGTCGCCGCCAGGACCCTCGACCTTGATGACCTCGGCGCCGAGATCGCCCAGAATCTGCGTGCAGTATGGCCCGGCGAGCACCCGGGAGAAGTCGGCGACGAGCAGTCCGGCGAGCGGTCCCGGCGGGGGAGCGCTCGCGGCACCAGGGCTTGGCGCCTGGTCCGGCGCGGCAGACGTGTCATCCATAACCGTGCTGACTCACCCTCTGTCGGCGATTCTGGCCAGGCTACCCGAGCGGGTCGGCCGGCTTCCGCGCCAGTCTGGCCAGCCGGCCCGGCCAGGCGCAGCCGCGAATGCGTCGCGACCTCGTCACAGCTGGCCCACGCTAGTCACGGTGAGGACCGCGACGCCGGCCTCGTCGGAGGCGGCCAGGTCGACAGTGGCCGAGAAGCCCCAGTCATGATCCCCGGCCGGGTCATCAAAGATCTGCCGGACCGACCAGAAGCCGGGCAGCTCCTCGATGATCAGCATGGCCGGGCCGCGGGCATCGGCGCCGGTCCCGATCGAGCCGTGCTCGGCGAAGTACCCCTCGAGCGCAGACGCCCACGCCGCCGCGTCGAAGCCGGCATCGGAATCCAGCTCGCCCAGCTCCGCATAACGCCGCAGCGCGGCCAGCTCCACCCGGCGGAACAGCGCGTTGCGCACCAGCACCCGGAACGCCCGGATGCTGGCGGTCAGCGGCGGCGGCCGGTCGGCCGCGAGGTGCTCGGCTTCTTCGACCGGGTTGCGCAGCTTCTCCCACTCGTCGATGAGGCTGTGGTCGGTCTGCCGGACCAGCTCGCCGAGCCACTCGATGATGTCGCCCAGCTCCTCGGTCCTGGCCTCCTCCGGCACGGTCTGCCGCAGTGCCTTAAAGGCGTCCGCGAGGTAGCGCAGCACCAGTCCCTCGGACCGGGCGAGGCTGTAGTAGCTGACGTACTCGGCGAACGTCATGGCCCGCTCGTGCATGTCGCGGGCCACCGACTTGGGTGCCAGCTCATGGTCGCGCACCCACGGATGACCGCGAGCGTAGATGTCGTATGCCGCCTGCAGCAGATCCGCCTGCGGCATCGGGTACGTCACCGACTCCAGCAGCTCCATCCGCTCGTCGTACTCGATGCCCTCGGCCTTCATCGCGGCCACCGCCTCGCCGCGGGCCCGGAACAGCTGCGCGGCCAGCACCGGTCGGGGGTTATCGAGCGTCGACTCGACCACCGACAGCACGTCGAGTGCGTACGGCGGCGACGCGCGGTCCAGCAGCTCGATAGCGGCCAGCGCGAACGGCGACAGCGGCTGGTTGAGCGCGAAGTCGTCTTGCAGCTCCACGGTGAGCCGGACACAGCGGCCGTCGGCTTCGGGTGTGTCGAGTCGCTCGACCACGCCGCCCGCGAGCAGCGTGCGGTAGATCGCGATGGCTCGGTGGATGTGCCGTCGCTGTGCGGGCCGCTCCTCGTCGCTGTCGGTGATGAGCTGCTTCATGGCCGCAAACGCGTTGCCCGGCCGGCCGATCACATTGAGCAGCATGGCGTGACTGACCGCGAAGCTGGACCGCAGCGGTTCGGGCTCGGCCGCGACGAGCCGATCGAATGTCGGCTGGCCCCAGGACACCATGCCAGGCGGCGGCTTCTTGCGTACCACCCGGCGGCGTTTGCGCGGGTCGTCGCCCGCCTTCGCCAGGGCCCGCTCGTTCTCGATCACATGCTCGGGCGCCTGCACGACAACCCGGCCGAGGGTGTCGAATCCAGCCCGCCCGGCCCGGCCAGCGATCTGGTGGAACTCGCGCGCCTGCAGCAGCCGGTTCCGCGACCCGTCGAACTTCGACAGCGCGGTGAACAGCACGGTGCGGATCGGCACGTTGATGCCGACGCCGAGGGTGTCGGTACCGCAGATGACCTTGAGCAGCCCCGCCTGGGCCAGTGTTTCGACCAGCCGCCGGTATTTCGGCAGCATTCCGGCGTGGTGCACCCCGATGCCGTGCCGGACCAGGCGGGACAGCGTCCGGCCGAAGCCCGCCGCGAACCGGAACCCGCCGATCAGCTCCGCGATCTCGTCCTTCTCCGCCCGGCTGGACACGTTGACGCTCATCAGCGCCTGCGCCTGCTCGATGGCCGCGGCCTGGGTGAAGTGCACGATGTAGACCGGCGCGTCGCGGCTGTCGAGCAGGTCCCTTACCGTCTCGTGCACCGGTGTCAGGGCAAAAGAAAATGACAAGGGAACGGGGCGGCTCACCGAGCTCACCACCGCAGTGACCCGGCCGGTGCGGCGGGTCAGGTCCCGCTCGAACCGGCTGACATCGCCCAGGGTCGCCGACATCAGCAGGAACTGAGCCCGCGGCAGCTCGATCAGCGGCACCTGCCAGGCCCAGCCGCGATCGGGGTCGGCATAGAAGTGGAACTCGTCCATGACCACCTGGCCAATGTCGGCCGCGGCGCCCTCCCGCAGCGCTATGTTGGCCAGCACCTCCGCGGTGCAGCAGATGATCATCGCGTCGGGATTGACGCTGCCGTCGCCCGTCATCATGCCGACCTCGTCGGGGCCGAAGACGTCGCAGAGCGCGAAGAACTTCTCCGACACCAGGGCCTTGACCGGCGCGGTGTAGAAGGTGCGCTGGTCGGCGGCCAGCGCGGTGAAGTGCGCGCCGGTCGCCACGAGGCTCTTGCCCGACCCGGTCGGGGCGGACACGATCACGTTCGCGCCCGACACGACCTCGATCAGTGCCTCTTCCTGGTGCGGATAGAGCGTGAGGCCCTGCTCCGCCACCCAGTCCGCGAACGCCGCGAACACGGCGTCCGGCTCGGCGCTGTCCGGTAGTCGATCGGTGAGAGTCATCGCGTCGTCCATGCTCCCAGCCCGCCGGAACTGCGCGGTCCCCGCCTCGACGTTCGCTGGCGGGGCCGGGCGAGCCAGCGCCGGAGGAGTCGGCGTTAGTGTAATTAGCTAGTAATCCGATTGAAATAATTGACTAAACAACACCGGGCGTGGCACGCTGAGGCCATGACGACGCATGACGGCGTGCAGCGCCGCTACGTGGATCAGCTCCTCGTGGCCAGCGCCATCTGTCTGCCGATGCGCGTGTCCTAGCCCGGCCGGCTCTGCCAGCGGCCAGCTTCCGACATCAGTCCCGTTCGCAACTCCTGCTCAGCTTCCGCATGCCGCGGCACGCAGCCGTCGGCCGACTGAGCCTGAACCCCAAGGGAGACCGCAGCAATGTCAGCTACCAGTACCGAGTTCGATCTTGACGTCCGCCAGCTCGCCGGCAACATCAGAGCCGAGATCGACGGCGTGGACGTCCGGGAGCCGCTCAGCCCGGCAACGGCCGACGAGATCCGCCGGCGCTGCTGCGCCACAAGGTGGTGTTCCTGCGTGACCAGCACCTCGTCTACGCCAGGCAGGTCGCCTTCGCAGCGCGGCTCGGGTCGCTGACCCTCGGCCATCCGCCCCTGGCCTCGCCGCCCGACCAGCCGCTGCTGGAGGAGATTGACTCGCGCACGGGCGGCCGGGCCAACCTGGCACACCGACGTAACCTTCGTCGACCGGCCGCCAGCCTTCACGCTGCTGCGCGCGATGGTGATCCCGCCCGTCGGTGGCGACACCATCTGGGCGAATACGGTGACGGCCTACGAAAGCCTGCCCCCGGAGCTGCGTGATCTGGCCGACCGGCTCCGGGTGGTGCACACAAACGCCTACGACTACGCGGCAACCGATGGTCGCGAGGCGCGGCCCGACCTCGAGTACGCGCGGCGCCGCGAGGAGTTCGTGTCGGTCGTGTTCGAGACCGAGCACCCCGCGGTCCGGGTGCATCCGGAGACACACGAGCGATCGCTGCTGCTCGGCGGGTTCGCTCGCAACGTGACCGGACTGGCACCGCAGCCGGGACGCGACCTCATCCGGGTCCTGCAGGACTACGTGACGCGGCCGGAGCACACGGTGCGCTGGCAGTGGCGTGCCGGTGACCTTGCTATCTGGGACAACCGGGCCACGCAGCACTACGCGATATTCGACTACGGCACCGAGCACCGCCGCGGCGAGCGGGTCACCGTCGCCGGGCCGGTGCCGGTCGGCGTCGACGACAGGCCCAGCGTCGCCCTGCGCGGCGAGGCGGCCGCTTACTACGCGGGCACTGCGGCCTGACGCCGCCCGTTCCCATCCAACGCTTCTCCTTAAGGACACCACTATGAGCAACCCGGCTGACACCGCCGCGCCCGCGCGCGCCGCGGTGCCGCTCTACCAGCGCAGACGACGGCGGATCTACGCCAGCATCGCGGTCGTCGTCGCCGTCGTGATCGCCGCGGTGGTCTGGGCGGTCACCGCGGGCAGCTCCGGGCCGGGCGCGCTGCCCTCGTTCACCATCGCCTACGGCCAGGGCAACATCGCCAGCTCCGACAGCATCATCGACAGCGACAACGCCATCGCGAGGACTATCCCCGCGCGCCTGCATTTCGTGCCGTTCGACGCGGGCGTGACCGCCATCGCCGAAATGCGCAGCGGCGATCTGCAAGCCATCAGCGGCGTCGGCAACCCGCCGGTCGTCGGCGCCATCGGCACCAACACGGGCGTGGACGTCGTCATCGCGCAGAGCTTCGACGACGACGGCCTCGTCGTCCCGAAGTCCATCACCTCCCCGGCGCAGCTGGCCGGTCAATCGGTGGCCGTTCTGGTCGGGTCCTCGGAGGAC
>JBAUAR010000258.1:0-6677 GCA_049675875.1 Streptosporangiaceae bacterium
GAGTTCATGCGGCATCGCACGTTCAGCTACAACGAGGAGAGCGGGCGGTACCGCAAGCTGGAGCCCGTCTTCTACCTGCCGGGACCGGACCGCAAGCTCGTCCAGTCGGGCAAGCCCGGCGCTTACGAGTTCAGCACGGGCAGCGCCGAGCAGCACGTCCTGGTGAGCGAGACGGTTGAGGCGGCCTGCCGCCAGTCGTACGCGGCGTACCTGGAGATGCTCGAGGCGGGAGTGGCCCGCGAGGTGGCTCGCACGGTCCTGCCGGTGGGCCTTTACTCCTCGATGTACGCCACCTGCAACGCCCGCGCGCTGATGAACTTCCTGTCGCTGCGGGTGAAGGACCCCGGCGCCACGTTCCCCTCGTTCCCGCAGCGCGAGATCGAGATGGTGGCCGAGCAGATGGAGGTGCTGTGGGCTGCGCTGATGCCGCTCACTCACAACGCGTTCGAGCGCAACGGTCGCGTCTGTCCGTAGGCCGTGTGGAATCCCGGCTGACTGGGCCGGTTACCAGTTGACAGCCAATTTGCCATTTGCCAGGCTCACACGACGTGATGACATGGCCAGAATTCGAATCCGAGCAGCCAGATCTTGCCCGGCAGGGAGCTGCTCTGCTCTATCACTTTGGCGTCGGCCTGGCGTTTCTCAGCACAGTGCGCGCGGACGGCGGGCCTCGGTTGCATCCGATGTGCCCGGTGCTAGCTGAAACCGGACTGTACGCGTTTATCGTCCCGTCGCCGAAGCAGCAGGACCTGCACCGCGACGGACGGTATGCGATGCACTCATTTCCGCTCGAAAACAACGAGGACGCCTTGTACCTGAGCGGGACGGCCAGCCATGTCCTGGCTCGCGATATCCGCGACCGGCTGGCGCAGCAGTTCGCCGCCGAGCGCGCTGCCTTCGGCGCGCCACCGCCAGGGGACGACCAGCACCTATTCGAGTTTCACCTGCAAACCGCGATGGTCACCCGGACGACCGGGCATGGTGATCCGGCACCCCGGCACACCATCTGGCGGGCAACCTAAGCGAGTCCGGCGGCTTGCCCGGATCCTCCCGCGCAGGATGCGGGAGCCCCTGTCACCCGCGGGTGACAGGGGCTCCTGATGGGAAGGCGGACCGACTTCCGCTCGCCAGTGTCCTAGCTGAAGGGCGCCGACTCGTCGAAGGTGACCGTGAAGGATGCGGGCGTGGTGCAGCCTCCTGGGCCAAGGTAGCTGGTAACTAGGTCCCCGCCGGTACTTGTGACAGGCCCCACGGCGTTGCCGTCCGGGCCGGACACGGACACGCCGTCGGGCCCGAAGTGGTACGACTCAAGCAGACTCTCCGAGTTGTTGAGGCTGATGTCGAAGATGGAGTCCCCGCAGCCTCCGCTTGCAGTGACGCCCACAGGTGTCAGTACTGTCCCGGCCGGTATGGAAGTCGACGAGAACACAGCGCAGCCAGTGCCCGAGACGAATGGGGCGGGCGTGCAGGTGCCAGTCCAGGTGTACTCGGGCGCGGCGTTGCTGCCGTCGTTTCCGTTGGAGCCGTTGGTGCCCGCGATGCTGACGCCGGTGTCGGCCCACCTGTAAGAGATCACCTTCCCGTTCTCTGGTTCGCACGCCCATACCTCACCGTTATCCGCTGCGCCGCTGCCGGTGAGCTCGATGTCGGTGTCACCGGCGGTGCAGTCGGTCTGGGAGAGGAAGCCGGTGTTAGGGTCGCCGGTGCTGGTGACGACGTTGGTTCCGTTGGTTCCGTTGGTTCCTGCCGCTCCTTGAATGCTGTTGCCGGTGTCGGACCAGGCTGAGCTGACGCAGGTGTAGACCTCGCCGGTAGCCAGGTCTATGTCGGTGTCACCGACATTGCAGGTGGTGGATGGCTCGTCCGCGCTGGTGACGAGGCTGGTTCCGGCAGTGCCAGCGGGTCCCACGATGCTGGAACCGGTGTCGGACCAGGCTGGCGTCTTTCCGGCACCAGCTCCTCCGGGCACGCCGCAGGTGTAGACCTCGCCGGTGGCCAAGTCGACATCAGTGTCACCGGCGCTACACGCACCGGTAGGCGGGCCAACGCTGGTTACGACGCTGGTTCCGTTCGCGCCGGGGGCGCCGGGCGAGCCCGCGGCTCCTGTTTGGCCAGCGGGTCCAGCCGGTCCGGGGTTGCCCTGCTGTCCCTGAGGTCCCTGCTCGCCCCACGAGATCGCCGCCGTGCCCTTCGGGCAGCCGGTGCTACCGTCCTGCAGGACCACCGCATGCGAGCCGTTCACCGCGGCATTGGTGTAGCAGCCAGTGATTACTCCGGTGCCGCTGACCGGGCCGGTGGCGGCGGCCAGCGCGGTTCCGCCGCCCATGATCAGGGCACCCGCCAGCCCCGCAGCAGTCAGTGCGATCCGTTTGTTCATAGTCCCCGCCCTTTCGCGCGAACGCGGCGGGCCGCCGGGAGGAAGGTCTCGCCAGGTCCGCTCGCCTCGATGAGTCGACGCGATCAGGACAGTAACCAGCGTTGCTACAGTCACGCATGGGCAGTTTTGCCTATCTTTGCGGAGCGCTGCCTATTTTTGCGGCTAGACGAGGGAACTTCCGGGACCGGGTGTGGTACCCGGCACTAGCGCGCCAGCATCCGGCGGTTCCCGCCGCGGGTGATGCGGCATACGGCTGCGAGCTGGCTGGTACAGGATGGCGTCCCGCTGTATGACGTCCAGGCGCTCCTCGGGCACGAGTCGTTCGCAACGACACAGAGGTACGCCCACCTTGCGCCCGATGCGCACAGCAGGGTGCTTGAATCGTGGTCGAAGCGCGCTGGCGCACCTGTGGCGCAGGACGTGAAGGAGGGCCGCTCCTCATGACCGGAGCAGTCACGCGAAACAGCCCTCTGACCTGCAAGTTTGCTGTGTGGGCCTGGGAGGACTTGAACCTCCGACCTCTTCCTTATCAGGGAAGACGGACACCCAAGGTCAGCGCTGCCGCATTGGGTTTGAGCTGCGACTTTAGCTCTCAGCACCCCCCACGATCTCTCAGCGCAAGTAGCGCTCCTGCCGTCGGGCGCGTTCGCGGAAGTCGTCCACGACGTGATGGTGATGGTCTTGTCGGCCGTCGCTGCGGTCGTGGTAGCAAGGCTCGGCGGCCTGGCGCTGGTGCTGCATCACCAGCGGGCCATGCGGCCACGAGTCGAGGACCGGCGGCCGATCGTGACGTATGCGCGGCTCGAACCGCGTGCCGTGGACAGCACCAGGCGGCCGGCCATCGGCCCGGTTTCCGTGACAGCGATCAGGACGGATTGTCAGACAGCCGCCCGCCAGGACGTGCCGCTGACCCGGCACAAGGACCGGGCTGCGCTGGAGCGCCGTCATGGGTAGGCGGGTTGCCGGCTGGGCGCTCATCGCGTTCGCCGTGTTCTGCCTGCGGCGCGACCCGTCCGGCGCGGCCGGGTTCGTCAGCCACGCCGCGCATGGCCTGCAGTCGGCCGCCGGGTCACTCGCATCGTTCCTGAACAGCCTCTAGGAAAAGCCATGATCACTGTCATCGTCGTCATCGTCGCCGCATACCTGGCGTTCCACCTGGGCGCGGGGCATGTCCACCACCGCTACCGCAAGGCCCATGGCCTGGCCCCGAACTTCTACTGGAGCTCGGTGCGCGGGCCGTACGCCTCGGTGCGGCTGCCGGGCGGATTCCGGGTCGGCCACCGGGTCTGACTGCCAGAGGAGTAAGGCCCCGCCCGGCAGCATGTTGCCGGGCGGGGCCTTTCACTTCTCATGGTCGTGAGCTGATGGTCAGGGACTTGCCGTGGGTTTAGGTGTTGCCGGCGGGCTCGCTCAGGATGGTGGTCCCGAACGGCCCTATCGGGCCGGTGCCGTTACTCGCCTGGGTGAGCGGGAACGAGCATGTATCGGCGGTGACCGTGGCTGCCGCGGAGGTGCACGCCGTGCCCGTGAAGGTAACGGTGTCGCCGGCCGCAGCGCCGGACCCCAGGCCGAAGGTGGCGGTGTCCCCGTACGGGACCGGGTACATGTACTCGTAATACGCTGCGAGACGGCTGACACGGTTGCCCTTCAGATGATTTCGCCCGACCATGGCCGGATCACGCCGTCACGGCCGCGCACACGTCGCGGAACCTGCGACTGGTGGAACGGCCGGATCTCCCGGCCCGAGGGCCGGATGACGCTGTCGCGACAGTGAACCGCCAGATCGCCACCATGCACGGAAGGCTAGGCAGGCCGCTGTCACCGCGGCCTTGCCTAGCCGATGCCGCATCTATCTGGCTAACTGCCGCATGTCCTAGTTGTAGGTCGTCTGGGACGGGCTGAATGCGAAGGAGATGCTGAAGGTGAAGGTGATGGTGGCTGACCCGGTGCAGGCCACATTCGGGCCGAAGTGGATCGTCAGGGGCCCGTCGCCGCCGGCACCGACAGTGGAGGGCGTGAGCGTCGTGGTCCCCGGCTGCGGGGTGAAGGTGACCGGCACGTCCCCGTAAGTTGCCTGGGCGAGGGCGTGGTCCGAGACCGCCCCGGTCTGCCCGACCGCGACCAGCTCCCAGTCGGTTCCTGGGCAGGTATCTGGGCTCACGTTGAGCGAGATGGGTGTGATCAAGGCCCCAGCCGGGATGACACCCGTGCCGCTTTCAGCGTCACTGCAACCAGCTGCCGGGCAGGTGTAGGTCCAGGTGAGCTCCTCGGGCGCCCCGTTGGTGCCGTTGGTGCCGGCGATGCTGTCGCCGCTGTCTTGCCAGCCGGACGAGGTGCAGTTCCAGACCTCGCCGTTACCGGCCGCGCCGGTGCCGGTGAGCACGATTTCTGCGTCACCGGCGGCCGGGCAGGGGTCGCCGGCCGTGGGCGCGGTCGTGACGGTGGTGACGCTGGTTCCGTTAGTTCCGTTGGTTCCGTTGGTTCCGTTGGTTCCGTTGGTTCCGTCACTGCCGTTGGTTCCGTTCGTGCCCGCCGGTCCCTGCTCGTTCCAGGAGATGGCTGACGTGCCCTTCGGGCAGGTTGTCCCGCCGTCCTGCAGAACCACGGCGTGCGAACCGCTGACCTCGGCGTTGGTGTAGCAGCCGGTGATCAGGCCCGCGGAGTTCTCCGGGCCGCCGGTACTGGCGGCCAGCGCAGTGCCGCCGGTACTGGCGGCAAGCGCGGTGCCACCGCCGGCCACCAAGGCCACGGCCAGGCCCCCGGCAGCCAGCAGTCCGAGTCGTTTGTTCATAGTCCCCGCCCTTCCGCGCGGATGCAGCAGCCCGCCGGGAGGAAGGTCCCGGCGGGTCCGCTCGCCTCGATGAATCGACGCGATCAGAACGCTAGCCAGTGAGGCCACAGTGACGCATGGGCAGTTCTGCCTATTTTGCGGGCCGCGGGCTGCCTATCTGCGGCTGGACCGCATGGCCGGACCCCGCCGTCGGAAACGCGACGAGGGTCAGCCGAAGGTGGCCCTCTGCAGTCGTGATGTGGCTGTCAGACGATCTCGCAATCGCGGGTTCCTGCGCCATTCATCAGCGCATCAGCTTGAGCAGAATGCCGACGACGACGATGATCACGGCGATGAGCCCGAAAGTGTGCACGGCTGCGCCCCCAGCTCTTGTGATGACGACGCGGGACGCGCTCTCGGGGATGACGTCACGCGCGGTGGACGCTCAGAACTCCCCCGCCGGCTGCATGTAAAGCACGCGCCACTCGCGGCCGTCTATGCCACGCAGCCGGCGCGCGTTCGCGACGGACAGCCCGTCAGTGCGAAGCCCCTGGGGCATCTGGGAGCGTGCGGCGGAGGCTGCTGTTGCTGTCAACGCCGCGGTGCCGGCTCGCCAGGAAGTCTGACCAGCCGGGCCGCTGCACGCTCCCCACGGCTAGCCGGCAATCTCGCCCGACCATGGCCGGATGAGGCCGTCGCGGCCGCGCACGCACCGCGGCACGCCCTGGTAGGCGTCCGGGTCGTCAAGCGGCTGCAGCACCGCCGCGCGCACCTGCACAACCTTGTGAACAGGTCTGCCGCCTGACCGCTGGACCCATGAGCACCACACCCACCAGCTGCCGTCGACCTCCATCTGTTCCCAGGCCAGCAAGTGCCCGACGACCTGACGGACGAACGCAAGGAAGGCCGCTCCTCATGATCGCTATCATCACGAGAAACAGCCCTCTGACCTGCAGAGACTCCGGGTGGGCCTGGGAGGACTTGAACCTCCGACCTCTTCCTTATCAGGGAAGCGCTCTAACCGTCTGAGCCACAGGCCCGCAGCGACGCCGACCAGGCCGGCCGCCCGCCGGCTTACGTTACCGCAAGCCGGAACGTCCTGCTCAGTCGGTCTCTTTCAACGTGACCTCTATGCCCCCGGTGAGGCTTGTGACCAGGTTGTACAGGACCGCACCGATCGTGGCCAGCGCGGTGAACAGGATCGCGTTGATGGCGCCGATCAGCGCGGTGTAGCCGAGCACGCGCTTCGCGCTGAACCATGCCGCCGCGTTCGACCCTGGATGGTTCTTGGTGTAGGTGACCAGGCCGATCGTCTGCTCGATCTTGGTGAATACCCCGAGCTTGGACAGCGCGTACCAGACAAGCGCGACCGCCACAAACAGGACGACGAAGCCGACCAGTGAAATCAGGGAGCTGAACTTCATCACCGAGAGCGGCTCGACCCGCTGCAGGCTCAGCATCGCCGTTCGGGCCGGCGGTCCCGGCTGTGGGGCAGGCCGGTTGCCGCCCGGCCCGCGTGCTGCCTGCGGC
>JBAUAR010000259.1:0-1537 GCA_049675875.1 Streptosporangiaceae bacterium
GTCGACAACCTGACGCGCACCCAGATCGTGCAGTACGCGGGAGGTAGGGAATGGAGCTAGCGCAGTGAGCGACCTGCTGACGGATGGGCCCGCTGCCCGGGCAGAGGCCACGAAAGGCCGACCGTACATGATTGTCTCGGCCGACGACCATGCAGGTCCCCGGCCCTCCACGTATCTGCGGGCGTACTGCCCGGCGGAGTACCTCGAGCAATTCGACGCCGTCTGCAAGGAGCAGGATGCTCTGGCCAAAAAGCACGACGACGAGGTAGCCGCGGCCCGCGAGCGCATCGCGGCGGGTAAAGGGACGGTCTCCGACCTGTCGCTCGACCAACTCGGCAAGACGCGTGAGTGCGCCGGCCACTACGACGTGAACGTACGCCTCCGCGACATGGACGCCGACGGCATCGCCGCCCAGGTGATCCTAGCCGGGGGACAGAACGACACAGATTTGCCGTGGGTCGGTTTTGGCTGGAACGCCGGGCCGAAGAAGGACCGGCACCTGCGCGAAGTGTCGTACCGCATCTGGAACCATTGGCTCTCGGATTACATCACGCCCGCGCCCGAGCGCCTGCTCGGCGTCATGCAGATTCCCATCTGGGATGTCGAGGCGGCAATTCGCGAGCTGTACTGGGGGGCGGAGCGCGGTCTCCACGTGGTCAACCTGCACGCGCCCCGCGAGGACTACGAGCCCTACACCAATCTTTGTTATGACCCGTTCTGGGCGGCCTGCGAAGAAGTCGGCGCCACCCTGGTCACCCACGCCGGCGCCAGCGCACCCTACGCCAGGAATACCCGCGGGATGAACCTCCTCTACCTGTCTGAGTTCCACTGGTACGGCAACCGCGGCCTCACTCAGCTGATCCTGGGCGGCGTCTTCGAGCGCTTTCCTGGCCTGAAGCTAGTCATGACCGAGCAGCGGGTGGACTTCGCGCCGGGCATGATCAGGCACCTCGACTCGCTCTACCACAACCGCAAGGTTCAGGAGGCCCCCGCTGACGTGGGCGGGATCATCTCTCCGGAATGGCCGTCGACCATCTACGCGGAAGACAACGCCGACCCGATCGAGACGCTGCGGGCGCCCAGTGAGTACTGGAAGGAAAACTGCTTTCTTAGCGGCAGTTTCCTTGCCCCCTTCGAAGTCAAGCTGCGGCACGAGATCGGCCTCGGCAACCTCTTCTGGGGTGCGGACTACCCGCACTGCGAAGGGACATGGCCCGACACCCGAGCGGCGCTGCGCAACACCTTCTGGTCGGTGCCGGAGAACGAGACGCGGCAGATTCTCGGCGAGAATGCGGTCGCTGTCTACCACGCCGACTGGCGTAAGCTGCGTGCCGTGGCAGACCGTATCGGGCCACGGCCAGACGACCTGGCGGTGCCGGTGGATCCGAGTGAGCTTCCGGCCGGCCGGAGCTGGGCGTTCCGCGAAGAGGCTAATTTCAGCTAACGGCCCGTGGCCAAGGCGGCCCGACGAAAATCAAGCGTTGCACCCTAACCCCTAGAAAAACACGCACTGTAGGCTTAGGTCTGACACATGCCT
>JBAUAR010000260.1:0-3627 GCA_049675875.1 Streptosporangiaceae bacterium
GAGCAGGCCTGGCGCGACAGCGTGGAGGTGGTCGCGACGGACGGGTTCACCGGGTTCAAGACCGCTGCTGCCGAAGAACTCCCCGACGCGGTGACGGTGATGGATCCCTTTTATGACGACCTCCCGGTTATGCCGACCTCGAGGATGGCGGGCCTGCTCAGCTGGTGGTGTGAGCATCGGAGGTCGGCATAACGGCAGCGTGACAGGCAGGGCCGTGCCAGCGTTCCTCTCTCCGTTGGTGTTGGGAGAGGAGACGCAGGTGCACAGCATTCCTGATCCATCGCGGGTGAGGTTTTCCGGGCCGCTGGCCCCATACGCGCCGGCACTGGCGAGCGAGCTCGCCGCGCTGGGGTACACGCGCACGTCAGCTACGAACCAGTTGCAGCTGGCGGCTCACCTGTCGAGGTGGCTGGAGGCCCGCGGCGCGAGCGGGCGTGACCTGACACCGAAGATGGTCGACCAGTTCCTGCTCGAGCGCCGGTGCAGCTACGCGAAGCTTCATACGCTGCGGGCGCTGGCCCCGGCGCTGGGCGCGCTGCGCCGTCTGAGCGTGGTGCCACCAGAACGGGCGCCGGCGGTGAGCACGGCGCCAGCCGATGTCCTGCTGGCAGAGTTCGGCCGTTACCTGGCCGGCCGCCGGGCGCTGACCGGGCCGGTTATCACCGCTTACCAGCACTGGGCCCGGCCGTTCACCAGGGAAGTCCTGTGCACTGGCGGTGCCTGCCGGGCCGGCGAGGTGACCGCGGCGGAAGTTGCCCGGTTCCTCGCCCTGCGGCTGCCGGCGATGTCACGCAAGTCCGCGCAGATGACCGCCTGCGCGATCCGCTCCCTGCTGCGGTACCTGCACGCCGAGGCCGTCATGCCCGCGGACCTGACCGGGGTGGTGCCGCCGGTGGCGTCCTGGCGGCTGGCCGGCCTGCCGAAAGCGCTGCCGGCCAGGCAGGTCACAGCGCTGCTGGCGGCCTGCGACATCACGAGCCCGGCCGGCCGGCGCGACCGGGCCATCATCTTGCTGATGAGCCGGCTCGGGCTGCGCTGCGCTGAGGTGGCCGGCTTGCTGCTCGACGACATCGACTGGCCTGGCGGCACGATCACGGTGCGAGGCAAGGCCGGCCGAACTGACCGGATGCCGCTGCCAGCCGATGTCGGCCAGGCGCTGGTCCGTTACTTAACGGAGGGCCGCCGCCCGGCGGCCGGCACCCGGACGGTGTTCGTCACGGTGACGGCCCCGTTCACTAGCCTGCGCCCGTCGAGCGTCAGCTGCGTGGTCGGCCGTGCTGCTGACCGGGCGGGCCTGGGCACCGTGCACGGGCACCGGCTGCGTCACTCGGCCGCAACCGCGACACTGAACGCCGGTGCCAGCCTGGAGGAAGTCGCCCAGCTGCTACGGCATGCGGGCGTCGCCACGACCGTCATCTACGCCAAGACAAATCAGGCCAGGCTTGCGCAGCTGGCCCGTCCATGGCCGGCCGCGGCAGGTGCACGGTGAACACCGGCCTGCGCGGCCTGATCGCCGACTACCTCGCGGTGCGCCGGGCGCTGGGCTACCAGCTCGTCGACAACGAGCGGATCCTGGCCGCATTCGCCGACTACCTCGACGCTGCCGGCGCGAGCGCGCTCACGGTCGAGCACGCCCTCGACTTCGCCACCTCGGCCGGAGGGTCACAACGGCGACAGGCGCTGCGGCTGTCAGCAGTGCGCTGCTTTGCCCGCTGGGCACGCCCTCAGGATCCCTCGGTGCAGGTCCCGCCGGGCCGGCTGCTGCCGGCGAGGCCGACCCGGTCGGCACCCTATATCTACAGCCGGGCCGAGATCACGGCCCTGCTCGAGGCTGCGAGGGCGCTGCGCCCGGCGATAAAGGCGGCCACGATGGGCGCGCTGATCGCGCTGATGGCCGCCACCGGCATCCGCACCGGTGAGGCGATCGGCCTGAACCTGGCCGACCTGGACATGCAGGCCGGCACGCTGACCGTGACCGGCAAGTACGGCAAGGTCCGCCTGCTGCCGCTGCACCCGACCGTGGCCGCCGGGCTGGCCGGCTACCTGGCTGACCGTGACCGGCTGCTACCTGCGAGCACCTGCCCGGCGCTGCTCGTCTCCACCAGCGGACGCAGGCTGCGAGCGCAGGTGGTGCACCCCATGTTCCGTCAGCTGGCCCAGGCCGCGGGACTGCACGCAAGGTCGTCGGCGTGCCGGCCTCGCCTGTTCGACCTGCGTCACTCCTACGCGGTGTCAGTCATGCTCGACGCCTACCGCTCCGGCGCCGATCCCGCGGCAGTCCTGCCAGTCCTGGCGACCTGGATGGGTCACACCGATCCCAGGGATACCTACTGGTACCTGACCGGAACCGCTGAGCTGCTCGCAGCAGCGGCCGAACGCATCAAGGCGGCCGGCCAAGGGCGCGAAGGCAGGCGGCCATGACGGCCCTGGCGCCTACGCTGCAGGCGTTCTTCACCACCCGGCTCACCGGGCAGCTCGGCGCCAGCCCGCACACCGTCGCGGCTTACCGCGACACCTGGCGGATGTTCCTGCGGCATCTGGCCGGCACCACCGGCACGCCCCCGCACAGCCTGGACCTGTCGGCGGTGACCGCACCAGCCGTCAGCGACTTCCTCGCCCACCTCGAAAACGGCAGGGGCAACAGCGTGGCCACCCGCAACGCCCGGCTCGCGGCGATCCACTCGTTCTTCGGCTACGCCGCCTTCTGTCATCCCGAGCACGCGGCCGGCATCAGCCAGATCATGGCCATCCCGTCCAAGCGGCACCGCCGCGCTGACCTGACCTACCTGACCCAGGGCGAGGCCGACGCGCTGCTGGCCGCACCCGACCCAGCTACCCGGGCCGGGCGGCGTGACCACGCGATGCTGCAGCTGGCCATCACCGCCGGGCTGCGGGTTTCGGAGCTGACCGGGCTCAGTCCCGGTGACATCCACCTCGCAAACGCAGCCCATGTCGCCAGCCAGGGCAAGGGCCGGAAGAACCGCATCACGCCGCTGGACCGCCCGACCACCGCGATCCTGCGCCGCTACATCGCGACGCTGCCACCGGCAAGCCAGTTCCTGTTCCCCACCCGATCCGCAACCCGCATGAGCCGGGACGCGGTTGCCACCCGGCTGACCCTGCATGCGACGACCGCCAGCGCGACCTGCCCGAGCCTGGCAACCAAGACGATCACCCCACACACACTGCGACATACATGTGCAATGCGGCTCCTGGCCGCAGGCATCGACAGCACCGTCATCGCGCTGTGGCTTGGTCACGAAAGCCCTCAGACTACCCAGATCTACCTGCACGCAGATATGGAGATCAAGCAGCGCGCACTCGACCGGACTGCTCCCACCGCCACCGGCCCCGGCCGCTACAAGCCGCCGGACGACAGCCTTCTGGCCTTCCTCCAGAACCTATGACAACGCCCGGGTTATGCCGACCTCCGATGCTCACACCACCAGCTGAGCAGGCCCGCCATCCTCGAGGTCGGCATAACCGGGAGGTCGTGATAAAAGGGGTCCATCACCGTGGCCGCCTCGGGCAGCTGCTCGGCGGTAGCGGTCTTGAATCCGGTGAACCCGTCCATCGCGACGACCTCGATTCCGTCCCGGAACGCAGCGGGCTGCGCGGCGAGCCAGG
>JBAUAR010000261.1:0-13700 GCA_049675875.1 Streptosporangiaceae bacterium
CCGGATCGCCCATAGCGATCCCGCGATGGCGCCAACGTCGGCGAGCATGTGGCCGGCGTCCGACAGCAGCGCAAGCGACCCCGACGTCACCGCGGTCGCCACTTCGCCGAGCAGGAACGCCGTCAGCAGCCCCAGTGCGGCCCGCAGGTAGCGACGATCGGCGACCGGGCCCGGCGAGTGTGAGTGCCCGGCACCGACCGCGTCGCGGCGGCCGTGGTCCGGGTGCTGCGCGGGCTCACGGCCAGCCGCCTGGCGGGCCGTCGCACCGTCACATGAATAGTTGCGCATATGATTATGAATCTATCACACCCGCCGTCAGCCTGGTCGTCGGCGCAGTCATCCGGGGCGCGCCGGTCTCCGCCCCGGATGGCGACGCAAGCTGCTCGTAGCCTTCCCCCGCCGTCGGCGGGTGCGACCCGGTCTGCAGCGCTTGTTATCGGCTCACAACGAGATCAGCCGGCCGATCCGAGCCCGCCGGACCCGCGCGACACGGCCCGGCGCGCCATCTGGTTGAGTGGGCGAGAGGGGGATCCCATGGTCTTCACCGACCGACCCGACGCCGGGCGACAGCTGGCCACGCGGCTATGGGACCTGCGTGACGAGCCCCTCGTGATACTGGGCCTGCCGCGGGGCGGAGTCCCCGTCGCAGCCGAGGTCGCGAGGGCGCTCGGCGCGCCCCTCGACGTCATCGTGGTCCGCAAGCTTGGCGTGCCATTCCAGCCCGAACTGGGGCTTGGCGCGGTCGGCGAGGGTGGCGTGCGCGTCCTCAACCCGGCAGTGATCTGGGAGGCTGCCGTGACCGAGCCGGAGCTGGCCGCGGTCGAGGCGCGCGAACGGGCCGAGGTCGACCGCAGGGCCAGGCGCTATCGCGGCGACCGGGCCCGGCTGCCGCTCCCCGGCCGGACGGCCGTGATCGTCGACGACGGCATCGCCACGGGTTCGACAGCCGTAGCCGCCTGCCGCATCGCCAGGACGCTGGGCGCGGCCAGGGTCGTACTGGCGGTACCGGTCGCGCCGGACGGCTGGCAGTCGCGGATCGGCGCGGAAGCCGACCTGCTCGTCAGCGTGACGACGCCCGCGACCTTCCATTCCATTAGTCAGTTCTATGATGATTTCTCCCAGACGAGCGATGATGACGTCATTGCCTGCCTGGCGGCGGCGAGCCCGCGGATGAGACATCCAGAGGGAACGGGCTGACGCTGGCTCGCAGCCGCTTGGCGGCTGGCGGCAGCCGTCGGTCACCTGTTGACGCCTGGCATGGGCACCAGTTGACTGAGCTTGCCGTGGCACCGGCGGGCAGCCCCGGCGGGCGGGCCGGCGGAGAGGGCGGTAGCGGCCGTGCGGGAGAGCTTTGCGACGGTGCTGGAAACCGTGGCGGACGTGCGCGCTGATCGGATCGCGATCACCCACGGGGACCGCGACCGGACCTGGCAGCAGCTCGACGAGCGCGCGGCACGGCTCGCCGCATACCTGGCGAGCCAGGGCATCGGAACTGAGGACCGGGTAGCCGTCGCGCTGTATAACGGCATCGAGTACATCGAGAGCGTATTCGCGATCCTGAAGCTGCGGGCCATCCCGGTCAACGTCAACTACCGGTACCGGGCCGCTGAGATGCGCCACCTATTCGACGACGCACACGTTGTCGGCGCCGTCGTCGACGCGTCGCTAGCACCGCGCGTTGTCGAGGCCCAGCAGGGGTCCGACCAGTTGCGCACGCTCATCGAGGTCGGCGGACAGGACGACCGCCAGGACGGTCGAGAGCGCGCGGCGTACGAGGCGGTGATCGCCGCCGCCGGCCTGCTGCCGCGGACCGAGCGCGGCGTGGACCACTGGCTTATGTACACCGGAGGCACCACCGGCCAGCCCAAAGGCGTGCTGGTCACGCACGAGTGGCTGTTCGCCGTCGCCGCCGGGAACGGTTTCGGGCTCGTCGGCGAGCCGCTGCCGGATTCGCTGACCGCGCTGCGGTCGGTGACGCAGCGACTGACCGAACGCGGGGACGAGATCGTCTGCCTGCCGGCGCCGCCGCTGATGCATGCGACCGGCATGTACACCAGCCTCGGCGCGCTGCTGGCCAGTGGCCGGGTTGTCTACCTGACCGGCCGGTCCTATGACGCCGACGAACTTGCGGGCACCGTCGCGGCGCAGCGCGTCGACACCGTCTCCATCGTCGGCGATGTCTTCGCGCTGCCGCTGGCCGACGCCCTGGACCGGGCAGCGCGCGACGGCCGGCCGTATGACATGTCCAGCCTGCGCCGCATGCTCAGCGTCGGCGTGACGTGGAGCGCCGATGTCAAGCGGCGCCTGCTCGCGCACGGAGACTTCGTGTGCCGGGACATGGTCGCGGCGTCGGAGGGCGGCCCGTTCGCGATCTGCGAGACACGCCGCGGCGACGACGTGGTGACCTCGCGCTTCCTGCTGATGCCCGGCGCCCGGGTGATTAACGAGGCTGGCCGCGACGTGGTGCCGGGCTCCGGCGAGGTGGGCGTGCTCGCCGCTCCCGCCGGTGACGAGATCGGCTACCTCGGTGACGCCGCCAAGACCGCGCAGACGTTCCGGATGCTCGGCGGACGGCGCTGGGTCGTCCCCGGCGACCTTGCTTCGGTCGATACCGACGGCTCGATAACTTTCCACGGGCGCGACAGCCGAGTCATCAACACCGGCGGCGAGAAGGTGTTCGCCGAGGAGGTCGAGCAGGTGCTCGTCGAGCACCCGGGGGTGCGCGACGCGCTCGTCGTGGGGCTGCCTGACCAGCGCTTCGGACATCGCGTCGGCGCAGTAGTGGCGCCAGTGACCGACGGCGAGCTCACCGCGGACGCGCTGAGCCAGTACGTGGCTGGTCGGCTGGCCGACTACAAGAAGCCGCGAACCGTAGTGTTTGTCGACGGTGTGCGGCGCAGCCCATCGGGCAAGGCAGACCTGCAGTGGGCGGAGGCGGTGGCCGCGAGCGGGACGCAACCGGTGGCTGCCAGTCACAGCCGCGATGAGGGTGGTCACTGACCAGGGCCTCGTCCGCTGCGTGCAGGAGAATGGCATCCTTACCGAGGATCTCGACGCCATCGCGGCCTCGCTCAAGGAGAACCGGACCCGCTGAGGCTCTGTTAGTTAGTCGACCGCCTGAGACGCGCCGCTACCGGCGCGCAGCTCACTGCCTTCCAGGTGCTCCCCGGCGGGGCACACTCGCTCCGTGGGCCAGCGGCTGAAGCGGCGCAACTGGGATCCGCGGCTCCTATGGCTAGCAGCCGTGGACGTCCTTGCCACGCTACTGCGGGCCGGCTTCGTGCTGACTAGGCAGCATTAGGTGGCTGCGCAAGGGTGGGCGCTGCTGGGGTGGGTGGTCATCGTCGCCGGCCTTTGTGAAGGTGCGGCGGCACCAGGACCGCTCGTAACGGCGCGGCAGGTCACGCTTCCGCGGCGGTTGCTCTCCCGATCCTTTCGGCAGCTGACCGGTGCCAGTTCCCGTGGCCTGCTAGCAGGCAGTGGCGGCGCCAACACCGGTGACCGCGGCCTGGCGGACGGCCGCGGCGCGTGTGTATGCCGTTCCCCGCCAATCGATTGTCGCGGCCGACGCGCGCTTTCCATCATTCGTGTGATGAGCATACAATCTAGCTGTGCGGTCGGCCGGGTAGCATCCCGGTAGGTGAAGCTGGCCGGCTGGATCGGGAGGAAGGGCTGGTTGACGTCGCAAGCGCATTGCGCGTCGAGCGTACGCCCGCGCCAGTGCGCGCACAGGTGCTGGAAAATCTGCGGCAGGCAATTATCGAGCGGCAGTTCGCGCCCGGCCAGCGGCTGATCGAGCGCGAGCTCGTGGAGCTCACCGGCGTATCGCGCACCAGCGTCCGCGAGGCGCTGCGCGAGCTGGCGGCCGAGGGCCTGGTCACCGCGATCCCCAACAAGGGGACCGTGGTCGCGAGCGTGAGCGCGGAGGAAGCCAGGCAGCTGTACGAGGTCCGGTCGGCGCTAGAAGCGCTGGCGGGACGGCTGTTCGTACAGAACGCCAACCAGGCCCAGCGCGCGGCGCTGATCCGGGCCCTGCAGCGGATCGAGCGGCTGGCGGCCAAGGGCGCGCCCGTGCTGGCAGCCAAGGACGCGTTCTATGACGTGCTGTTCGAAGGTGGCGGCAACGACGCCCTCCGCACCGTGGTCGCCGGACTGCACGCGCGGGTGAGCGTGCTGCGGTGGCTCTCGCTCTCGGTCCCCGGCCGGCCAGCAGAGAGCATCGGCGAGCTGCGCTCGATCGTCGATGCGGTGCTGGCGGATGACGCCGACGCCGCCGCGCGTGCCTGCAGCAGGCACGTCGAGCAGGCAGGCCGGGTGGGCCTGAAAGCGCTGGCCGAGCAGGACGGCGCGTAGTCGCGCGCGCGCCGGCACCGCCCGCGCTCGCGAGGTAGGCATCGCGGCCACCGAATTGTATGATGATCAGACGCTTGTCGAGCACGCGTAGTGACAGCCAGGAATGACGGGTACCGCGGAAGGTGCGGCGCGGCGCCATACCGTCTCCATCGAGTGCTGGAGGGACAAGGTAATGGGCGATGGAAAGCCGGCGCGCCTGCAGCGTGGACTGGCATTACGCCGCGAGGTGCTCGGCGCGAGTTACGTAGACACCGCCCTGGCGGCCATGACTGACTTCACCCGGCCGATCCAGGAATACGTCACCGAGACCTGCTGGGGAGACGTGTGGACCCGGCCCGGCCTGGACCGGCGCACCCGGAGCCTCGTCAACCTGGGCATGCTGACGGCACTCAACCGGATGACCGAGTTCGGTGTGCACGTGCGCGGGGCGCGACGCAATGGCTGCACCGAGGACGAGATCCAGGAGGTCCTGCTGCAGACGGCGGCTTACTGCGGAGCGCCGGCCGCGCTGGAGGCGTTTCGGATCGCGGCGAAGGTCCTGGACGAGTTCCGCGCCGAGACCGCCGCAGCGCACGACGGTGCGGCGCACCACGGTGTGGCGCACGACGGCGTCGCGCCGGATGGTGCTGCGTCCGATGGTGCTGCGCCCGATGGTGCTGCGCCCGATGGTGCCGGCGTGGCGAGCCCAGTCAGCTAGCCCGCTCAGCTAGCCCGCTCAGCTCGCCGCGTTATCTGCTGGCAGGCGGCCGGGGCGCAGACCGCGCCGTCCGAGCAGCCTGACGACGAGCAGGTACCTCAGGTGGCTGCCCGGCCACTGGGTGATGTTGGCCCCGTGTTCGTCGTGGTAGTAGTTCGTGCAGCCGGAGTTCATGGCCGAGGCGTGCGCGGCGAGCTGTCGGTCGATCCACGCAACGTAGCGGCGCTCCGCCGCGCGGTCGGTGTCGACAAACTGCCACCGGCCGCGCTCAAGCCGGGCTACCGCCCGGGCGGCGAACTCCGCCTGGCGCTCGAGCTGCGCGATGATGGAGCCGGCGCCGTTGGTGTTCGGCCCGTACAGGATGAAGAAGTTCGGGAAGCCGGGCACGGTGATGCCCAGAAAGGCGGCCGCCCTGGACCGCCACGCGTCCCGCAAGCTGACCCCGTTGATGCCGCTGACGTCGAGGGTCGCGAGGAAGTTGGTCGGCTGGAAACCGGTGCTCAGCACGAGCACATCGATGGCCCGCTCCGCGCCGGTGTCATCGATGACACCGGCCGGCGTGACCGCGGTCACCGCGTGCGGGACCAGCTCCACGTTCTGCCGGTTCAGCGCCTCGTAGTAGCCGGACGCCAGCACGACCCGCTTGCACCCCCACGGGTAGCCAGGCGTGACGTGCCGCCGCACCGTCTCATCGGCGATGGCCGACCGGATGAACGCCACGCAGCTCGCCCGGCGCTCTGCCTGCCGGCGGCTGCTCGCGTCGAAAGCCTTGCCGCGCTGCATGGCCTTGTAGAACAGCCAGCCGCGGTGGGCCCGCTGGGCGCCGGGCACGCGGCGGTAGACCCAGCGCTCTGCCGGGCTGAATGTCTTCACCAGCTTCGGCTCGATCCAGCCGGGCTCGCGCTGGAACACATACAGCCGCGCTGCCTTATCGGCCAGGGCCGGCACGATCTGCGCCGCCGTTGAGCCGGTGCCTACCACGGCGACGCGCCGGCCGGCCAGGTCGTGCTCGGGCCGCCACTGCGCGGTGTGGAAGGCCACGCCGCCGAACTCGGCGAGCCCCGGCCAGTCCGGGATACGTGGCACGCTGAGCAGGCCGACCGCGGAGATCACCACGTCGAAGTGCTCCGTCCGCGTCGCCTGGCCCGGGTCGCGGGGCGCGGTGCGCAGCTCGTAGCAGGCCTCCGCATCGAGCCAGCGGACCCGGGTCACCTCGGTGTTCAGCCGCAGGCTGGCCGCGAGACCGAACCGGTCGACCACATCGCGGGCATATCGCAGCAGCTCAGGCTGGCCGGCGTGGCTGCGGGGCCAGTCGTACTTGGCGAACGAGAACGAGTACGCGTGCGAGTGGACGTCAACCTCGCAGCCGGGGTAGCGGTTGTGCCACCAGGTTCCGCCGACGCTGGCCGCCTGCTCGAAGATCACAAGGTCAGCAGCCGTCCGCTTCCGGAGGTTGACCGCCGCGGCGATGCCGCCGAAGCCCGCGCCGATGATCGCGACCCGGACCTTCCTGCTGGCTGGCACGGTCATCCCTGGTCAGCGGGCGACGTAGCCGCCGTCGACGCTGAGGATCGACCCGGTGATCCCGCTCGCGGCGGGTGATGCCAGAAACACGATGGCCTCCGCGACCTCGGCTGGTGTCAGGATCCGGCCCAGCGGGTGCTGGCTGATCGCTATCGCGCGGCTCGCTGCGGGGTCGGGGTCGGCGGCCGCGTCGCGCGCCTTCGCGACGAACTCGGTGTCGACCGCGCCTGGCGCGACCGCGTTGACCCGGATGCCGCGGTGCGCGTGCTCTACTGCGAGCTGCCGGGTGAGCTGGACGATCGCGCCCTTGGTCATCGCGTACACGGTCTGGCCGGGCATGCCGACCAGGCCGGATATCGACGCCAGGTTGACTATCGACCCGCCCGTGCGCGCCAGCGAGGCGAGCGACTCGCGTGCGTGCACGAACGCCCCCCGCACGTTGGTCGCCATCAGCGCGTCGAAGTCCTCGTCGGTGCATTCCTCTGTTGGCTTGCGCAAGAACAGTCCGGCGTTGTTGACCAGCAGGTCCAGGCGGCCGAACCGGTCCTCGGCCAGGGCCACCGCGCGGCGCGCCGATTCGGTCAAAGCGACATCCGCTTGCAGCGGGATGACGCCCTCGTCTGCGCCGAGCTCGCCGACATTCGCGGCGATGTCCTCGGCGATGATCGCGTAGCCGCGGTTGCGCAGCAGGCTGATCACCGCCCGGCCGATGCCTCCGGCGGCCCCGGTCACCACGGCGACCTGCGTTGGTTGTGACTCAGTCATGGCCTGGTGCTCCCCCCTTCTCTGCACCCAGTGCCGACAGCACGCTGTCGTGCCCAGCCGCCAGGCTGATCTCCGCGACGTGCAAGCCGTCGGCGTACTCGCGGGTCGGGAACCGACGGAACAGCTCGGCGTCATGAAACGGGATGACCCGCGCGCTGTCACGGCCGACCCAGTCCAGTGCGCGGTCGATCGTGTCCAGCCAGATCCACTGGCTGCCCGTCGATGTGCCGATCGGCTCGAGCACGCCGTTGCCCTGCAGGCCCTCGATGTTCTCGTACACGTACACGTTGTCGCCGGCGAACAGCCACCGGCCGTCCGCAGCGTTCTCGACGAGCGCCAACTGCGAGCCGGCCGTGTGGGTGTCGAAAGCCGGGCGCAGCTCGATCCCGGCTGTGACCGGCAGGTAGCCGCTGGCGTAGGTCACGCGCAGGTCCCGATCGAGCTCGGTTAGCTCGGCCGGGAGCGCCGGGTCGGTGGCCCGGAGCAGGAACTCGAACCGGGGCGGCCGGGCCAGCGCGTCCTGGTATCTCGTCAGCTCGCGCTGCTGGAGGTAGACCTGCGCGTTGGGGAAGTCGGCGACGCAGCCGGAGTGGTCGAGGTGGTTGTGCGTCAGCAGGATGGAGTCGACGTCCTCCGGCCGGACTCCGACGCGGCTGAGCATCTCGACCGGCGAGCTCCAGTAGGTGCTGCCGTATCGGGAGGTGAGCCGCTGGTGCACGGCCGCGTCTGCGAATCCCGTGTCAACGAGGACGCAGTGCTCGTCCGACCGCACCAGGCCGAAGCAGTACGGCATCCGCCGGTGCCCCTGGTGGGGCTGCGCAGCGAGCAGGCTGCTCACCGGGAAGCGGTCAACGTACCCGTACTCCAGCACCCAGATCGAGTAGTCAGTCACCGCACCGTCCTTCGGGTCCGCGCTCGCGACTCAGCTAGCCTCGGCCGGCGGCTGAATGTCGAACACCGCCAGCTGGGTCGCGAGCATGAGGTAGTAGCCGATCAGGGTCACCAGCTCGAATAGCCGCGGCACGGTCAGCGTGCTGGCGAGCTCCTCGTACTCCGGTGCAGTGAGCGAGTGCCCGTCCAGCACCCGCCTGGTCACCTCGTACACCGCCCGCTCCTCGGCCGTGTGCAGCGTCGGCGCGCTGCCCGCCGCGAGCGCCGCCAGGTCGGCGTCGGTCAGCCCGGCTTGGCGGCCAGCCTGCTCGTGCGCGAATCTCTCGAATTCGCTGTGCCGAAGCTGGGCGACCATGAGGATGGCGATCTCCTGGGCCCGCCGCGACAGTCCCAGCTCGTAGCGGATCGCGTAGCCGAATCGCTCCAGCGCGAGGCCCAGTGGCTGGCTCAGCACCCAGACGGCGGGCGGCCCCATGAGCTGCCCGTCGCCATCGACCAGCGCGAACGACGTGCCGGCCGAAGCCCGGACGCCGGTCGCGTACTTGTCATAGAACTCGCGCTGCTCTGCGGTCATGTCGGCCAGGTCGAGGCGCGGCACGCGTGCGGTCAACTCTCCTCCGGGATGCGCGTCGGGGCTTCCTGCGGATCGGCGACCTGCTGGGGGAGGCCCAGGAAAGCACGCGGGTTGATGGCTAGCATGCGGTGCAGCTCGCCGGGCGACCAGCCCAGATAGGACAGCTGCTCGGCGAACATCCGCAGGCACTCTGGTTGCGGAGGCGCCCAGCGGGAGAACGCGTCGGTGCTGAGCACCGCGCGGTCGGTGCCGAGCACCGTGATCGCGTCGTGGATGTCCCGGATGGTGAGGTGACCGTCGGGGTGCAGCAACGGCCCGTTGCAGAACTCGACGTACGCGTCCAGCTCGGTGAAGGCGCGCAGCTCGGCTGCGCTGGCCGCGTAGTGCAGCGGATGCGTTACCAGGAGCCGCTGGCCGGCCTGCGCGCAGTACTCGGCAACGGCCTGGCTCTCGGTGAGCGAGGCGTGGCCGGTCGCGAGGGACAGCCCGAGCGCGCGGCACGCATCGATAACCTCGATTGCCGCGCTGGACAGGCGTCCGTCTGCACGCAGCAGCGAGATGGCGTTCGCCGCGCTGTAGCCGCGGAACGACGGTGCGGCGGCGCCCAGTAGCCGCGCTATGTAGCCGTCCCTGGCTACGTCGGCGGCCGACCCCCAGGTAGGCAGGAACACCACCCGCGCGCCGTGCGTGGCGGCCAGCTCCACCACCGTCGCCGACAATCCGCCCATGACCGGGTTCAGGGTGATGCTGCCGTAGACAGTGAAGTCGATCTCGGCTGCTTGCTCTCGCAGCAGCCGGGCCCGGTCGGTCGTCAGCCACAGGTGCGACTTCAGCACCCAGCCCGAGATGCCATACCCGTGCGCCAGCCGGATTGTGTCCAGGTCGCTGCCGCGCAGCTGCAGGCCTGGCACCACATCGGGCTGTCCGTGGACGTGCACGTCGAAGGCCGCCCGGAGGAGCGCGGCAGAGCCGAGCGGCAGCGCCCTCGGCTGCGCCACAGCGGAGCCCGCCCCATCACCCGCCAGTTGTATGTTTGTCATACAACATCACGGGCTTGGCCGCCGTCAAGGTCGCGGGCGTCACGGTTGCGCAGCTCCTCGGCCAGGATGGGCGCGCCGACGGTGGCGGCGTGAATGCCGATCACGCTGACGATCTCGAGCACCTCGAGGATCTCGGCGGCTGTCGCACCGAGCCGGACAGCGTTGCGCATGTGCAGCTTCAGTCCCGGCACGTACAGGTGCGTCGCCGCGGCGTCGAACGCGATGTAGACCAGTTCCTTGACCTTCGGCGGGAGCACGCCGGTGCGCCACGGCACGGCAGAAAATTCGAGGTAGGCCGCGAACAGCTCCTGGTCAAGTTCGAGCAGCCCGTCCCAGAACTCGTGCCAGTACCCGCGGCTGGCGACGAACTGGGCCTTGAGCTGCTCCTGATGCGGCGTGCGGGGCGCGGGCTCGGTGCGAATGCCTTCCTCGGCCAGCACTTCCATGAGGAGCGGGACGCCGATGTTGCAGGCGTGGATGCCGAGGGTGCTGGTCAGCTCGAGAACCTCCATCACCTCTGCAGCTGACGCGCCGAGGTCGAGTGCGGCGCGGACGTGCTGGCGGATCCCCGGTTCGTAGAGGTGCGTCGCCGCAGCGTCGGCCGCGATAAAGATAAACTCGCGCACCTTCTCCTCGAGCTGGTGCTTGCGCACCGGGACCGCCGACCACTCCAGGTAGGCATGCAGGAAGTCGGCGTCGAGCTCCAGGATGCTCTGCCACGCGCTGCTCCAGGTGCCGCGCACGGCGATGAACTCGTCCTTGACCTGCTGCTGCCTGGCTGTCAGCGCCATCTGCCCGATCCCTTTGGTCCGCTGGAGTCCGCCGTCTAGTCGAGCGCTCGCTGCAGCCACCGGGCGATCTCGGTGTGGTCGGCGGCTGGCGGCATCGACTCCGCCGCCTTCGTCCAGGCTGCCACCGCGGCCTGGCTGAGTGGCGCGGGTGTGCCGGCGGCCTCGGCCAGCTGCAGCGCGATGGTCATGTCCTTGACCATGAACCGGATACTGAACCCGGAGTCGAACGTGGCCGGCAGGATGTAGCGCGGCCACTTGGTCTGCGTGGAGCCGCTGCGGCCACTCGAGTCGTTGACGATGTCGAGCATGACCGCCGGGTCGAGCCCGAACGCCTGTCCGGCCAGCATGGCCTCCGAGCTGACCAGCAGGTGCGCCGCCGACATGAGGTTGTTCAGCGCCTTTATGGCGTGCCCGGCTCCGGGTACCGCCCCGGCGTGCACGATCTTGGAGCCGAGCACGCCGAGAACGGGCCGCAGCGCCGCGAGGGCCGCTGGCGATCCGCCCGCCATGATCGTAAGTGAGCCGTCGCGCGCGCCGACCACGCCGCCGGAGACAGGCGCGTCGATGAGGGTGACGCCCTGGCCGGCGGCCCGCTCGGCGAGCGCTCGAGTCCTGGCCGGCTCGGAGGAGCTCATGTCGACCACCAGCGTCGGCGGTTTGACCCGATCCAGCAGCCCCTCGCCGAGCAGTACCTGCTCGACCACGTTTGAGTCGGGCAGCATCAAGATCACCACGTCCGAGCCAGCTGCGACATCAGCGGGTGTTGCCGCCACGGTAACGCCGGCCGTATCGGCAAGCCTGGCGCGCGCCTGCACCGCCACGTCGTATCCGCGTACCGCGTGCCCGGCTGCGGCCAGCCGTCGCACCATCGGCTCGCCCATGTTGCCGAGGCCGACGAACCCGACTATCGCTGGGGAACCCTCGGGGGACGACCCCCCTAGCTCCCCCGCGGGGCCCGTCACTGCCCGGCGCCGTAGTCCGCCTCGGACACCGGGCCGAGCCAGCTCGTCCGTCCCAGGGAGACCGCCAGGTGCAGCAGCATGGACTCCGCGCCGCCGCCGTGCCAGTGCACCTCGCCCGGCGCCGCCCAGACAACGTCACCGGGACCGATCGGCTGCGGGGTGTTGCCCTCGCTCGCCACCAGGCCGCGGCCCTCCAGTACGTGCAGCACCTGGCCGTGCTCGTGCGAGTGCCAGAACGTCCGCCCGCCGGGCGCGAAGAACACGCTGGTCGCTGCGGCGCCCTCGGTACCGTCCAGCAGCGCATCGGCGTACACCGTGCCAGTAAAGGTCGCCGACCGGTGCTCGGTCAGTGGCCCGGGAGGCGCTTCCTTGCCGCTGTCTCGCCGTACGATCTGCATCGTTCACGCGCCTAACTGGCCGGAGCCGTTGTCGGGTTCGGACAGGCGGACGCCGCCGGCGAGGTCGCCGAGGGCGTCCACGACCCTGTTGCTGATCTGATCTCGGTAACCGAGGCTGTCGGCCAGGCCGAACGCGGCGAGGGGGCCGGCCGACAGCAGCGACGGCACGCCAAGCTCGGCGAGGCAGGCCACGTAGAGATTGACGTCCTTGGTCATGAGCGCGCTGGTCAGCCCGCCCTCCAGGTAGTCGCCGCGGATGATGTGCGGGAAGCGGTTCAGCGTCGCGAAGTTCACCCCGCTGCTGGCGTTGATGACGTCGAGCACCCGGCTTAGGTCCAGGCCGGCCTTTCTGGCCGCGAGCATCACCTCCGCGGTGGCGGCGAGGCTGACGGCGTTGAGGAAGTTATTGAGCACCTTCGTGGTGTGACCGGATCCGGCCGTGCCCATGTACACGACCTTGGTCGCGATGGGTTCCAGCACCCAGGAGACGGACTCCAGCGCGGTGGCGGAGCCGCCGACCATGATGGTGAGCGTGCCGCGTTCGGCCGCTGCGGCGCCGCCGGAGATGCCCGCGTCGAGGAACTCGATCTCCCGCCGCGCCAGCTCCTCGTGCAGCGCGATGGTTGAGCTCGGCGCCGCGGTGCTCAGGTCTACCACCACCTGGCCAGGCCGTCCGGCTGCCAGCACGCCGCCGTCGCCGCGCACGACCGGCTCGATCACCGAGCTGTCGGGAAGGGACAGCAGGATGCAGTCGGTGCCGCGCACGACCTCGGTGACTGACGCGGCGGCGATCGCGCCAGCCGCCGCGGCCCGGCCGGGCACCGGGTCGAAGCCGAGTACGGGATGCCCGGCGGCTACCAGCCGGCGGGTCATCCGGCCGCCCATGTTGCCGAGGCCGATGAAGCCGATCCGCTGTCCGCTCATCGCGGCGGCCGCCCTGGCTGCGCCGCCGGCTGGCGGGTGCGCCTGCCGTACAGCGCACGGTCGTGGGCCTCGGTGTCCCAGGCACCCGCCCCGCCCGAGGGGCGGACCGAGCTGACGATGCTGGCCCCGCCGTCCGCCGATACGACCTGGCCGGTCATGTACGCAGCGTCCGCGCTCAGCAAGAAGGTCACCACGGCGGCGATGTCGTCGGCGGTACCGGCCCGGCGCAGCGGTGTCGTGCTGGCCCGCCGCGTCATGTCGGCTTTGCCGCCTGGCGCGTCGGGTGTCGCGGCGAACAGGTCGGTCGGCACGATGCCGGGAGCGACCGCGTTCACCCGGATGCCGAGCGGCCCGCCATACATCGCGGCGCCGTGCAGCAGGCCCAGCACGGCGTGCTTGGAGGTCTGATAGGGCAGCAGGTCAGCGCTGCCGCGCAGGCTGCCGATGGACGCGGTGATGACGATGGCGCCGGGATCGCCCGCTTCGCTGGCCGGATCCGGTGGCTGGGCCGCGAACTGGCGGAACGCGGCCCGGATGCCGAGAAAAACCCCGCGCACGTTGACCGACATGACCCGGTCGAACTCCTCGGTGGTCAGCTCGGGGAGCGGGGTCAGCGAGCCCGCGATGCCCGCGTTGAGGTGATGAAGATCGACCCGGCCGAAGTGGCTGACGGCGACGTCGACGTAGCGAGCGACGCCGGCCTCGTCGGCGACGTCCGCGCGCACCCAGGCGCTTGGTCCCGCCAGCGACTGCGCGACCTCACGAGCACGCGGCTCGTCGG
>JBAUAR010000262.1:0-10820 GCA_049675875.1 Streptosporangiaceae bacterium
CCACGGGCTATCGATTCTACGGAGCCGGCCAGCTATCCCGGCTGAACCGGATTGTCGCCCTGAAGAACCTGGGCTTCACCTTGCGGCAAGTGGCATCGATCCTAGATGACCACGTCAGCCCAGCTGAGCTGATCGCGGTGCGGCCTAGCGGCCGGCCGGGCTTCGGTGTAGTCGATCTGGACGAGATCCCCGCAGCCGCCGCGCTGATCCATCACGGCCCCATGGATGGCGTGCTGTCCAGCATCCAGGCGCTGGCCAGGTGGATCGATGCCAGCGGATTCCAGTCACTCGGTTATGCCCGCGAGGTGACCCTCAGGCTCGCCGAGGGCCCAGACGACTGGGTGACCGAGCTCCAGGAACCAATCGCGCCGAGACAAGCGGCCTGACCGACAAGGAGATCCACATGGACGTAGCGCCCGAGGTTACGCATCGATCGGCCGTCCCGTACGCGGGCATCCCGGTATGGGTGACCATGGACGCGGTCGGCTCGGTGGCTGACCGTATCCCGGAGATCTTCGGCTGGCTCGGTGCTCACGGCATTGCGCCGGCTGGCCCGCCGTTCTTCCGGTACCACGTGATCGACATGGAACGACAGCTTCTGGTCGAAGCCGGCGTTCCCGTCATATCAGCGGTACCCGATGACGGCGATATCCGGGGCGGGACCCTGCCCGCCGGCCGGTTCGCCGTCCTGACCCATACCGGGGCTCCCGAAACCCTGATCGCCGCCACCTCGGCGCTGCTCGACTGGGCTCAGGCAGGCGGACTGGAATGGGACATATCAGACACCGACGCAGGCCGGAAGTGGGGCTGCCGTCTGGAATCCTACTTGACCGACCCCGGCCAGCAGCCAGACACCAGCAAGTGGCAGACCGAGCTAGCGTTCCGGCTCCAGGACTGATGCCGGGCCCGGTCGGCGGATAAGTCGGGCGTCCAGCTGGGTGACGGGGACTTCGTCTACGGTGGCTGCGTGACTGACGTGTGCATGCAGAGTGCCGTTGCCATCGCGGAGATGCTGCGGCGCCGGGAGGTCTCGGCACGTGAGGTGGTGTCGGCGCACGTTGCGCGGATTGAGGCCCTCGACCCGGTCATCAACGCCATCGTCACCCGGACATTCGACACAGCACTCGCCCGGGCGGCGGCCGCCGACGACGCGACGGCCAGTGGCCGGGAGGTCGGCGTGCTGCACGGCGTGCCGGTAGCGCACAAGGACCTGGCTGACACCGCCGGGGTCCGGACCACATACGGCTCGCCGCTGTTCGCGACCAACGTGCCGCAGCGTGACGCGCTGGTCGTGCAAAGGATGGCACAGGCGGGCGCGATCAGTCTGGGGAAAACCAACGTGCCGGAGTTCGGCGCGGGCTCGCATACGGTCAATGCTGTCTTCGGCGCGACCCGCAACCCGTACCACCACGGCCGCAGTCCCGGCGGCAGCAGCGGAGGCGCTGCCGCAGCACTGGCCGCCCGGCTGATCGCTCTCGCCGACGGCAGTGACCTGGGCGGCTCGCTGCGCAACCCAGCCAGCTTCTGCAACGTCGTCGGGCTACGGCCCAGCCCCGGCCGGGTCCCCGGCTGGCCGTTCGCGGACGTCGCTGACACGCTCGGCGTCGCCGGCCCGATGGGACGCACGGTCGCCGACGCAGCGCTGCTGCTCGCCGTCCTGGCCGGTCCAGACCCCCGGGTCCCGCTCGCACTCGACCAGTCGCCGCCGGTCGTGACCGACCCCGCCCAGATTCGCGCGCTGCTCGACCGGAACCTGACGGGCTGCAGAGTCGCCTGGAGCCCCGATCTCGGGCTGCCGGTCGAGCCGGAGGTGCTGGCGGTGCTGGCTCCCGCGCGCCAAGTTCTGGCTGACCTCGGCTGTGCGGTCACCGACGCGGCGCCGGACCTGTCGGGCGCCGATGAGGTATTCCGCACATTCCGCGCGTTCGCCTTCGCCACGTTCCGCGCCGACCTGGTGACCGGGCATCCGGACCTGGTGGGCCCGAACGTGACCTGGAACGTCCGGCGCGGCCTGGAGCTCACCACCGCCGACCTCAGCCGCGCTACCGTGCTGCGCGCCCGGCTGGCCGAGCAGATAACCGCCTTCTTCGCCGACGTTGACGTGCTCGCCTGCCCAGTCAGCCAGGTGGCCCCGTTCGATGTGACGCTCGACTGGGTGCACGAGATCAACGGCCAGCCGATGCAGACCTACCTGGACTGGATGGCCTCGGCCTACCTGATCTCGGCGACGGGACTCCCGGCCATCAGCGTGCCCGCCGGCTTCACCACGGCCGGCCTGCCGGTAGGCCTTCAGCTCGTCGGCAGACGCCGGGCTGACTGGGACTTGCTCGCCGTGGCTCACGCCTTTGAATCAGCCACCGGCTACGCGGCCAGGGCGCCAGAATCCGCGCCGTCCCTGACCGCCGCTACCCCGCCGTCGTCCCCTGCCTAGCACCTCGCCGGCATCTTGCGAGTCCGGGCGCCGGCCGATTTAATCGGTCACGGCGCTGGTCAGGCACCGGGAGGCAATGATGACGGTCGAGACACTGTCCGGACCCGTCCGCAGGCCACGAAACCTCGCCGCCGGAGTGGCCGGCAGCATTCACGACGACGCCACGGCGACACACCTAGGGTTCCGCGGCGGTACCGTGGCCGGCAGCGTGCATATGGATCAGTTCCCGCCGCTAGCACTCCGCGCGTTCGGCGACGGGTGGTTCGAGCACGGCAGCCTGTCGCTGTACTTCCGGCATGCGACCACCGACGGCGAGCCAGTCCGCGCGTTCATCGAGGCACCGCCGCGCGAGCGCGATGTCCAGGCCAGAGCGTGGGCGACGACCGAAGGCGGCGTGGTCGTAGCCGAGGGAACGGCAGGGATCGGGAACCCGGCCGGGCCATCCGCGCTCCGGAGCCGTGACCTGCGTCCGGCGGACCCGGCAGAGCTGCGCATTCTGGCGAGCCTGCGTCCGGGCGCCGCGCTCGGCGACGTGCTGCTGGAGCCGGACGCCGAACGGCAGCGCCAGCGCATCGGCCAGGGTGGCATGACCGAGCCGCTGGACTGGTACACCGGGCCATCGCCTTGGGGAGGCCCGGTGGCTGCGCCCTCCACCGTCGTGGGACTGCTCTATAGCCGGCTGGTCGAGGACGCGAAGGCGTCGATGGGCGACCACGTCGGACTGTTTGGCGCGATCGAGATTCGGTTCCGGTCCGGGCCAGTATTCCTGGACAGCCGCTACCGCGTTACTGGCGAGGTCGTCGCGCTCAGCCAGACGCCGAAGACTGAAGTGCTGTGGTTCGACAGCCGAGCTGTCGACGCCGACGGAACACTCATCGCCGAGATGCGCATGATGCTGCGCGAGCTGAAAGAGTCCTCCCCGCGCTACCGCGGCCGCGACGCCGGCTGATGACAGTCGAAGCCGCCCGGGCGCGGCCGTGGACTGTCTAGATCCGCTCCAGCGTGGCGCCGTCGAACAGCGGCTCGATCTGGTGCCTGCCGACGTCGGCGGCCATTTCCTCGTCTGTCGGCGCCGGCCCGCCTGCAGCTGCGGCCTTGAGCGTCGGCTTGAGCAGGCGGGTGTCGCTCGACGAGTTGAGGAACAGACCCGGGCGGCCAAGCACGTAACGCACTGCTCGAGCTAGCGCATCGTCATCGGCTAGCGGCTCATACCAGCTGAACTGCGGCGCCACCCCCTCGGGCCAGCGACGACGCGCGACCGACTTGATCGTCTGCACCGCCACGCCGCGCTGCTCGCACACCGCTAGGAGCGTCTCCATGTCAGCCCGGTACCCGTCATCGGACAGCACCGCGTAGTTGTACGGCAACAGCACCGAGCTGAAGTCGAACCGCTGGAGGCTCCGCAGGTGCATGCTCGCGATCCGCAGTCCGTGGCCGGTCACACCGATGAACCGGACAAGCCCTTCGTCCCGGGCCCTGGACAAGGCCTCGACTGCGCCACCCGGGCCGTGGGCCACCTCCCATTCGTCTGGCTCCACGAGATTGTGGAGCTGGATGAGATCGACGGAGTCGACGCCGAGGCGGGTCAGCGAGAGCTCGAGGCTGGCGCGGGCGCCATCGCCGGAGCGCGCTCCCGTCTTGGTGGCCAGGAAGAACCGGCTCCGGTGCTCTGCCAGCCACGGCGCGAGCCGAAGCTCTGAGTCGCCGTAGGCCGCCGCCGTGTCGATGTGGTTGACGCCGAACTCCAGCAGCGTCGCAAGGACCTGGTCGGCACGTTCTTGCCGCATTGACCCCAGCGCTGCCGCGCCGAAGATGACGCGGCTGCTCTCATGCCCGGTCCGGCCGAAGGGCGCGAGATCTGTCATAACCGCAGACTACTCACCTCGGGTCCGCTACAGATTGCCTGAGTGATTGCCGGGCCGGTGCAGCACCTGATTGTGACGGGAATGCTGGTCGGCGAGTGGACCGCGCGGCGCAGCTGTGCCGCACTTCAGGAGGAGGATGTCATGCCAGGTCAGATTCCCCTAGGTGAGATCCATCACCTGCGGCTGACAGTGACCGACGTGGAGCGGAGCCGCCAGTTCTACACCGGCTTGCTCGGCTTCCAGGTCGTTGTGGAGTCCCCGCCGCCGGATGACCCGTCAGCGGCGGAGGCGTTCAAGATCTTGTTCGGCGGCGTCGTGATGGCCCGCGGCAGTTTGCTGATGGGTCTGCGCCCGATGGCTCCATCGACCGACCGTTTCCACCCTGACCGGGCCGGGCTTGACCACCTCAGCTTCGGCGTCGCTGGCCGCGGGGAACTGGAGCAGGCAGTGCGGTTGTTCGATGAGCATGGGGTCGCGCACGGCGAGATCACTCCGCTGGCGTCGTTCGGCATTAACGTGCTCTCGTTCGAAGACCCTGATGGAATTCAGCTGGAACTCACCGCGCCCATGGCCTAGCCGAAGGCAGCGCGCAGCGGCCGCCGGGATCACCGCATTCTGCGCTTGATCCGGTCGTCACGGGGGTCGTTGTGCTGCCACAACGCGTCGGAGCTGGCGTCGGCCGAGCTCGTGCGCCTGCGTATCAGGAACCGTCGGATCGCCTGGAAGCCCGAAGGTCAGGAAAGACAGACCGAACAGCGCCGCCCAGGCTCGCGCTCGATGCCACGTGGCTGGCGAAACCCGGGGATAGGCGGACCAGAACTCGCCATGAGCATCGAGATCGAACAGCCACCACACCGCTGCGAGGTCCGTGGCTGCATCGCCGGCGGTCATATCTCCCCAGTCCAGCACGGCGGCCAGGCGTCCCCGGCTAACCAGCACGTTCCGGGGGTGGAGATCACCATGGATCCAGACTCGCTCCGTCGCGGTCGCTGCCAGCGCTCCGGCGCTGAACAGGTCGACGGCTTCGGCGATCAGTGCCTCGTCTCCGCTTTTCAGCGGGTTCCCGGCCCACATCGTGACGGACTCCTGACGCGACGCGAGCGGACCACCGCGGGCGGGATTGGGCGTAACGTCGTCCGGCGCTGGCACGTGCAGGGCCGCCAGAAACGCGCCAAGCGCTCGCGCTTCTGCTGGCAGCGGGGGCGTCAGGGCTGCAACGTCGCCCTCGAACCAGGGCACGACACTCCAGGGCCAGGGAAACCGGGCGGTGGGTACGCCGACGATCACCGGCGCTGGCACTGGCAGCGGAAGTTCGGACGCAAGCACGGGAAGCCAGCGCTGCTCGTGCCGGTGCAGATCGACCGCAACCGCGCGTCGGGTGATCCGGATCGCCAGGGCGTCGCCGAGCCGCCACACGGCGTTGTCCCACCCGTCGGTCACCTTCGTCGCGAGCAGACCGGCCAGGTGCGGGGCCTGTTCTTCGAGCAGGCGGGCTATCAGCGCCGCATCGATGACGGTCTCGGTGGCGATGTTCACGCGGTCACTGTCGTGCTTGGCGGTGCCAGCGGGTCGCTGGCCGGCGCAGGCAGCCGCACTTCGGCGTAGAGCGCGCGGTGATCGCTGCCAGTCAGCCAGTGAGCTGATGTGCCCAGCACCGTGCAGCGCCGGTCGACGAGGACGTGGTCGATGGCGAGCAAGGTCACGCGGCGGCCTGGTTGCGGTCCCCAGGTAGCGGTCAGCCCGTTGCCTGCCTGGCTGGCGGCGTCCAGGTAGCCCCGGCGCAGGAGCCGGCGGAACTGCGCGTGATCCAGGGTGGCGTTGAAGTCTCCGGCGAGGATGAGCGGAAGGTCACCGGGCGCGGGCAGCGCGGACAGCTGGTCGCGCCACAGCGCCGCGAGGCCCCGGGACCAGGACGGTTTCGGGGACGCCGCGTGAATGCAGGCCAGATGTGCAAACTGTCCGGACGGAAGGTCCAGGCGGGCGGTACACCGGGCGGCGGACACCGGCGCACGGGGATGCCCGCCGCATACCGGGTAGCGAGCATAGATGCCGCTGCCGCGCGCGCTGTCAGCGATGGGCTGCGTCACCCGGTGCGGGAGCAGATCGTCCAGCCCGGTCCGCCGGAGCCGGGCCTCCGCCTCGATGGTGAGCTCCTGCACGAACAGCACGTCTACGTGCTTGCGCTGGACCAGCTCAATGATCACGTCGGCTGCCGCACGGCCAACGAGCAGATTCGCGGTCAGGACTCGCAGCACCTGACCTGCTCCGGACGGTCGGCGGGAGGGGACCGCGCGAGGGCCCATCGCTGCCGTCAGGGCAGCTCCGGCTATCGCGGTCGCAGCAGCCGGGCCGGTGCCGGGCAGGAGCAGCGCGCTGACCCATGCTGCCGCTGTTACCTGCGGGGTGAATGACAGCAGTGGCACGGTCCATGCTTCGGCGAGCCGCAGCCGATCAGCGCCGGCCAGCCGGGCAGCCGCCCAGCCGGCCACCGCACCCGCCACCGCCCACTCCATGCGTCGTGAGGGCATCCGCCCATGATCGCAGAACGCCGGCCAGCGATCCCGCAGCGGAACTGCCGCGTTCGTCGGCCGGTAGCCCAGCGGCCGCCAGGTTGAGGCCGGCGGTCATGCCCTGCCGCCCGGCCGAATACATGGCGGTGTCGGCCGGGATGCGCTTGCCGCTCGCGCGCTGACAGCCCGGCCGCGGCCGGTGACGCCGGCAACGTCGACGACCGTCGGGCTCAGGAAGCACCCGGTTCCGGTGAGGATCGTGACCCGGTTGCGAGTGAGCTGACTGCGGACTACGTCGTTCTCCCGGCCAACGACGTGGCGGGTCCGGGCGGTGAGGTCTCCGATGGTGATGTCGTCCTTGGCCGCGGCGATCGCCGCCTTCTGGCCGCCGGGACCAGAGCCGATAACCAGGACGTCGATGTCGAAGTCACCCGCGTCTCTCAGTCTGACGAGGCAGGCGCGCCGGCGGAAGGCCTGCGGGCCGGCGTCACGGCGGCACGCGACGGACTCGGGCCGCCGCCCGCACGCCGCGAGCTTGACCGGGGCGAATGATGGCACCGAAGCTGGTAACCATGTTCGAGCGCTTCACCGACAGGGCGCGGCGTGTCCTCGTGTGCGCGCAGGAGGAGGCCGGCCGGCTCGGTCACGGCTACATCGGCACCGAGCACTTCCTGCTCGGCCTGCTGCGCGAGGGTGACGGCGTAGCCGCGCGGGCGCTGGAGTCACTCGGAATCGGCCTGCAGCAGGCCAGGGAGCGGCTGGTGCCGAATGCGGACCGGGGGCGACGTCAGTCCGGGCACGTTCCGTTCACCCCCGAGGCGAAGCGAACCCTGGAGTTCTCGCTGCGAGAGGCGCTGCAGCTCGGCCACGACTACATCGGCACCGAGCACATCCTGCTCGCGCTCGTCCGCGAGTCCTCGACCCGCGGCGCGCGGATCCTCACCGAGCTAGGCGTCACTTCCGAGACCGTGCGGCAGCGAGTGCTCGAGATCGCTCCCCCGAGCACTGGCCAGGCTCAGCGGATCGCGTCGAGCGCTGTCCGGCCCGGTGCCCGCGGCGACCCGACGGCGGGCTACGGTGCGCTCAGCTCAAGGCTCGCGGCGCTCGAGCGATGGGTGGGCCTGGTACCGGATCTTGCCGACCTGGACGCGCAGATCGCGCAGGTTCACCGGGATACCGAAGCCGCCATCGACGCGCAGGAGTTCCGGACCGCGGAAGCGCTGAGCGACTCCGAGCACGAGCTGATCGCCGAGCGCGACCGGCGATCCCGGCAGCGCCGGGCGGGACCCTCGCTGACTGACCAGGTCGTGCGGCTGCAGGCCGAACTCGACCTGCAGCAGGCCGAGGTCGACCGGCTGCGGGAGGCGCTGCGGCGGCACGGCATCGACCCCGACACCATTGGCTGACAAGATGCGGCCTGTCGGGCGCGAGCGCTAGAGCCAGCTGATCCGGGCGCTGGTCAGCTCCCCGCCCGCCGGAGCCGCGCCGAGCTGCCCGGCCCTGACCTGGTCCAGCATCGTCGTCACGGCGCGCTGCACGTCAGGCACGGCGCCGCGGAGGCTGTCGGCGTCAGCCGCTAGCGCCGCGTCAACGTCGATGCCGGCCCGCTCCAGTAGCCCTTCGAGGTCGGAGAGCTGCTTCCCCAGCCAGCCGACCGGGTCGGCGGACAGCTCCGCATCGAAGGTCCGCCCACGCGGCTCCCAGTCCTGCATCCGCGGGTGGTGGTGCGCCCGGTTCAGGCTGCCCGATGGCCCGTCGACGGTCTCCAGCAGGTCCGCGCGCCACACCGGGGCGCCGATGCTGATCGGCCGTGCCGAGTAGATCGATCCCTTCAGCTCTCCCGGCTCGAGCATCCGGATCTCGAGGCGCACGCCATGCTCCGCGCCCTCCTGGCCCTCCTTCTGCACCGGGTCGAGGAAGTACAGATCGCCGACGACGACGCCGATCCGATCAAACCCGAATAGCTGCAGCATGAAGCCCTCCACAGTGCGAATCGCCCTGCTGTCATCTTCGCTGCCGCGGCGCCGACACGCCAGACCGTCGGTCTCGACGTCGGTCAGCGATCACGCGGATCCGGCCGGTCCAGGTTCCAGTGCCGGATGACGGTGGGGAGAAAGATCTCGTCCCTGTCGGGGTCGTCGGGCGTGTAGCGCCGCAGCATCATCCGGGTGATCACCCGCTGGCGGCCGTCCTGGTCGGCATACAGCAGGTCGATCGTCACCAGCTCGGCACTCTTGGCTGCCTCGACTGCCTCCGCAAACTGCGGGTCGCTGTCGTCCCGGAACGCGGCTTCCCAGTACCCGACGTCGTCGGGGGCGATGGCGAGGTCCAGGCCCTGCGTGCGGAACTCGCTGGGGTCGGGTCGCACGTGGGTGGCTTCCCGGCCAGTCATGAACCGCCACCCGTGGATGACCGAAATGCCCTGCCCGGCGTTGCGCAGGGACATCGCCAGGTAGACGACGCCGCCGTCGAATTCCATGCAACCGCGGCCGCCGTCGAGCCGGTAGGACTTGCCTTCCTGGAAGAAGATCTTCTGCACCGGGTCGGACAGCCGGGACGGTATGAGCATCGGCCGCATCTGGACGAGCAGTGCTTCCTGAGCCACCTTGGCGGACCGGTTCGCCGACCGCACCGACGCGAACGTCGCGACTGCGAGCACGAGCGTGCCGGCCGCGGTCGCTAGCGAGGAGAACGTTGTCCAGTACGCGCTCACGTGCAGTAATCCCTCCGCGGTAGCCACAGCCGTCTCGCCATCCACGCTACGTCAGGCGCAGGCCGGACCGCCGGACAGCGCAGCCCGCTCTGGCCGTGGCGGCGCGATCTTGCTACCCTGGGTTAACAGCGAATTAACGCTGAATGTCTAGTTGGCGCTGGTCATCTTAATGATCGGCGCAGTTTTCGTCTTGAGGTAATGCGGTGGCAGCTGGCGCGCGCGAGTTCGTGCTCTCCGACGCGGCCAGAGTCGGCTCCGAAGTCCTGCAGACCCTGACCTTCGCTGGTGCGGACAGTCTGGGCTGGGCGAACGGCGGACCAGTGATTACCCGCCGCCGCACCTGGCTGGACACCTTCGACTGGCGGCTCTACCGGGCTGGGCTCACCCTCGAGCAGGTGAGCTGGGGCGGCCAGACCGATCTCGTGCTGACCGGCCGGGACGGCGGCGTGGTAGCTGCCGAACGGCTGGCGACCGGCGCCAGGCCCGGCTGGCCGCGGCTCGCCGGCGAGCTGCCCGCCGGACCACTGCGGGCAGCGCTTGAGCCGGTGACCGGGGTCCGCGCGCTTTCACCCGTCGCCCGCGCGGTCAGCAAGCTGGGCGAGCTGACGGCGCTCAACAGTGACGCCAAGACCGTCGCGAGGCTGGCTGTGGACCGGATGGCGGTGACGTTCCCGGCCCGCGCGCCCGTGCCCGCGCGGCTCACACTCGAACCGGTGCGCGGATACCAGGCGCAGGCCGACAAGGTCAGCCGGGCCATCGCCGGCCTGCCTGGCATCACGGCGGGCCAGGCCTCGGCCCTGGAGGCGGCGCTGGCCGCGGCGGGCCGCCGTCCCGGCGAGGTACCCGGCAAGCCGTCCGCTGTCCAGCTCACGGCCGGGATGCCGGCCGCCCGGGCGATGGCGGTCACCCTGATGGCGCTGCTCGACGCGATGGAAGCCAACCTGCCCGGCACGATCCGGGATATCGACACCGAGTTCCTGCACGACCTGCGCGTCGCCGTGCGATGGACCCGGTCCGCCCTCAAGCTCTGCGGGGACGCGCTGCCGGGCGGCCTCGCAGCCCGGTACGCGCCGGAGTTCCGCTGGCTCGGCGACCTGACCACGCCGACCAGGGATCTGGACGTATTCCTGCTGGGTTACCCGGCCATGGCGGCCGGGCTCGTCGGCGCGGCCGAGGACGACCTGATCCCGTTCCGCGATCATCTGACCCGGGCCCGCGCGCTCGCCCACCGGCAGCTGCTGACGGGCCTGCGGTCGGCGCGGTTTGGCCGGCTGCGGGCCGGCTGGCGGGCGGCCCTCACC
>JBAUAR010000263.1:0-4698 GCA_049675875.1 Streptosporangiaceae bacterium
CCTCTGGATGCCGGGCGTCCACCGCGACCGGCCCAGGCCGGCCTCGCGTGCGCCGGGCGTCTGCCGCGACGGAGATCATGTACGCGATCTCGAAGGTGATGGGGCCGACCGGGATGTACCGCCAGCCCGCCAGACTGGCGAGACCGCCGGTAACCAGCCAGCCGAGGATGCGCGGAGGCCAGCGGAGCCGTGTGAACGATTCGTGCCAGTACCGAAGGACTGGCACGCGGACCAGCCAGCTTCGCCGGCTCCACGTCACGGTACTTCTCCTCATGCGACCCCAGTCAGTCCACTGTCAGCCCGCGTCGGCCGCGCGGCTCGAGCAGCACCTTCACCGCACCGGTGCGCCGCGCGTTCTTGACCGCGAGGACGGCTTCTGGCCAGCGCTCCAGCGGGAACCGGTGGGTGATGACGGGCGTGAGGTCGAGGCCAGCGGCCACGAAGTCAAAGTAGTGCTCCATGGCGTGCTTGGCCACGCCGCGGACCTCCTCGACGCCGAAGCCGTTGGAGCCCACGACGCGCACCTCCTTGAAGTACAGCGGGGTCCACTCGAACCGTTTCGGTGGCTCGACGCCGGAGATGACGAGGCTGCCGCCGGTCGTGACCATCCGGAGCGACGTCTCGACGGTCTGCACCGACCCGATGGTGTCGTACACCACGGCCGGGCCGTCCTGCAGCCAGTCCCGGCCGCTCCACGGCCGCAGCGGCCTGCCGCCGCACCGGCTGGCGACCTGGCCGACGAGCTCCTCGGGTACCGAGGACAACACCGCGTGCGCCCCGAGCCGCGTCGCGAGCGCCGACCGGGCGCCGGACCGGGTCGCCGCCCAGACGTGCGCAGCCGGATACAGGTGACGCAGCAGCGCGATCGCCGCGAACGCGAGCGTCCCCGAGCCATACACCAGCACCGGCCGGCCATCCTCGGGCGGCGGGGCGAGCAGGATCGAGCGGAGCGAGACTGAAACCGGGTCGGCCAGCACCGCCGCCTCGTCCGAGACGCCGTCCGGAATGGCGAACAACTGCGAGACGTGCGCGGCGAACCGCTCTGCGTGCGCGCCGCCGGCCGCCGCGCAGTTACCTAGGTGGATTGAGACGGGCAGCTGACCGGACCGGAACATGCGGCACCACGGGTACCGCCCGTCCTGGCACGCCACGCACGGCGGCTCGATGCCCCGCGGTCCGCACGACAGCCACGGATTGAGCACGACACGCTCGCCGGTGTCGGCGCGCCGTCCGACCGCCTCGTGGCCGAGCACGTGCGGGAAGGACACCAGCGCCGTCAACGGGTTGTCCCGCGCGCCGTTGAGCAGGATCTGCTTCACATCCGAGCCGCAAAGGCCGGAGAACGTCGTCTCCACCCGGACCCAGTCAGGCGCCGGCAAGGCCGGCTCGGCGACATCGCGCAGCCGGACGGGGGCGAACCGGGACACGTACGCCCGGCGGCTGACCCGGCCGCCAACCGCGGTGGCTGCCTCGCGCGCCAGGCTGTGCCGGAACACCAGAGCCTTCACGTCGCCCTCCCTCCGAGCCGGCGCAGCACCCGCCGCGAGACCGGCAGGCCTGTCAGCCGGGCAGCCACTCGATGTAGAAGATGGCCAGGCCGAGCGCGATGCAGAGGCTGCAGATCAGCCAGAACCTGATCACGATGGTGGTCTCCGCCCAGCCCAGCAGCTCGAAGTGATGCTGCAGCGGAGCCATCCGGAACACCCGGCGGCCGGTCATCTTGAAGGATCCGACCTGGATGATGACCGAGGCCGCGATGATCACGAAGAGCCCGCCGAGCACGAACAGCAGCAGCTGGGTCTTCGTGGTGACCGCGAGCCCGGCCAGCACGCCGCCGAGGGCCAGTGAGCCGGTGTCGCCCATGAAGATCTTGGCTGGCGGTGCGTTCCACCACAAGAAGCCCAGACACGCGCCGAGCGCGGCTGCGGCGACGACGGCCAGGTCGAGCGGGCTGGCGATGGCATAGCAGTGTGCCGCGATCGGCGCGCTGGTGCAGTCGTTGCGCAGCTGCCAGTTGGCTATCAGCACGTAGGCGGCCAGCACCAGGATGGCCGCGCCGGTGGCCAGGCCGTCCAGTCCGTCGGTTAGGTTCACGCTGTTGGACGCAGCGGCGACCATGATCACGATCCAGACCACGAACGGCAGGGTGCCGAGCGTCGGACCGATGTCGCGTAGCAGGGACAGGGACGGGTCGGCCGGCGTGAGGTCGAACTTGTCTGGGAACCGGAGCACCAGGTAGCCGAATACGGCGCCGACCAGGATCTGGCCCGCCAGCTTGGCCCTGCTGCGCAGGCCGAGACTCCGGTGCTTATAGATCTTGATGAAGTCGTCGAGGAAGCCGACGAGCCCGAGCCCGGTCATCAGCATCAGCACGAGCAGGCCGGCGGGCGATGCCCGGTCCCGGGTGAGCCAGTGGGCGGCGAAGTAACCCGCGACGGAGGCGATGACTATGACCGTTCCGCCCATGGTGGGGGTGCCACGCTTCGTCTGATGCGCCTGCGGTCCGTCGTCGCGAATCAGCTGGCCATATCCACGCCGACGGAACACGCGGATCGCCAGCGGGGTGCCGAGCAGAGAGAGCACAAGGGAGACGAACGCCGCCGCCAGGATCGTCTTCACGGCTGCGGCCGCCGGGCGTCGGCCTCGGGGGTCAGTCGGTCGGACGGCGGCTGCACCCGTCCATCATGCCGCCTCAGCCGGGCTGACCGCGCCAGCGGCGCAATGATGCGCATAAGCCGCGTCACCCGGTGCACCGTGCCGAACGCCCGCCAGCCGTGGCGGGCGCGGGACGACCATAACCCCGTCAATCAAGGGGGAACGGCGGTCATCCGGCCTGATCCACACTCGCCTGGCCGCGGCCGTCCACGGCGTGGCACCCGGCATCCGGCATCCTGGCGGCATGACTCACGACGGGCCGCCCGCTTCGGGCCTGCCGCTTCGCCGCGCGGCGCGGGTCATCCTCCTCGACCCCGACGATCGCGTGCTGCTCATGCGCTACGACCAGGGACCGCCAAACGGCAGGCACTGGGCCACGCCGGGCGGCGGTGCCGACGACGGCGAGGACTACCCGGCGGCAGCGCTGCGGGAGCTGGCGGAAGAGACGGGCTGGACCGACATCGTGCTGCTGGGCGAGCTGCTCCGGCGCCGGTTCGACATGGACTACGCCGGCCGGATGGTGTCGCAGGACGAGCGACTCTATCTGGCCCGCACGGACCAGCCACGGCGGGCGCTGGGCGACGTCGCCGCCGTGCACGTTGCGGATGGCATCGCGGCCTGGCGGTGGTGGACGCTGGCCGACCTGGACTCGACCGGCGAGCAGATCTGGCCGGCCGACCTGGCAGGGCTCATCCGGGCGTGGCTGTGACGGCCGGCCAGCGGGGCGGCCGCGACCGGTAGCCTCCGGCTGTGGACATTCGCAGCTGCATCGTGTCGACCGCCGACGGCCGCACCCTTCGCGTCGATCACGCCGACGTGCCGGCCGGCTTCCCGGTGCTCGTGCATGCGGGCAGCCCGGGCTCGCGCCGGATGCTGGGCTCGGCGGTGGAGCTCGCGGCGACCGGCTTCGGCTTGCGGCTGATCAGCTACGACCGGCCGGGCTACGGTGACTCGCCTGCCGCACCGGGGCGGCGAGTCGCCGACGCTGCTGCCGACGCGGCCGCGATCGCCGCCGCGCTTGGCCTGACGCGGTTGGCCACCTGGGGGCACTCGGGCGGCGGCCCGTATGCCCTGGCGTGTGCCGGGCTGCTGCCCGATCTTGTCGTCGCCGGATGCGTGTTCGCCTCTCCGGCGCCTGTCGACGCGCCTGGCCTCGACTTCGTGGCCGGCTGGTCCGACGGGGACCGCGAGGAGTTCGAGCTGTTCTTCCGGCAGCCTGAGCTGGCCAGGGAGCTGCGCTGGTCGCGAGCCCAGCAGGCGCTGCCCGCGCTGTCAACGGCCGCGGGGTGGCTGGACCTGTTCGGCGCGCAGGAGCGCACGGCCGATGCGCGCACCCGCGAGCTCGCCAGCTATCTCGCGCTCGTCCAGCAGGACACCCTGTGCCGCGGCGACGAGGGCTGGTGGGAGGACAACGTCGCGCTGCTGTCGCCGTGGGGCTTCGATCCGGCCGCGATCAGCGTGCCGGTGCAGCTCTGGCACGGTGAGCGGGACGCAGCCGTGCCGCCCGCCCATGGTCACTGGCTGGCGAGCCGGATCCCCGGGGCTGACGTCCACCTGCTGCCCGGCGATGATCACGGCAGCATCCACGACGACCACCTGGTCGAGGCGTACGGCTGGCTTCGGCAGGTCGCGTTGCCGGGCGCACGATGAGGCAGCTGGGCGGCGCGGGACCCAGCCCGTCGGGCGTCGGCCGGCTGAACTCCGGCGGGACGAGCGCCGGTGGGACGAGCTTCGGTGCGCTGGCCGCTGCGATCCAGGCTGCGCTCGCCGGCGCGAGCGTTCCGGACCTCGCGGCCGGGGTGCGGCGACTGACGGCAACCTACCGGTCGGGCGACGCGCCCGCGGGGCAGGTGCTGGCGACAAACGCCGACGCAGCCGCCTACGCCGCATACCGGATGCCGGCCACGGCGGCTGCGACGGCGCAGGCGTTGCACCAGACCCGGCTGTCCCTGCCTGGCTGGCGGCCGGTGACGCTGCTGGATATGGGCGCGGGAACCGGAAGCGTCGCCTGGGCGGCAGCCGCGCAGTTGCCCAGCGTCGAAG
>JBAUAR010000264.1:0-8522 GCA_049675875.1 Streptosporangiaceae bacterium
CGTCAGCCAGCAGTGACTTCAATGCCGAGCTCGGCTTCTCCAGCAGCCAGGAGCAGACGCGCGAGTGGGTCGAGCCGATGCTCGAGCAGCTCCCGCCGATCGCCGCCCGCAACGCGAGCGAGAGCGGTACCGACGTAGTCGGCTACCTCACCGAGAACTTCGGCGTCAGCATGTTCGCCTTGGACGATGGCGATATCTACCAGACCTATTCGACCGGCGGGCGCGGAGTCGAGTTCCTGATGGGCTACTACCCGATCCTCGACCGGGCGCCGAAAGGCCGCGACGAGGGCGATGGATTCCAACTCTGGATCCACCGCCACGACGAGTACTAACCGGAGGCGGGGACCACATGCCACAGGCCGCCGTTCAGGTTGAGGTTATTGCCGTTGGCCTGGCCTGGCCCGGTGTCGCCGACGTAGGTGTACAGCGGGTGCCCGTCGTAGGTTGCCTGCGTCGAACCGTCGGCGCGCCGGATGGTGCCGAGCCTGCCAGTGGCGCCCGGTCCCGCTGACGGGGTCCCGGTGACGGGCGGCCAGTAAGCGGCGCAGGTCCCGTCGCAGGCTGACCTCGTCGAGGTGTCCGGTGCGAACCAGTACAACGTGAAGCCTTTGCTATTGGCGAGCACGGTCACGCCGCTGAGCTGCTCGGTTTTCAGCTCCGGCCGGCCCCCGGCGGGACTGGCCGCCGCCGCCGGGCTGCTCGCCCCGGCAACGGCGGCTCCCAGTAGCGCCAGGGCGACGACGGACAGACCCGCGACGGCCAGCCCAGCGCCCGGAACGCCCGCCCGCAGCCGGGCGAGCACGGCGTTGTCCGGCGCCCTTCCCCCGGTCGGCTGACCGGCCGGGGGAGGCGTGGCCGCCAGAATGGCCAGCACGGCGAAAGCGGCGACTTCGATCAGGCCGGCGACGATCCCCGCGGTGCTGCGCACCTCCGTGAATCCGAACAGCCCGATCCAGATCGACAGGAGGTAGCCGCCCAGGGTTGACACGGCGAACCCGGCGCCGGCCGCGGCGGCAAGCCGGCTGCCCGACGCAAGCACGACGATGGCCAGGACGAACGCGGCGATCACCTGCAACAGGAACAGCCAGCCAATCGTCGGGATCGACCGGTACCCAGTCAGGTAGAGATCCAGGTGGATCGCCGCCGTGGCAGCCAGCAACCCGGCCCCGGCCAGCCGTAGCCCGACTCTCAGCAGGCTAGATACCTGCCGCGATGGGTGAGGCATGCCGAACTATCCTGACCTCGATCTGCTCGCCGCCGGTCAGTAGCCAGGGACGCCGCCACCGCCGCCGCTGGCCGACTTGCCGGGCTTCGGGGTAACCGCGCCGGACGCCGTCATTTCGTGCCACACTCCGCCGGACAAGTTGATGCCATTGCCCTTCGCCTGGCCGGGCGCGGAGTCGCCGACGTAGGTGTACAGCGGATGCCCCCGATACGTTGCCTGCGTCGATCCGTCAGCACGCTTGATCGTGGCCAGCTTCCCGGTCACACCCTTGCTAGCCGTCGCAGGTCCGGGTGCTGGCGGCCAGAACGAGGCGCACGACCCGTTGCAGTTCGATTTGGTCGGCTTGTCCGGGACGAACCAGTACAGAGTGCGGCCCTGGGCATTCGTGAGCACCGCCACGCCGTTGATCATCCTGGTCTTCAGGACGTTGCTCGTGGCAGCGGTCATGGACGCGGACGGGGCCGCCGATCGAGCGGAATCTGCAGTACTCGCCGGCGACGAGCTTCCGCACCCAGCGGCGAGGAGTGCCCCGGCTGCCAGGCCCGCGGCTGACCACCGCCAGCCCTGCGTGTGTCGTTTTGCTGGCTCCCTGGTGACGCTGTTGCGCCACTGCGCATCAGACATCGTTTCCCCCCGTTGGACTGGCACGTAGGGTCAGAGGTCCTGCTGGCCTACTCGGGGTGCTGGTGACGCAACCGAGCCTGCTATCAGCGGCAAGCATTGCTTGTCAGCAAAAACTCAGGCTCCCCGGCAGCGACCCTCGGCAAACCTCGCGGGAATCACTGACGAGGAGCGAACTACGACCAGCGTGGTGCTGCCGCCAGCAAGGCTGACGGTGGCACGCGATCGGACCAGGGTGAGTGCGGACGCCTATTTGCGCCGGCCATCGGCCCCGCGGGGCACGCCATGCGCGTACTGTTGCTGTAATGAAGCCATCGCGCGCCGGTCCCGGGAGACGCTACCTGCCGGGAAGTCCGTTCAATGTTCCCGTTGTCGAGGAACCCGCCGAAACTTATGAGCGGCGTGACTTGGTGACACACGACAAGTACGGTCTTGGCAGCGTTCTCGATGTGGAGGGCGAGACCGCCGTATTCGTCGACTTCGGCACCCATCGGGTACGTATAGCGCTTCCCTGCGCCAAGCTGTTCAAATTGTGAGACGGGCAGCCAGGCGCCGGGTGGCTCTTCGCGCGCTCCGAGCCACCCGGCTGATGTAGCTGCCCTTCAGCGGCTCGTTAGAGCGGCTGGACCTGCTCGGCTTGCGGACCCTTCGGTCCGCGCACAGCCGTGAATTCGACGCGCTGGTTTTCCGAAAGGCTGCGGTATCCGTCAGCCTGGATAGCTGAGTGGTGCACGAAAACGTCGGCGGTGCCGTCGTCCGGTGCGATGAAACCGAAGCCCTTATCCGCGTTGAACCACTTCACCGTGCCCTGAGCCATGTACTTCTCCTCTGCTAGAACGATCTTCGGGAGTGCTGGTTATGCATCCCATGGCCGTAGCGACCGCCTGCCGGGGAGATTCTGGCTTGTTCCAGACCGAGGCGCCCGCTGTCAGAATTCGCAGGCGCTGTGACACGTGAACGAACTTCGACTTCAACCACCGCTATTAAACACCATCGCGCGGCGTGTTATCGCCAGGCCGACGCTTCAGGACTGCTCGGCAGTCGGCTCCAGGTCGCCGCCGGCTAGCAGGGCCAGCACCTCTCCTACCGTGCGCTCCCTGCTGCTCGGCTCTGGAAGCGGCAGGTGTGCCTGGATCTGGTAGCGGTTCCGGCGGCCGGTCTTCTCCTTGAGGATGTAGCCCGCCTCAGCGAGGTCGAGCACGATCCCGTAGGCGCTGCGCTCAGTGATGCCTATCCGATCCGCGATGTCACGCAGGCGGATGCCGGGGTCGCCCGCGATGCACAGGAGCACCTGGGCGTGGTTGGTCAGGAAGGTCCAGCTGGCCTTGGACATCGAGTCTTCTATTCTTGAATTGGTTTGCTAGTGATCATCTACCAGGGTATCGTCAGATGCAAGGCATGGGTATTAGTTACTGCAGGTGCCAGAGAACCGACGTTCCGGGGGAGCTCACGTCCATGGCCTGGTTGCATTGACCGGCATGCCCGTCGTGGCCGCAGTCCGCGGCATCGGGTCGTAGTGATGGCGGCGGACTCGGAAGCCCGCGCAGGCGATGAGGTTATGCCAGGTGGGAGCGACTACGCCCGGCTGTCGCGCGCGGTCAGGCAGGCCGGCCTCATGGACCGGCGCACAGGGCACTATGCCTGGCGGATAGCGATCACCGTATTCCTGCTGGCCGCGGGCTGGGCCGCGGTCGTGCTGGCGGGGAATACCTGGTGGCAGCTAGCGCTGGCGGTGTTCCTCGCGGTGATGTTTACTCAGGTCGGCTTCCTGGGCCACGACGCCGGGCACCGGCAGATATGTGCGTCCCGCCGGCTCAGCTACGTCCTGGGCATCGTGCTGGGTAACCTCGGCGTGGGCCTTAGCTTCGGCTGGTGGGTGGCCAAGCACAACCGGCATCACGCGAACCCGAACACCGAGGGTGCCGACCCCGACATCATGATGCGCGCTCTCGCGATGACGACGGGCCAGGCTAGTGCCAGCCGCGGCGTGTCCAGGATGGTGTACCGCTGCCAGGCATACCTGTTCTTCCCGATGCTGCTGGGCGAGGCATTCAGCGTGCACGCTGCGAGTATCCGAGCGCTGGCGAGCCGGGCCAGCCACCACCGGCTTGCCGAAGCTGTCCTGCTGGTCGCCCACTTTGCGGCCTACCTGGCGGTCATATTCCTGGTCATGAGCCCGGTGAAGGCAGTCGTTTTCATCGTGATCCAGCAGGGCTTGTTCGGCCTGTACCTTGGCGCGTCGTTCGCCCCCAACCACAAGGGAATGCCCATCTTGCGCCGGGAAGACAACCATGACTTCCTGCGCCGGCAGGTGCTGACCTCCCGGAATATCCGCGGCAGCTGGTTGACGGACCTCGCGCTCGGCGGCCTGAACTATCAGATCGAGCATCATCTGTTCCCGTCGATGCCCCGGCCGAGCCTGCGGCGGTCCCAACCGCTCATCAGAGAGTTCTGCCAGCAGCACGGACTGCCCTACCACCAGGCCAGCCTGGTCGGCTCCTACGCCCAGGCGTTGCGGTACCTGCACGCCGTCGGCGCGGACGCGCCCGGCTAGCGGCCATCCGTCTGCACGCTCGGCGCAGCATGGTTGTCCTTTCGCTGGAAACGCTTGACCATGCCTTTTGTCCGAGAGACCAAGGCGGCCTTCGCCGGCCATCTCGGCGACATCAAGCCAGCCGGGCCGCTCAGCTTGATCTTCCGTGGCACAGTCGACGACGAGAGCCGTGGTCCGTTGGAGATCACGCTGGGCTGTCCAGACGGTGTGCAGCCGACCGAGGTGATAGGCATTCGGACCGAGCCGGCGCACGACGAGGCATACACCACGATCACCAAGGCTCAGTGGGAGTTTCCAGCCATCCTCGCGGCGTATGACGCGGTAGCCGCTTCACCGGAGTTCAGCGGGCGGTGCCGGAGCCAGCTGTCCTGCCGGGAGGTCTACCTGGCCGAGCCAGACTCGATTGGCGACGATGACCTGATCTGCGACATCGCCTTTCCACTGGGGGACGAGGCTTGAGGTGCGCTTGACCGTCAGCGCCATCTCCGGCCACGGCCGCGGGCCGACATGGCGGCCGCTCCGCGACCGGTCGCCAGCGTCGCTGCCGGGGCCGGCTGCCGCGCCGGCCGTTGCACGGGCGCCGCGGTCGGCCCCGGTTCTCCGGCTATAGAGCGGAGCAGCGGTGAGCCGGGGTGCGCGGTGGCCGTCAGCGGAATGACATTTGCCTTCCGCATCAGCGCCCGCACGTCATTTGCTTGCGCGGGTGTTTGCAGCGTGATCACCACGCCGCTCGCCCCGGCCCGGGCGGTCCGGCCCGACCGGTGCAGGTAAGCCTTGTGCTCAGCCGGCGGATCCGCGTGGATGACCAGGCCGATGTCGGCTACGTGGATGCCGCGTGCCGCGATGTCGGTCGCCACCATGACCCGCGCCGCGCCGGATGTGAACGAAGCAAGATTCTGCTCACGGGCACTCTGCCCCAGGTCGCCGTGCAGCATGACTGCGGGTATGCGCGCCGCGGCCAGCTGGCGGGCGAGTCCGTGCGCCGAGCGCCTGGTCCTGGTGAAGATCAGCGACCGGTTCTTGCCACCAGCCAGGGCCGCGAGGACCCCAATCCGGTCCGCGGGCGTGACCGTGAGCACGTGGTGAACCATCGCCGCCGGGGCAGCAGCCACCGGGTCGGCCGAGTGTCGCGCCGGATCATGCAGGAAACGCCGCACTAGGACGTCGACGTCCTTGTCGAGCGTCGCCGAGAACAGCATCCGCTGACCGCCCGCAGGGGTGGCGTCCAGCAGTCGCCGCACCACAGGCAGGAATCCGAGGTCAGCCATGTGGTCGGCTTCGTCGATCACGGTGACCTCGACGTCACCGAGGTGGCAGTGGCCCTGTCCGATGAGGTCGGCCAGCCGGCCCGGGCAGGCGACGACGACATCGGTCCGGGCCCGCAGCGCGGCGACCTGGCGGCTCTGCGGGCTGCCGCCGAAGACCGTCACCACTTTCAACCGCATGGCTTCGGCCAGCGGACGGATTACGGCGTGAACTTGATTCGCAAGCTCGCGTGTCGGCACCAGCACCAGGCCGCGCGGGCGGCACGCCATGGTGTAGCCCCCGGCCAGGGCTGCGACCAGCGGAATGGCGAACGCCAGCGTCTTGCCTGAACCGGTCCTGCCCCGGCCGAGGACGTCGCGGCCGGCCAGGGCGTCCGGCAGCGCGATCGCCTGGATCGGGAACGGGGTGGTAATGCCGGCGCTGGCAAGCGCGGCGGCTATCTCAGCGGGAACGCCGAGGGATGCGAAGGTAAGGCCAGGCGTGGTCGCGCCAGGCGAGCTGCGGTGCCCGCGGCGGGCAGCATCGGACGATTCGATCGGGAGAGCTGACAACGAGACTTGTCCTTCGGACTGTGGTGGCCGCATCGTCTTGGGCCGCCACGTCCGTGGGAACCAGCTCGATCACCGAGCGACATACGACCGGCGCGCCTTGGATGGCTGCGCCGTAGGCCTGGAGTCTACCGTATGCCAAGGTCCATGCCGGGCCGGCCCGCCCAGCCGCGGGGCACATGATCTCACTGTGCCGGCCGGCGGCAAGATCATCTACAGCGAGTTGTCGTGCCTCCTGCTGCGTCGGGCGTGTGACACAGTGTCAGTAGGTCCTGCCGCGATGACCGAGGTGAGGCACGTGAACGCGCGAACCGTGTGGGTGGCCAAGGACGATGGCAGTGACATCATCCGGGCTGATGCCATCGCGGGAGTCGGCCGTGACTACAACGGCTACATCACTGCCCGGCTGACAGGCGACGGCTCGGCCGTGACGCTCGTCGCGCCCACGTCCGGCGGACCGCCCACGCCGGACGATTTCCACCGGCAGCTGATCAAGGTCGCCGCCGAGCTGTCTCATGCGGCCGAGGTGAGTGTTGTGCGGCCGGTCCATGACGAACAGGCCGGCTGGCACTGGGTCAACGAGCCTCTGTAGCGGCTGCTTCGTCACTAGCCGCTTCAACCCGCGCCTTCCGGGTGTGGCGTAACCTGGCACAAGACGGCCCGGACGCTCGGGTCGCAGCAGCGTCGAGTCTGGCCCCTGCCGGCGCTTTCCTCTCGGTAAAGGAGGCGGCAGGTGAGCTATCAGACTCATGCAGCCTCATCACGTCCCCGCATCGTCTCCTGGTCCTGGTGCTGAATGGCCGGAGACAGGCTGCACCAGATCCTGGCGGCCGTGGCTGACGGGGGGGATGAGTGGTCGCCGGGCCGGATATGCGCGGCCTGCACCAGGATCGTGGGAGTCAAGGGGGCCGGCGTCATGCTGATGTCCGGTGACATTCCCCGGGGCTCCCTGTGCAGTACCGATGAGGTGAGCCATCTGATCGAGGAACTGCAGTACACCCTCGGCGAGGGCCCCTGTGTCGATGCCTACCAGCAGGATGCGGTCGTGGCCGAGCCGGACCTCGCCGACCCGGTGAAGCGTCGGTGGCCCGCCTTCACGCCGGGGGCTGTGCAGGCGGGTGTGCGCGCGGTGTTCGGGTTCCCGATGCGGGTCGGTTCGGTGCGACTCGGTGCGCTCAACCTGTACCGAGACCTGCCCGGGCCGCTGACGGGTGCGCAGCATGGTGACGCCCTGGTGGTGGCGGAGGTGGCCGCCCGATGGGTCCTCGAGGCGCAGGCCGGCGCGCCTGCGGAGACGGTGGCGCAAGAACTGGAGGTCAGCGCCGACTTCCACTTCTCCGTGCATAATGCGGCTGGCATCGTCTCGGTCCAGCAGAGCATTAGCGTGACCGAGGCACTCATCCGGCTGCGCGCATATGCGTTCAGCGCCGACCGGCTGCTGGCGGACGTGGCAAGGGATGTCATCGCCCGCACGCTGAGGCTGGGATGACTGCGCGCCCGGCGCGCAAGCGACGTTGACCGCACGGCGCTACGCTGAATAACAAGGGTACTGTCCCGCCCAGCGCTCATCCGACTCCCGCGGGTGCTGGCCGGAGGCTCGGGAGGGCAGGTGCAGGATGACCAGGGAATCCGAGGTAGTCCAGTCACTGGTCGAGATGGCCGACACACTAGTGGACGATTACGACATCGTAGACATGCTGACCGGGGTGGCCGACCGGTGTGTCAGGTTGCTCGGCGCCTCCGCTGCTGGGGTGATGCTGGTCTCGCCAGCGGGCAGCCTCGGCCTGGTGGCCTCCTCCAGTGAGGCAATGCGGCTGCTGGAGCTGTTCGAGCTGCAGGCCCAGGAAGGCCCCTGCCTGGACGCCTACCGCACTGGTGAGCCCGCCGGGCCGGAGAACCTGGAGGCCGACGCCGGGCGGTGGCCGAGATTCGCGGCTGCGGCCCTGTCTGCGGGCTTCCAGTCGGCGCTGGCCCTGCCGCTGCGGCTGCGCGAGGTGACCATCGGCGCGCTCAACCTCCTCCAGGGCAGTGGGGACCCGATGGCTGAGGCTGACATTATTGTCGCGCGTGCATTCGCCGACCTCGCCGCGCTCAGCATCACCCACTACCGTGCCAGCGCCGAGGCGCAGCGGCTGACTGAGCAGCTGTCGATTGCGCTCGCCAGCCGGGTGGTGATCGAGCAGGCAAAGGGCGTGATCTCCGAACGCGCCGGAGTGGACCTGGCCGAGGCCTTCACCCGGCTGCGCGGTTATGCGCGCAATCACAACCTGCGCCTCACCGACGTCGCTCAGGCGGCCGTCGACGGGTC
>JBAUAR010000265.1:0-5195 GCA_049675875.1 Streptosporangiaceae bacterium
ACCTGGCCGGCAGCCGCCCGCCGCCGGCCGGGCGCACCGATGGTCCCAGGCCACGGCTGACCCTGCTCCGCGAGCCAGCTACCGGCACCCGGCACGCTCGCTGGCATCCGGGCAGCCTGCCACAGCACCGGCCGTCGGTTCCCGGACAAGGCTGACCGACGTCGGTGTAGCGCCCGGCTGGCCGGTGCGCGCGCCGGTCAGCCGACGGCTCATCCCCAGTGGCTGTCCCAGAATCGGGACTGCTGGCTGCCGTCGACGTCCGTGAAGCCGTACGCTCGCGCCAGCGCTGGCGTGGTGAGAACCGAGCCCGACTTGGCGAGCACATCGTCGTCCGCAGCGAGCGCGGCCACGGCCCGGCCTGCGAACTCGGCAGATTCAGTCATGGCAGCTTCCTCCGGGCTCAGATCCATCCGCTCGAGGCGCATGAATCCGGGTGAGACGGCCACGCATGCCACCTGGTGCGGCCGAAGGTCGTCAGCCATCTGCTCGGTGAGCTTGTTCGTCCCGCTCTTGACGACCTCATAGAAGGCGTGGCCGTGCGGCCGGTCCAGCACCCAGGTGATGTTCACGATCAGTCCGCTTCGTGCCTCGATCATCCGCGGCGCCGGCAGATAGGACGCGTAAGCCGCCGCGCGCAGACCGCCGCAGAACATGAGGTCCCAGTGCCGCCACTCGATCTGCCAGAACGCCAGAGCTGGATCCGGCCCGATCTCATAGCCGCTCCACGCGTTGTTGACGAGCAGGTCCAGCCGGTCCTGCTCGTAGTCGATGCGAGCGAATACGTTCCGCACCTGCGCGTCATCGGTATGGTCGCAGCGGATCGCGATCCCTCGTCCGCCGCGCGCGGTCACCTCAGCGGCGGTCTCATCGATGGTGCCCGGTCGCCCTAAGGTGGTCGGCTCGCCGCTGACGCTCCGGCCCGTGACGTAGACAGTGGCACCTTCATCGCCGAGCACGGCGGCGATTCCCTTGCCGCAGCCGCGGCTGGCGCCGGTGACCAGCGCGACTCGACCGTGCAGGCGGGTCATAAGCGCCGATCGTACCGAAGGCTGCGCCCGCGGAGTTCGTGACTGTGGAGTCAAGTGTTACACTGATCGGAATGTCCGATGATCGCGCGACTATGTCTGACCAGCCACGGCAGTCTGACCAGCTACGGCAGTCTGACCAGCTACGGCGGAAGGTCGGCATGTCGCTGCGCGCGCTCGGATCGGACCTGGATCGGCTGGATGAGGCCGTCGCGGACCATGCCGGACTGCACCGGACGGACCTGCGCTGCCTGGAGATCGTGGCGCGCGGCGGGCCCGTCAGCGCCGGGCGGCTGGCAGCAGCCGCCGGGCTGAGCACCTCGGCAGTCACGAGTGTGATCGACCGGATGGAACGGGCGGGCCGGATGCGCCGGGTGCCGGATAGCGCCGACCGGCGGAAGGTCATGGTCGAAGTCACAGAGCCGGCCAGGCGGGAAGGCCGGGCCGCGTTCACCGGGCTGATGGAGGGAACGGCGCGGCTGCTGGCGCGGTACTCGTACGCAGAACTCGTACTGCTCGACGGGTTCCTGGATGCAGTCCGGGAGCTGGTCACCGAGCAGGCGGTTGCGCAGTCGCGCCGTGACGGGTCAGCGGCGCCCGCCGGCCAGCGTTCCGGCGGCGCCACGGGAGGGCTGTGATGTTCGGCTACCTTCGGCTGGAAATCAGCCGGGCGATCCGGGACGTTCGCTACCTGGTGCTCGCGCTGGCGGCGCCGGTCGGCTTCTACCTGCTGTTCGCCGGAATCTTCTCCGGTCAGCGCGCGCAGGGCGGAGGTCCGCCGGCGTCGGTCGAGGTGATGGTGGCCATGGCAGCCTTCGGGGCGCAGTGGGGAGCGCTGTCGGCTACCGCCCCGCGGCTAGCCTCCGACCGTGAGCGCGGCTGGCTCGACGTCCTCGCGGTGACGCCGCTGTCTGCGGCCAGGGTGATGGCCGCCCGGATCTGCGCTGCGCTACTGGCCTCGCTGCCCGCGGTCATCGCCGTCGGCGTCACCGGCCGGCTGGCACACGACGTTCAGCTCACCGCCGGCCAGTGGGGCGTCGGCCTGGTCGCTGTCTGGCTGGGCGTGCTCCCGTTCGTGCTGCTAGGGATCGCGATCGGGACCACGACGTCGACCACCACGGCATACGGCGTCAGCATGGGCGCGTACTTCGCGCTGGCCGCGCTGGGCGGTCTGTGGGTTCCGCCCGCGATCTTCCCGGCGACGCTGCGCCAGGTCGCGATGGCGCTGCCGTCTTACAACCAGGCGGATCTTGGCTGGCGGATCGCGGCGGGCAGCGCCCCGAGCCTCCGCAGCGTGCTCGTGCTCGCCGCGTGGACCGCCGGGCTCGCGCTGCTGGCGTACTGGGCGGGTGCCAGGCCGTCACGAGCGGGATCGCCGTCGGTGCCGGGCCCGGCCGACGTCGCGGCGCGGCTGGCCGACGTCAGCAAGCACTTCGGCGCCGTCCCTGCGCTCGACAAGCTCAGCCTGGATCTGCCGCCGGCTTCTGTCGTCGCGCTGCTTGGCGCTAACGGAGCCGGCAAGACCACGGCGATTCGCATCATGTTGGGCTTGCTCGGGGCCGACGGGGGATACGCGCGCCTGTTCGGTGTCAGGCCGGCGGACGCGATCGCCGCCGGCCAGGTCGGGGCGATGCTCCAGGACGCCGAGCTGATGTCCGGGGTGACCGTCCGGGCGCTGCTGCGCTGCATCGCGGGCCTCTACCCACAGCCGGCGGACCCCGAAGAGGTGATCAGGCTCACCGGGCTGGCGGGTATCGGCAACCGGAGAACCGACCGGCTGTCCACCGGGCAGGCGCAGCGCGTCTGTTTCGCGGTGGCCATGGTCGGCAAGCCGGCGCTGCTGGTCCTGGACGAGCCGACGGCCGGGCTCGACGTGCAAGCGCAGCAGGCGTTCTGGCAAGGCGTACTGGCCTGCCGCGCTGGCGGGCAGACCGTGCTGTTCTCCACTCACTACCTGGAGGAGGCCGACCAGAACGCCGACCGAATCGTCGTCATCCGGGCGGGAACCACGGTCGCTGACGGAACCCCCGAACAGGTGCGGGCCGCGGGCGGATCAGCCACGATCGTGAGCTTCACCTGGCTCGGTGACCCGCCCAGCGGCCTGGATGGCCTGCCCGGAGTCACGACCGTCGAACGCGAGGGACAGCAGATCAGGCTGCACACAACCGATCCCGACAGCACCGTCTGGAGTCTCTACGACCAGCGACAGCACATCACCGGGCTCACCGTCACGGGCGGCGGGCTGAGGGCTGCCTTCCTCGCCCTGACGGGGGCACAGTAGGTCAGGTAAGCCCTTCCTTGAAGCCCTGGCGCCACGTCGGGAAGCGCAGCCGCCAGCCGAGATCCCGCTTGGCCTTGGCGTTGGAGAAGCCGCGTCCCTGGGTCATCATCACCACCGCCACGTCCCCGGCTAGCAGCCGGGCCAGCCACGTAGGGACCCGCATGGGCCGTTTTGCGCCTGCGCACGCAGCCAGGTAGGGCAGCCACTGGCTAGCCGGGGCCGGCTCGTCGTCAACGATGTTGAACACGCCCGTCGCGTTCTGCTCGACCGCAAGGACGGCGGCACTCGCCGCGTCGTCGAGATGCACCCACGAGCTGTAGCCGGCACCGGCGCCGACGAGCGGGAACTGACGCTTGCGTATGAGCTCGACCTGGTCGTCGGTGGCGCCCGGCCCGTACAGGCCCCCGTATCGCAGGACCGCGCCGCCAGCTTTCGGGACGACGTCCTCGACGTGACGGACTGCCGCCATCACTGGCTGCGCCGTCGTGCCCTCGAGCGGGTCTAGCGGGTCCTGCTCGGTCTTAACCCAGCCGCCCTCGCGGATTCCGTTCCAGCTGGCGTAGCCCTGCGCGACGAACTGCGAGACGCCGGCCGCCTCAGCCGCGGCCAGCAGGTGATCGGTCCCCTCGGTACGCAGCCGGTTGGTGATGGCGAACCACCGGTCCATGTGCTTGATGTCGGGCTTGCCACCGTGCGCTATGGAGATCCCGGTCATCTGGTGCACGATTGCCTCCGGCCTGGCCTTGGCCACGGCCGCACTGACCGACGCCGCATCCAGCCCGTCCATCACGACGCCCGCTGCGCCCAACCGTTCAACCACGCCCAGCCGGGCCGGGCTGCTCGTCGTCGCAGTCACCTCATGGCCCCGGGCCACCAACTGCGGCACCAGCCGCCGCCCCACGACCCCGGTGCCGCCTGCCACGAACACCCGCATGACCGCCTCCTCACCGTCGCCGGCCCGCCTCATCAGCCTGATCGGGCCACCTGCTCATGGCCAGTGCCTCCCTGCCGCACTACCCCCGGAAGGACAAACCCATCCCGTCGGCGCGGGAGCAATGACCGTCCCCCGCTGACAGCGATCCGGTGCCTAGGTGCTGGCGGTGAGCCTGCCGTGGGACGTGAGCATGCGCAGCGCCTTCAGCGTGACCAGGCCGCGCCATTCGCACACCGCGGCCTCGCTCGGCGGCTCCCAGCTGATGGGCCAGCCGCCGTCGTCCTGCTGGCCGCGGACCAGACGGTCGAGGTGGGCTTCGATCAGCTCGGGCGGGAAGAGCGAGCGCCACCGCGAGCCAGCCTCCGGCGCGAGGTCCAGCGGCGTCAGGCCGTAGCCGGCCGCGTCCGGGTCGAGGTTGAGCATGGCGACGTTCGGCAGGTGCGCCGCGAGCCCGGCCGCATGCTGCGCGGCCCGGTCCTGGTCGGGAACATGCTCAAGGAACGCGAGCACCTCCGAGAGTCCATGCCCGTCGCCCGGCAGGCCGTCCGACTCCAGCCGCTGCCAGCAGTACGCCGTCCCCGCGTCCCGCCAGGGATGCTCGACGCCGAGCTGATAGAGCAGCCCGACCAGGCCCGCGGTCGGGTTGAGGCCGGGCTCGTAGGTCCACTCGGTCCAGTGCGCAGCACGCGGAAACGCCTCGATCACGTCGGAGGCCAGCGGCACGCCGCCGCCGGCGTCGGCACGCACAGCGGCGCCGGCCAGGAACTCGCAACCGCGGAGCACCATCTCGGTGGCGGCAGCATCGCGGCCGGCTGCGCCCCCGCCCTGGACACCGGCCGCAGCCAGCGCCTGGAACGCGACTTCGACGTAGACCGGCAGGCTCGCCGGGCAGCGGGTATCCGGCTCCAGCGCATGGCCGAACCCGCCGTCCGGGTTCTGGTAGCCGAGCAGCGCG
>JBAUAR010000266.1:0-1539 GCA_049675875.1 Streptosporangiaceae bacterium
CTCGCAGGTCGCCCGTTACCTCGCCGTACCAGTGGGCAAGTCGCGCGGGATCGGTGAGTGCCGACCATACGTCGTCGACAGCGGAGTCGAGGCGGTCCTGCATGCGCACGACGCCCTTGCCGTTCGCGGCCCCCAGGCTGCCCAGGATGCGGTTGCCCGCTTGCGCGCTGCTTGTCATCTCGTCCTCCTTCGTTCGCCTCGCCGGCCGGGTCGTCATGTCCTCGTGCGGCCCTCCGTCTTTGTAGCGATGACGAACGGGCTATTCCCGAATGGACATGATCCCGCTGTGCCGGTCTGCCGTTGCAGTGCCGTCTGCATCGTGACGGCGCCTGCTGGTGGGAATCCTCCGCAGCCGGCCGTACGCGGACACGCCCAGCTAGGCAGTTTGCGGGCAGACTGATTCCGGTGGGGCAAACCGAACCCGGTTCGGTGCGGGCGACGGCAGCCGAAGTATGCTCCGGCCATGAAAATCAACGGAACCGCGGCAATCGTGTCCGGCGGGGCTAGCGGCCTCGGTGCGGCAACCGCCCGCATGCTCGCCGCGGCGGGCGCGCGGGTCGTCGTCGCTGACCTCAACGAGCAGCTGGGCAAGGCGCTAGCCGACGAGATCAGCGGCATCTTTGCCAGGACCGACGTCAGCGACGCCGATTCGGTCCGCGGCGCCGTCGACACGGCCGCCTCAGCTGGCCTGCCGCTGCGCTTCGTGATCAATTGCGCGGGCATCGGCTGGGCCCAGCGGACCGTGGGGCGCGATGGCGAACCGCACGACCGGGCTGCGTTCGGGAAGGTCATCGCCGTCAATCTGATCGGCACGTTCAACCTCATGAGCATCGGCGCCGCCGCAGTCGCCAAGACCGAGCCCGCCGACGCCGACGGCGCCCGCGGCGTCGTGGTCAACACTGCGTCGATCGCCGGCATCGAGGGCCAGACGGGCCAGCTTGCCTACTCGGCATCCAAGGGCGGCATCATCGGCATGACCGTTCCCGCAGCCAGGGATCTCGCCGCCATCGGAGTCAGGGTCAACACCATCTGCCCTGGCATCATCGACACCCCTATTTACGGCAACGCGGCCGGCAGCGAGGAGTTCAAGGCCAGGCTGGTCGCCCCCGTCGTGTTCCCCAAGCGGATGGGCACCGCCGCGGAATTCGCCCACCTGGTGCGTGCGCTGATCGAGAACGACTATATGAACGCGGAAGTCCTGCGCTTCGACGGCGGCATCCGCTTCCAGCCGAAGTAACCCCCCGCCGCCAACCAAGTCCCAGGAAGGGTGCCCCCAATGCCGGCAGTCCTGACCGACGTCAGCGACGGCGTCGCCGTCATCACCATCAACCGGCCCGAGGCCAGGAACGCCGTCAACGGCGAGGTCGCCAGGGGGATCGCCGAGGCCGTCGACGAACTGGACGCTAGCAAGGACGTCCAGGTCCTGATTCTGACCGGGGCCGGCGGGACGTTCAGCGCGGGAATGGACCTGAAGGGATTCCTGACAGGTGACTCGCCGGCCTTTGGCGACCGTGGCTTTGGCGGGATCGTGCAGCGCCC
>JBAUAR010000267.1:0-2361 GCA_049675875.1 Streptosporangiaceae bacterium
CGTGCCGGTCGAACCAGCCCAGAATCAGCCGGCCGCTCGCGCCAAACACCGAGCCGCCGGCGCCGCCGGCGACGGCCAGGCACAAGCCGAGTCCGACCGCCCCGTGCACGGAGGCGCCGATCAGCAGCACGGCACCGGCCAGCCCGAGGCCGGTCGCCAGCACCACCCGCTCGCCAAAGCGGTCAGCGGCGGCGCCCCACGCGATCAGGGTCAGCAACAGCCCGATGGTCGGACAGGCGACGAGCGTGCTGGCCAGTTCCAGCGAAAAGCCCTGCTGCCGCAGCGCGGGGATCAGGTAGGCCAGGCCGTACTGAAACGTGCAGCCGGCCGTCATCGCGACGAGCCCGATGAGCAGGATCAGCCATCGACGGCCGACTGCCGCACCGCCCGCTCGCTCGTCCGCACCTGCGCTGAACGCCCTGCCCTTCGGCGCGCTGCCCTTCGGCGCGCTGCCCTTCGGCGCGCTGCCCATCGGCTCGCTGCCAGGCTCTCCGCCGCCGTCCATATATTGATACTACATGTCCATAATGTGAGACACTTGGCTGTCTCGTGGCCACCGAGAGATGCTGGGGTCATGGACGACACCGACGGTGTGATCACAGTCGGCCGGACTGCCCCGGCCGTGCCAGTCAGTAATGCTGGCGTCGTGGACGCTGCGTTCTCGGCCAGGATGACCGAGATCTGCGGCGCCGACAACGTGATTACCGACCCGCAGCAACTCCGGACCTACGAGTGCGACGGCCTGACGGCGCACCGCAGTACGCCTGGTCTGGTGGTTCTGCCGCAGACCGCCGAGCAGGTCGCGGCCATTGTCCGCGAGTGCGCCGCCCGGCAGATCCCGTTCGTCGCCCGTGGCAGCGGCACCGGCCTGTCCGGCGGCGCCCTGCCCCGTACCGACGGTGTGCTGGTGGTGACGTCCAAGATGCGCCGCGTCCTCGCCATCGACCCGGTCAGCAGGCGCGCGATCGTGGAGCCCGGCGTCACGAACCTGTCGGTAAGCAAGGCCGTCGAGCGGTACGGGCTGTTCTACGCCCCGGACCCGTCCAGCCAGGTGGTCTGCTCGGTCGGCGGGAACGTGGCCGAGAACTCCGGCGGCGCCCACTGCCTGAAGCACGGCTTCACCGTCCACCACGTCACCGGATTGCAGGTCGTGACTCCGGACGGCGAGCTGACGTGGCTCGGCGACGGCACCGGCGCGGCCCCTGGCTACGACCTCATCGGCGCGTTCACCGGCTCCGAGGGCACCCTCGGCATCGTTACCAAGATCATCGTTAAGCTCACTCCGATCCCCGAAGCGGTCACCACCCTCCTAGCGGCGTTCACCAGCATGGGTGCGGGCGGCGCAGCGGTGTCCGCGATCATCGGCGCTGGCATCCTGCCCGGCGCGATCGAGATGATGGACGCGCTGGCCATCGAGGCGGCTGAGGCGGCCGTGCAGTGCCGGTATCCGGAAGGCGCGGGCGCGGTCCTCATCGTCGAACTAGACGGCCCGGCTGGCGATGTCGAGTCACAGACAGCCGCGGTCCGCGCGATCTGCACGGCCGAAGGCGCGTATGAGATCAGGGCGGCGCAGGACGCGGCCGAGCGTGCGGCGATCTGGACCGGGCGCAAGTCGGCGTTTGCGGCTGTCGGCCGGATCAGCCCGGCCTATATCGTGCAGGACGGCGTGGTGCCCCGGACGGCCCTGGAGACCGTGCTGGACCGGATCAGCACGCTGTCGGCCGAAACCGGCATCCGGGTCGCCAACGTGTTCCACGCCGGGGACGGGAATCTGCACCCCCTCGTGCTGTTCGACGACCGCCGTCCGGGCGAGCAGGAGGCGGCCGAGAAGCTTTCCGGCATGATCCTCGATCTGTGCATCGAGCACGGCGGCTCCATCACCGGCGAACACGGCGTCGGTGTTGACAAGTCGCGGTACATGCCGCGGATGTTCGGCGCCGATGACCTCGACACGATGCAGCTGCTGAGGTGCGCGTTCGACCCGGACGGCATCTGCAATCCTGGCAAGGTGTTTCCCACCCCGCGGCTCTGCGGCGAGGTTCCCGGCGTGCGCCGGGCCCCGCACCCGCTCGTCGCTTCCGGCGTGATCGATCAATTCTGATGGGAACGGACCCGTCGGGCGGACACCCGTCAGGCACCCCCCGGCAGCGGGTTGTGACAGCTGCTGCGATCCCGGTAGAGCTGGCTGAGGCCTGCGCTGATGTCGTGGTTGCCGGGGACGCCGACCTCGTCGCAGGGAGCCGGCCTCGCTATGTCGCGGCGCCAGCCTCGACGGCTGAGGCCGCGGCGCTGCTGGCGGCCGCGGCCACGCTCGGGCTGACGGTCGTGCCGCGGGGCTCCGGCAGCCGCCTGGGCTGGGGC
>JBAUAR010000268.1:0-4651 GCA_049675875.1 Streptosporangiaceae bacterium
GTGCCCGTCGGCGCGGTGCGGGCGGACCGCCTCGGCGATCCGTGACAGCAGCGCATCATCCAGCTGCCCCTCGCCGCCCTCACGCCGCGCGCCGCATGACTGCGCCGCGGCCACATACCGGCGGACCTTATGCCGAGGCCGTGATTATGCCGGGTAGCTGACGAGCGTGCTGGTCCTGCGCGGCTGACGCCGCCTGCTGCCGGCATAATCCTGGCGGTTCCGGCGTCGGCATGCGCGCGTTTGGCTGTTCCTATCGGAGGAGTTCCCGATAGGAGGAGGCGAGATGCGCAGCAAGGGATCACTGCTGGCAGGTGGCCGGTCGCGGATAGTGGTAGCGGGTCCGTTAGCGCCGTTCGCGGAGAGCTTCCGGACGACGCTGACCGCGCAGGGATATACCCGGTGGATCGTGGCGCAGCACACGCGCCTGATGGCTCATCTGAGCACGTGGCTGCTGGAACAGCAGCTGAGCGCGGATCAGCTGACGGCAGAGGCGATCGGCGCGTTCGTGGCGGTGCGGCGAGCCGGGGACTACCAGTTACATGTCTCGCTGCGGGGTATGGCTCCGTTGCTGCACTACCTGCGCGGCCTGGGCGTGGTACCCCAGCCGGCTGCCGCGGTGCCGGCAGGGCTGGCGGAGGAACTGCTGGCCAGCTACCGGGCCTACCTGACCGACGAGCGCGGCCTGGCGCCACTGTCGGTGCAGCGCTACTTGCATACCGCCCGGGCGTTCGTGTCGGGGTTGCCCTCGCCGATGACGTCCGGAGAGCTGGAAGCAATCTCGGCGGCACAGATCGCCGATTTCCTGCTGGCCGAAGCCGGACGGCTGGGCCAGTGGGGCACCAAGGCGAGCGTCACCGCGCTGCGGTCGCTGCTGCGATACCTGCACCTGACCGGGCAGATCCCGCGCCCGCTGACCGGCGCGGTCCCCGCGCCGGCCGGCTGGGGTCTGGCAGCGCTGCCTCGTGCAGTGCCAGCCGAACTGGTCACTCGGCTGCTGGCGGCGTGCGACCTGAGCACGCCGCTGGGAACGCGCGACTACGCGATCGTGCTGACGATGTGGCGCATGGGCCTGCGGAACGGCGAGGTCGCGTTCCTGTCCCTCGACGACATCAACTGGGACGCCGGCGAGGTCATGGTGCACGGCAAGGGCAGCCGGATCGACAAGCTCCCGCTGCCGGCCGACATCGGGCAGGCGCTGGCCGACTACCTGGTGCGCGCCCGGCCCGGGTGGGGCAGCGAACGAACACTGTTTCTCATCCACCGCGCTCCTTACTCCGGCCTGTCGCGCAGCGCCGTGGTCAGCGTGGTTGCCGCGGCATGTGACCGGGCCGGCATCGAGCGGATCAGCCCGCACCAGCTGCGGCATTCAGCCGCCAGCGACATCCTGGCCGCCGGAGCGGGCCTAGCGGAGGTGGGCCAGCTGCTGCGGCACCAGGCCCAGAGCACAACCGCGATCTACGCCAAGCTCGACTACCGCGCTCTGGGTGAGCTGGTGCGGCCCTGGCCCGGTACGTCATGACAGCGGCCGGGGCATCGATGCTGCGCCAGCGCGCCGCCGATTATCTCGCGCTGCGCCGGGCGGTCGGCTACAAGCTGGCCGAGAACGAGCGCCTGCTGGCCCAGTTCCTTGACTATCTGGAGGAGGCCGGGATCACCGCGATCACTACGCAGACCGCGGTGGCCTGGGCAGTCTTGCCTTCCGGCGCCAAGCCGGTCTACTGGCAGCGCCGGCTGTCGGTGGTGCGCTGCTTCGCAGCCCACCTGGCAGCGACTGATCCGGGCGTCGAGGTGCCGCCCGCCGCCGCGCTGCGCTGCTTCCCTAACCGGACCGCGCCGCACTTGTACTCCGACGCCGAGATCCTCGCGCTGATGGACGCCGCCGGCACCGTTTTCCGCCAGCCACTGCGCCAGGCCACCTACCGCACCCTGATCGGGCTGCTGGCAGTCACCGGCATGCGCGCCGGCGAGGCAGTGCGCCTCGATCGCGACCACATCGACCTCGAAGCCAGGGTCTTGTCAGTCATCGACTCCAAGTACGGCAAGTCCCGGCAGGTGCTCCTGCACGCCTCGACCGCCAGCATGCTCGCCAGCTACGGCGATCTGCGCGACAGGACTGCCGGCACGCTCGGCGCCCCGGCATTCTTCGTCTCCACCCGCGGCCGGCTGCTGGTCAACACCGCCGACTACGTATTCGCCAGCCTGGTCAAGGCCGTCGGGATCCCGCCCGGGCCCGAAGGCCGTGCCGCCCGGCTGCATGATTTCCGGCACTCGCTGGCGGTCAGGACCTTGCTGGAGTGGTATCGCGCGGGAGTCGATGTCCAGGCCCGGCTTCCGGTGCTGTCCACCTGGCTCGGCCACATATCACCGGCCTCTACCTATTACTACCTGCAGGCTGCTCCCGAGCTTCTTGCCCTGGCCGCCGAGCGCCTCGAACACCCCAACCCCTCGACTGCAGCAGGAGCACTGTCATGGCCGCCTTCGCGCCCGTCCTGGAAGCGTTCTTCACCGACCGGCTGATCACCCAGCGCCGGGCCAGCCAGCATACGATCACCGCCTACCGTGATACCTGCCGGCTGCTGCTGGCCTTCGCCGGGCAGCGCACCGGCAAGCCCCCGGTGAAGCTGGACTTCGCCGACCTGGACACGCCCCTGATCACCGCGTTCCTCCAGCACCTGGAAACCGGGCGCGGCAACAGTGTTGCCACCCGCAATGCCCGGCTGGCTGCGATCCACTCGCTGTTCGGCTACGCCGCCCTGCAGGTCCCCGAACACGCAGGCCTCATAGCCAGGGTGCTGGCCATCCCGCCCAAACGGAGTGTCCGGACCGAGGTCAGTTTCCTGTCTGCCGACGAGACGACCGCGCTGCTGTCCGCGCCCGACCGCACCACATGGACCGGCCGGCGCGACCATACCCTGCTGCTGATGATGAGCCAGACCGGGCTGCGTATCGCCGAGACGACCGCGCTGCGCGGCTGCGATGTGGAACTCGGCACCGGGCCGCACGTGCGCTGCACCGGCAAGGGCCGCAAGAACCGCAGCACGCCGCTGACCACCATCACCGTGAACGCCCTGCGCGCCTGGCTGGCAGAGCGCGGCGGTGCCAGCACGGAACCGGTGTTCCCTACCCGCCGCGGCGGTCCGCTCAGCCCAGACGCGATCGAGCAACTCGTCGGCAAGCACGCTGCCATCGCCGCCGCGAGATGCCCGTCTATGCGGGGCAAGCACGTCACACCCCATACACTGCGGCATTCGGCGGCCATGTCGCTCCTGCACAGTGGGGTCGATCTGTCGGTAATCGCGCTTTGGCTCGGTCACGAGTCGACTCAGACCGTCCAGCATTATCTGCACGCGGACATGGCCCTGAAGGAACGCGCGCTCGCGCGCACCACGCCACCCGACGTTCCCGCCGGCCGCTACCACCCACCCGATCGGCTGCTGGCCTTCCTTAACAGCCTCTGACGCCGGAACCGCCAGGATTATGCCGGCAGCAGGCGGCGTCAGCCGCGCAGGACCAGCACGCTCGTCAGCTACCCGGCATAATCACGGCCTCGGCATAAGGTCCGGGCTTATTTAACCGGGCAGCGGGCACCGGGGCAGCGAAAGCCGGCAGGCCCGGACCGGCTCGAGCCGTTCGCCGAGTACTGCCGGATCCGGCTGACCGACGACCCGCACCTGCGGGCGACCGCACTGTTTGAGGAACTCGCCGCGCTGGGGTATGAGGGCGGGTATTCCTCGTTCACCCGGGCGCTGCGCTCGCGAGGGCTGCCGCCGTCATGCCCGGCGTGCGCGGCTGCGGGCACGCCGGACGAGTTCGCAGTCATCAGCCACCCGCCGGGTGAGGAAACCCAGTGGGACTGGGTCGAGCTGCCCGACCCGCCGGCCAGCTGGGACTGCGGCCGCCACGCGCACCTGCTGGTCGGCTGCCTGCCGTACTCGGGCCGCTGGCGCGGCGCGCTGGCCGCCGCCGAAGACCAGGCGCACCTGGCCGCCGCGATCCACAAGGTGAGCGCCCGGCTGGGCGGGGTGACTCGCCGGTGGCGGTTCGACCGGATGTCCACGGTCTGCCATCCCGAGTCCGGGCAGATCACCGCCAGCTTCGCCGCCATCGCTAAGCATTACGCCGTCGCCGTCGACGTGTGCCCGCCACGCTCGGGCTGGCGCAAGGGTGCGGTGGAAAAGGCCGTGCATTCCGCGGCGCAGCGCTGGTGGCGGACCGTGCCCGATGACCTGTCCCCGGCTCGGGCGCAGGCCCGCCTGGATACCTGGTGCGAATCCGCCGGCGACGCGCGTACCCGCATCCGGGACGGGTGCAAGGTCACGGTTGGCGAGCTAGCCGCTGGCGAGCTGCTGCGCGCCCTGTCCCAGGCGCCGTTCCCGGCGGTGATCGAGGCCGCCCGGGTCGTGTCCGCGCAGGCACTAGTGGCCTGGAACGGCAACTACTACTCCGTGCCGCCCGGCCACACCGGCCGGGCGGTGACGGTGCGCCACCAGCTCGGCCACGCCACCATCGACATCATCACCGGAGCCGGGATCACCCTGGCCCGCCACCACCGCGAGCCCGATCACGCCGGCGCCCTCGTCCGCTTCGCCGAGCATGTCACCGCGCTGGAAGCCAGCGTGCTGGCAGCCCGCGCCGCCCGCAACGACCGGCC
>JBAUAR010000269.1:0-20703 GCA_049675875.1 Streptosporangiaceae bacterium
TACCGTCGCGAGTGGCTGGACGAGCTGTGCATGTCGGGGCAGGCTTGCTGGGGCCGGCTGTCGGTGCGAGATCCGTCGTCGGTGGACTCGGGGCCCGAGACCGAGCCGCGGCGAAGCGGGCTGACGCCGTCCCGCGCCACGCCGATCACCCTGGCACTGCGCGATGACCTGCCGTGGCTGCTGCGCGCGGCCCGCGGCGACGCGACCCCGGCTGAGCCTGCCAGCGGCCGGACCAGGGACGTGCTGGACGCGCTGCGGGCGCAGGGCGCGCTGTTCCGCACGGACCTGGCCACGCTGACGGGCCGACTGCCTGCCGAGGTGGACGAGGCGCTGTGGGACGCAGTCGCCCGCGGGCTGGTCACCGCGGACGGCTTCCGCGCGGTCCGGGTGCTGCTGCGGCGCGGCAGCCCGGAACGGCACGCCCCGACAATCGGATTGCGGCGCGGCCTGCGGGCCAGCACGGGCGCCTCGGGCCGCTGGTCGCTGCTGCCGCCGCCGATTGCCGGCACCGACCGGGACGAGCTGGCCGAGGCTGTCGCCCAGCAGCTCGCGGCTCGCTGGGGAGTGGTCTTTCGTGACCTGGTCGCCAGGGAGACCCTCGCGGTGCCGTGGCGGGACGTGCTGTGGGCGTTCCGGCGGATGGAGGCGAGGGAAACGATCCGGGGCGGCCGGTTCGTGACCGGCTTCAGCGGCGAGCAGTACGCCCATCCGGACGCGGTCGAGGTGCTGAAGTCGGTCCGCAGGCAGCAGCACAACGGCGAGATCGCGCACCTGTCTGCCGCCGATCCGCTGAACCTGACGGGCATCGTGCTGCCGGGCCCGCGCGTGCCCGCGATCGGCGCACACACCGTCACCTACATCGACGGCGCCGCGGCCTAACCCGGCCTGCGGCGGCTGACCGTCCGGCAGGCCGTCGGGGTGCACGACCAGCACCGGCCGGTCCGAGCGTGAGGAGATGTTGGCGGCGACGCTGTCGGCTATCCGGCGGCCGAGTTTGCCGTGGCCGTGTGAGCCGATGACAATCAGGCTCGCCTGCTGCTCGTACGCCGCGTGGATGACCGTCTGCCAGGCCGGCGTGCCCTCGACCGCCAGTGGCGTCGCCCGGAACCCGGCCGACTCGGCCAGCGCGGCGCCGTGCTCGGCGGTCTGCTCCGCGGCCTGCCGCACGTCGTCGGCGCAGGCTGCGTCGAACTTCGCGCCTGGCTCGGGCATGAATCCGACACCGAACGTGCGCCACACCGTCAGGACAACCGCTTCCCGCTTGCCGGGCAGTTGCTCGCCCGCCTCGGCGATCGCGGCCCCGGCGAGGTCGGAGCCGTCGTAGGCGATCAGTACCGGCCCGGCGCCGTCGGCGTGCTCGCCCATCACGTGCCGGCGAGGATGGGCGGCCAGCGCGGCGGCGCGGCGGCCGCCGCTCTCCCCAGCGGTGACGACGGCCAGGGATGCTGCGGCGAGCGCGGGCCGGGTCTTACCCCGAACGGCCGCCAGCAGCGGCGGTGAGTCCCAGGCCGGCTCCTGGCTGCCCATCCAGCGTTGCAGGGCGGGGGCGGGCGGGCGGAGCCGGGCGAGCAGGTAAAGCATGATCCCGACGATGGCCCCGCCGGCCGCCAGGCCGAAGCAGATCCACAGCGCGGTGTTCATCGCGGGTGTCGCCAGGCCGGTCAGCGTGGTGGCGAAGTGCAGCAGGATCGGCACGATCAGGAATGCGGCCACCGCGCGCAGCAGCTCCAGGATGGCGAACACGCGCTGGATCGAGGCCGACCGGAGCGAGAATCCGGCCAGGAACAGCGCCGGGGTCACGGAGGCGCCGATGCCGACGCCGATCAGCCCCGAGCCGACCAGCGTGAGCGTTTCGGTGGGCGGGATGGCGCTGCGGAGCACGAGGATGCCGGCCACCAGGAATGCCATCCCGGTCAGGGCGAAGTAATGGATGAGGCGCCGGCTGAACACCGCGCCGAAGGCGACCGCGGTGACGACGGCCGCGACGAGCTCGGGCACATAGAGCAGCCCGAGATGCAGGGGCGGGTATCGGGGGCTGAGCACGGACGCGGTCAGCGCGATCGCTGAGGTTGCCGCCGCTGCCGCGCAGACTGCGACAATGACCCCGCTCACCGGGATCGTGCTGGCCAGGGCGCGCACGGTCAGCAGCGGTCGCTTAGCTGTGTACTGATAGACCCACAGGGTGGCGATCAGGACCAGGCCCACGAGCAGCGGAACCACCGCGACGGGGTCAAGGAAGCGGTGCGTAAGCAGCTCCGCGGCACCCCAGAAGGCAGCGACCGAGCCGGTCGCTGCCAGGGCGATGGCAAGCCCGTCCCGCGGCGCGCTCGGATCGGCAGCCGGGGCATCCTGGAAGGTCAGCACCGACATCAGCAGGCCGGCCGCGGCGATACCGGCCACGATCCAGAACAGCGGGCGCCACGCGTGAAACGACGCCTGGGCGCCGCCAACCAGCGGTCCGGCCGCGACGGCCCCGAAGATGCACATGTTCAAGATCACTGCGGTCCAGCGCAGCTTGGCCAGCGGGAAGCCGAGAAACAAGGGCGGCGCGGAGGCGATCAGCAGCATGCTGGTGAATAGCCCCTGGAGCACGTGCCCGGCGATGAACATAGCGGGACCGGTCGCGGCAGCCGCTAGCACCGAGCCGATCACCAGCCCGCTCGCGTACACGAGCAGCAGCCGCCGTTGTGGCAGCAGCTGGGCGAGCTGGACGGCCAGCACGGTGCCGACGGCGTAGCCGGCATTGGCCACCCCCCCGGTCAGACTGATCGCCTGCGGGCTCATGTGCAGCTGGCTGGCGATTATGGGCGCCAGCGGCTGCAAGGCCGAGGACAGGCCCAGGTAGGGGACCAGGAACAAGACCACCATCGCCGCCGAAGGCGCGTAGCGGCCGGCGAGCGGGCCCTGTCGCCACATCTGCCGCCTGGCCGGCGCGGCCGGCGGCTGCGGGCCGTGCGCGATTTGTGCCGGTGCCATCAACGCATGCTTGCCGGCCGAAAGTGCTGCCGGATTGGCGGGCCGGCTGGCTGGGCGGAGTAACCCGGATGCCGCAGGATGCCCGGCATGTCAGGGTCCGTCGCTGGCCCGCGCCCGCCAGCCGACTCCGGCGGCGAGCAGCAGCCCGAGGGCCCGCCAGCGCCGTCGTGGCTGAAGAGCAGCGGGCCTGCGGGACGACTCAGGACTGGGCTCGTAACGAGGCGCTCGCGCGTCGTCAGTCTGCTGAGACTGGCTGGCGGGCAGGTCGGTCGGCGGGCTGCGGGGCTGGTCGCAGGACGCGTGCGGCGTAGGCCGCGGCGAAGCACAGGGCCGTGGGGAGCACGAGCGCGAAATTGAGTGCTATCAGGCGGGTCAGCGGTCCGATGATGGCGGGTCCAGCGAGCATGCCCAGGTAGCCGACGCCGGCGACTCGGGCGACGTTGGCTCCCGCGGCGTCCCGGTCAAGGCCGCCCGCGGCGGTGAACACCTGGGGGATGCAGCCGGAGAGGCCGAGCCCTACCGCTGCCCACCCGCCGATGGCGAGGGTGGCCTGGTGGGACAGGACGACCGTGACCATGCCGAGCCCGGCCAGGGTGGCGCCGGAGCGGAAGAGCGCGACCGGCCCGATCCGGGCGGCCAGTCGGTCGGCGACCAGGCGGCCGACGGTCGCCGCGGTGGCGTACGCGCCGTAGGCCAGCGCCGATGTCGCGGCGGAGGCGTGGATGACGGTGCGCAGATGCACCGTGCTCCAGTCGTAGGCGACGCCCTCGCACAGCATGACCATCATCGCGACCGCCGCGAGCGCCCACACGCCCTTGGGAACCTGCCGCTTGGAGACCCGCGGCCTGGGGGCGGTGGCCGGCTGGAGGGCGCCTGTCGCGGCTTCGCTGGACAACAGGGCGGGCGCGGCCAGGAACGAGGTCGCGGCCGCGAGGAGGGCGATGACGGTGAATGTGGGCGCGATGGGCCAGCCCCAGGAGATCGTGCGCGCGCCGACAATCGAGGCCAGGACGCCGCCGAGCGACCAGGTTGCATGGAAGGCGGACATGATCGGGCGGTGGTAGCGGTGCTCAACCTTCACGGCGTGGGTGTTCATCGAAACATCCAGGCAACCGCTGCTGAACCCGAGGGCGGCGAGGCCCCCGGCCAGCGACCACGCGTTGTGGGCGACGGCGGGCAGAATCATGGCCGCGCTGAACAGCGCCGCGCTCGCGGGGATGACGCGGCGCGGTCCGAGGCGGTCGTTGAGCGGGCCGCACAGCCGCATGCCGACGAAGGCGCAGCCGCCGAGCACGAGCAGGAGGTAGCCGAGCGTGGCGGTACCGATTCCGGCCCGGCGCGCGATGACGGTGATGTGCACGACCCAGGTGCCCATGACGAAGCCGTTCACTGCGAAGTAGGCGAACGTGGCCACGCGGGCGGCGCGAAGTGACTGGTACACGCTAGCGAGCGTAACGCACATGAGTCGTGTGCTCTGGATTGACTTACGCACACATTATCTGTTCAATAGCAGCCATGAGAAGCTCGGAGAGACTGCGGATGATCACGGATGCGGTCCGCGGCGCCGAACAGACGAGCGTGGCCGAGCTGGCCGCCGTGACCGGTGCCTCGGAGATGACTATCCGCCGTGATCTGGAGGTTTTGGCCGAACATGGTGTGCTCGAGCGCTTCCGCGGCGGCGCCAGGAGCCTGTTGCTGCGCGGCGAGGGCCCGCCCTTCGCGCTGCGTAAGCAGGAGGACATCGAGGCCAAGCGGCGCATCGCGGCGGAAGCCGCACGGCTGATTGCGGAGGGCGAGTCAGTTGTCATCGACAGCGGCACCACCTGTCTGGAGGTGGCCAGCGCCTTGCGAAACCACCGGATCACTGTGATGCCGCTGTCCCTGCACGCCGCCAACGCGCTGGCCGGCGGCCCGCGACTGACGCTGCTCCTGCCCGGTGGCGAGGTGCGCACCGGCGAGCTGGGCATGACCGGCCCGCTCGCGCATTCCTCGCTCGCCGCGCTGCGCTTCGACACCGCGATCCTCGGCTGCTGCGGCCTGAGCGCGGCCGACGGGCTGACCGCCTACGACCTGCTCGACGCCGCCGTCAAGCGCGCCGCGATCGCCTCGGCGCGCCGCACGATCGTGGTCACCGACGGCACCAAGTTCACCCGTACCGCGCTGGCGGCCGTGGCCCCGGCGTCGTCCCTGGACGCGGTGGTCACCGACGAGACCGCCCCGGCCGCGCAGCTCGAGGCGCTGACCGCCGCCGGCACCACCGTGTGGCAGGTGTGAAAAGGTACGATCTGGCCCTATGGCTGCCCCTGTCGTTGCCGCCGACTCGGACATCGTGTTCCGGGCCGTCGGCCTGGACCTGGTCCGCGACGACCGGCTGCTGCTGGATCAGGTGAGCCTGACGATCCGGGCCGGCGAGCACTGGGCTCTGCTCGGGCCGAACGGGGCAGGCAAGAGCACCCTGCTGCAAGTGATGGCGACCTACGAGTACCCGACGCGCGGGCAGGTCGACCTGCTAGGCCACCGCCTCGGCCAGGTGGACGTATTCAGGCTCAGGCCGTGGATCGGTCACGTCAGCCCGCACCATCGGGTAGACCCGCAGCGCACCGTGCGCGAGGTGGTGCTCACCGGCGTCACCGGCACCATTCAGCTGGTCCAGCGCCGGGAGACCAGCGCGGCTGAGCTATCGCGCGCCGCGGCGGTGATCGGGCTCATGGACCTCGGCACCCGCGCGGACGCCCGGTGGCGGGTGCTGTCGCAGGGCGAGCGCGGCCGGGTTCTGATCGCCAGAGCACTGCTGGCGCAGCCGCAGCTGCTCCTGCTGGACGAGCCCGCCGCGGGCCTCGACGTGGCGGGCCGCGAGCAGCTGCTCGCGAGCCTGGACGACCTCCGCCAGCGCGAGCCGGGGCTGGCGACGGTGCTGGTGACGCATCAGCTGGAGGAGCTGCCAGCCAGCACTACGCACGCGCTGCTACTGCGCAGCGGCCGGATGGTGGCTGCGGGCGGCGTCGGCGAGGTGCTCACAACGGAGCTGGCCAGTGCCTGCTTCGGCCACCCGGTGACTGTCACCGCGCACGATGGCCGCTGGGCCGCCGTGTCCGGCCGAGCCCGATAGCGTCGCGCGCACCAAATCTGCCCGCCCGAACTGGGGCGGGAACCATCGCGCGTGGATAACTGCTGCGGGCATACTGCGACACGAAACGGATCTTCTGCTCGCTTTGTCGCCGTGTCAGGAGGGCAACCGCCGGATGGCCGAGGTTGTGGCGTTCCTGCTGCTGGGGATCGGCTCCGGCGGCGTGATCTCGGGCATCGGGATGGGCGTCGTGCTGAGCTACCGCGGCGCCGGCGTGATTAACCTCGCGGCCGGCGCGATCGCGATGCTGGCCGGGTTTTTCTTCTGGGCGATCCGTCTCGGGCAGTTCGCCACGCTGCCGACCGTCCCGGCCGTCATCCTGACGCTGCTCTTCGCCGCGATCGTGGGGGTCCTGTTCGACCTGCTGGTGGTGCGGCCGCAGCGAACCGCGACGCCGCTGGCCAAACTGATCGCCGCGCTCGGTGCGCTACTCGCGTGCCAGGCCGGCGTCGTGCTGGCGTTCGGTCCGGCGGCGCGGCCGCAGCCCGCAATCCTGCCCACGAGGAACGTCATCATCGGTGGCGCCCCGGTCGCGGTCTACAACTTCGTCATCGGCGGCATCCTGCTCGTCATCACCCTCGGACTGATCGGCCTCTACCGCCATACGAGGTTCGGCATGGCCACGAGGGCGGCCGCCGAAAACGAGGCGCACGCCATGCTCCTCGGGCTGTCGCCGAACTGGCTCTCGCTAGCGAACACCGTGCTGATGAGCGTACTCATGGCCGTCGTCGGCCTGTTCGCCGCGTCGATCATCGACGTGGACTCGACGACTCTGCCGCTACTGATCGTGCCGGGCCTGGCTGCGGCGATCATCGGCCGGTTCACCTCGTTCGGCACGACCTTCGTGGCCGGCCTCCTGATCGGCATGGGCGAGTCGCTGCTGCTCTACGCCTCGACCCAGTCCTGGTTCCCGAATCAGGGCTTGCCTGGCATCCCGATCCCCGGCGTGCAGGAATTGCTCTCCTTCCTGATCCTGGTCGTAGCGATGTTTTTCCGGGGCGGAAAGATCACCGCCAGGGGAGACATACTCGAGCGGCGCCTGCCGCGCGCGCCCATTCCCAGGCATCCGGTGCGCAGCACGCTCACTTACGGCGCAATCGCAGCCGTCGCGCTGCCGCTGCTGCCCGCACCGTTCCGCGGCGCGCTGACGGTGTCCCTGATCTGGGCGGTCCTGCTGCTATCCCTGGTGATCATCACCGGGTACCTTGGCCAGGTTTCGGTGGTCCAGCTCGCGCTCGGCGGCGCGGCGGGCTTCGCCGTCTCGCACTTCGCCACGAGCTTCGGCATCGGGTTCCCGTGGGCGCCGATCCTGGGTGTCCTCGGCGCGACCCTGCTCGGGTTCCTCTGCGGCATCCCGGCGCTGCGGATACGCGGCGTCAGCCTGGCCGTCGTGACGCTGGCCGCGGCGGTGGCGATCGAGGCCTTCTGGTTCGGGAACAGCACCTTCGGTGGCGGTGCCGGCGTGGCCGTGCCTGCGCCGTCGCTGTTCGGCTTCAGCTTCGGATCGAATGCCTCGGTGCCCGGCCTCGACGGAGCCGTGCCGAGCCCGCTGTTTGGCTGGTTCGTGCTCGTTGTGCTGTGCGTCGTCGCGCTGCTGGTGTGCAACCTGCGCCGTAGCGCGCTCGGCCAGGACATGCTGGCGTTGCGGGCCAACGAGCGGGCGGCCGCCGCCGCCGGCGTCAACGTCCGCACGACGAAGCTGCTGGGCTTCGCGCTTTCGGCCGGCGTGGCGGGTGTTGGCGGCGTGCTGCTGGCCTACCAGACCGGCTGGATCACGCCAGCGAGCTATGACACGTTCACTGCGCTGGCGCTGATCGCCTTCGCTTACATCGCTGGCATCACGACGGTGGCGGGCGCGATCTTCGGCGGCCTGATCTTCACCGGCGGCTTGCTGACGTTCGCGCTGCAGGACTGGTTCGGCCTGCAGGGCGAGTGGTTCTCGCTGGCTGCCGCTCTGCTGCTGATCGTCATGCTGGCCCAGCCCCAGGGCCTGGCGACCGCATTCTTCTACCGCGACCGCGGTCGAGCCCGTTCGCTGCCCGCGGCTAAGCCCACTGACCTGGCTGGTAGTCGCCGGCAGGCTGCCGTGTGATGACGTTCATGCGGTTGTAGGTGTTGATCAGGGCGATAAGGCAGACGAGCGCTGCCAGCTGCTCCTCGTCGTAGTGCTTGGCTGCGTTCGCCCAGGCGTCATCGGTCACGCCGCTGGCCGCATCGGCGATGCGCGTGCCCTGCTCGGTGAGTTCGAGCGCGGCTCGCTCGGCTTCGTCGAAGACCGTCGCCTCTCGCCAGGCCGCCACCAGGTTGAGCCGCAGCGCGGTTTCGCCGGCGTGCGCGGCGTCCTTGGTGTGCATGTCCAGACACATGGCGCAGCCGTTGATCTGGCTGGCCCGTATCTTCACGAGCTCCTGCGTGGCGGCCGGCAGGCCTGACCCGCTGACCACTGCGCCAGCCGAGTTGATGTACTTGACGAACTTCATCGCGACGTCACTGTCGAAGTAGCTGAGCCGGGGGTCCATGCTGATCTCCTTGCCGTGTTCTGCGGTGCCACCTCTCTGACACTTCGGCGCAGCAGAATGTGACAACCAGGCGGCGGCTCCGGGCCGGCGAGGCCACCATGCCCGGCAGCCAGGCCGGTCGGCAGAGGGGAGAGCCATGTCTGTTGAGCTCAGTGAGGGCATGCTGCGGCTGCTGGACGGGCGGAACTACGCGGTCCTCGCGACGGTGAACCCTGACGGCAGCCCGCAAACTTCCGTGATGTGGGTCGGCCGCGACGGTGCTGATCTGCTCTTCTCGACAGTAGAAGGACGAGTGAAGCACCGGAACATGGTGCGCGATCCGCGCGTCAGCGTCACGGTGATCGACTCCGCCGATCCGGAGAACTACGTCGAGGCGCGCGGCCGGGTGACGATCACTGCAGACGTGGGCCGACGTCTCGATACCGAGCTGTCCTGGAAGTACGAGGGCAGGGATCCTGGCACGGACCGGCCGGGAGCGGTCCGCGTCGCGGTCCGGATGAGGGTGGAGAGAGTCACCAGCCACGCGGCCTAGCTACGTTCCGTGCCCGCTATGTCTGGCGCGCTGTGGCACGGCCGACATACCCTCAAACGCGCGGATGTGTCCGGCGGATGATCGGGAGTGGTACGTGGAGCGCACGTTACGGGTTGTCGTGATCGGAGGTGGCATCGGAGGGCTGACCGCGGCGCGCGCGATGCTGCGTCGTGGGCTCGAGGTGCACGTCTACGAGTCGTCGCCGGAGCTGCGGGAGATCGGGGCCGGCGTAGCGCTCGGTCCGAACGCCATGAAGGCCCTTCGGTCGCTGGACCTCGAGGACGCAGTCCGGGCGATCGGGTACCAGGCTCCGTTCCAGCTGCTACGGACCTGGAAGGGCCGGATGATCTCGAAGACGGACGCCAGCCTGGCCGCGCAGCGATTCGGGGCGAATGGCTGCACGATCCACCGGGCGGACCTGCTCGATGTGCTCGCGCAGTCCATCCCGGCCGACGTGGTGACCCTCAGTGCTCGCTGCGCAGCGGTCACGACGAGCGACTTCGGCGCGACCGCGCGCTTCACCGACGGCACCGAGGTCGAGGCCGATGTCATCATCGGCGCGGACGGAATCCACTCCGCGGTGCGCACCAGCCTGTTCGGCCCCGACGCTCCACAGTTCACTGGCAAGATCTGCTACCGCAGCGTCATCCCGGTCGCTGAGCTGCCGGCGGGCCGGCTTGAGCCGTATGAAGGTCTGTGGCTCGGGCCGCACGGCACGCTGGTTGTGTACGGAGTTCGCCGCGGCGAGCTTGTCAATATCGTCGCCCACTACGAGGACGCGACCTACCAGCACGAATCCTGGATCGCCGAGTGCGATCGCGCGGAGATCCTGGAGCGGTACCGCAACTGGCACGGGTCCCTGCAGGAGATCTTCGCGGCGGGCGCTGTCTGGTACAAGTGGGCACTGTACGACCGTGACCCGATCGCAGCCTGGAGCAAGGGCCGCACCACGATCCTCGGCGATGCCGCGCATCCGATGCTGCCCTACCTCGGCCAGGGGGCCGGGCAGGCGATCGAGGACGGCTGCGTGCTCGCCGCTGCGCTCGACAAGCTCGGTGCTGATCCGATCGGCGCGCTCCAGCTCTACGAGCGGTCCAGGCGGCCGCGCGCGAGCCGGGTTGTGCTCACCGCCCGGTCGAGGGGCGACGACAACCACCTGGTGTCGCCAATCGCCGCGCTGAGACGCGACGTGGCTATCGCAGTCCGCAGGCGGCTCGGCGCGGATGTCACCGGGCGGGGCGAGGGCTGGATTGCCGAGTACGACGCCGGGTCCGCGGGCGCACTGGTCGGGTAGGAATCCCGATTCGGATTCGCCGGCCGACGGCTGATTGCCGGGCGGGGCCGCGGGGAGGCTGCTGATGACGGCGCCCCCGGTTACGGCGTCACGGGCAACCAGGGGCGGTGACTGCAGCAAAGGCGACAATAAGGGGGCTTTTGATGTCGAATCACTTCAGTGCGGCCAACATCAAATCACCCGGCGGCGACCCTCGCCTCGACCTGACCGACGTCTTCGCCTTTAAGGCACCGCACGACCCAGGCCAGACCGTGCTGATCATGGACGTCGACCCGTTCCGGTCCGACAGCATGTTCCATCCCAACGCGGTCTACCGGTTGAACATCGACACCGACGGTGACGCACACGCAGACGCGTCGCTCCGGTTCCTGTTCTCGCCGCCGGACAACGGTAGCCAGACTGGCACCGCGTACTACTCGACCGGGAGCCACGCGGGTGAGCCGGAGCCCTCGGAGGAGGTTCTGCTCGGCGCTCTCCCCGTCAGCACTGACGGCGCCATCCGCCCCCTGCAGTCCGGGACGGCCCGACTGTTCGCCGGGGTGCGCAGCGACCCGTTCTTCGCCGATATCGAAGGCGCGCTGCACGGCTTTCAGTGGACCGGGCACGACGACTTCGCCGGCGCGAACGTGCTGTCCATCGCCATGCAGGTGCCGGACGACATGCTGAGCCAACGGCCAGAGATCGGCGTGTGGGCGACCGTCAGCCTGTGGCAGGACGGGAAGCTTACCCAGATGGACCGCGGCGGTCATCCGACCATCAACCCGTTCATCAACCCGGACGACGAGAAGGACGAGTACAACCTCCGGCAGCCGGCCGATGACGTGAAGAACTACCTAGGGCCATGGTCGGAGCTGCTGCAGAAGATGGGCGGTTACAGCGCCGCCGACGCAAAGGATGCCGCTCTCCAGGCGCTGCCGGACATCCTGCGCTATGACCGGACCAAGCCGGCCAGTTACCCCAACGGGCGGGTGCTCACCGACGACGTCTACAGCAACCGGTTCCGCTGGCTGAGCAACGGCCAGATCGTGCCGGACGGCCTGCATCCGCACGACGATATGAGCAGCGACTTCCCGTTCCTCGGGCCGCCGAACCCGAGCCCGGCGCAGCCGCCGCAGGTCTGAGCTACGCCGCAGCCGGAGGGCCGTACCATCCGGCCCTCCGGCTCAGTGGTGAGTGTGCCCTGCTACCTGGCCACCATCGATGTGCAGGGTCTCGCCGGTGATGAACCCCGAGGACTCCAGGAACAGGACGCCGTCGACCACGTCGCCAACCTGGCCGACCCGCCCCATGGGAACGAGCGCAGCGCTGCTGGCATAGCTGTCCGGGTCGTGCAGCGGTGTCTGGATGATGCCGGGGGACACCGCGTTGAAGCGGATGCCTCGGCTCGCGTACTCGATGGCGAGCGACCTCGTGGCCGCCGCGAGGCCGCCCTTGGTGAGCGCGGCGAGCACCGCTGGCACCGCGGAGTCGGCGTTCTCGGCGACCGTGGCCGCCATGTTCACGACGTGTCCGCCAGATTGCTGCAGCATTTCCGGAATGACCCGCTGAGTCATGATGAAGAATCCGGTGAGGTTGACGCCGATCACGGTCGCGTAGTCAGCATCGGTGTAGTCGGTGAATGACTTGCCGATGTACACGCCGGCGTTGTTGACGAGAGTGTCAACACGGCCGAACTGGCGGAGCGCCTCGCCGACGATGCGGTCGGCTGTCGCCGGGTCGCTGACATCGCCCGCGACGGCGAGCACGGCGGGATCTTCGGAGGGCTTGATGGTGAGCGCGTTGGCGACGACGGCCCAGCCCCGCTGGCGATACCCGGCGACCAGGCCGGCCCCAATGCCCTGCGACGCCCCCGTGATGATGGCGACGCGCTGATCTGTCCCGGTCATGAGGTCGGTGGCCTTCCGGCGATGGCTGGATCGCTTGGGTGCGTGGCCAGCGGCGTGACGTCCAGCGTCAGGTACGGGCGGAGCGGTAGCGAGTCCAGCATGATCTGGAGCAGAGCGACGTCCTTCGCGCGCCAGAGGCCAAGGGCACGCCCGTCACCCGGCAGCATCCAGAGCCGCAGCAGGTTACCCTGCGCGCCGAGTTCCTTCGCGCGGACGGCCTCTCGGGCATCCGCGTCCGCGACATCCTCGCCCGGCGTGCCGTCCGGTACGGCCCGCTTGAAGACGGTGAAGAACTCCGTGCCACCCTCGCCGGGCTCGGCCGCCGGGTCGTTGGGATGCCGCGACAGCGGCGTGACCTCGTCGGTTCGCCAGATGCGCAGCGGCATCGACGCGAGAACCTTGCCCAGTTCGTCGACATCATCGGCAGCGAACAGGCCGAGCGTGCGCCACTCGGCTGGCTGCAGCGGCGGACGCCAGAGCCGCAGCAGTCGGCCCGCAACCGCCAGGTCGCGTGAGTGGGCGGCCTCTCGAGCGCGGACCTCGTCGACCGCCTCCGCAGTCGTGCCATCGGGTACGTGGGTGGTCATGGTGACCAGGTACTCCATGATCGCCGCCTTCTTGATCGTCAGCCGGCTGACGGAAATGTCACCACCGGCGATCCATCCTGGACTGCCTCGTTCCCCGGTCGCACCGCGGGAACACCCTGGCCGGCGCCCTGGTCCGGGTTCGCCTGCCACACGGACGCGCTGACCGCGTGCCTGCCCTCGAGGGCGACGCTGGCCGGCACTTCATAGCTCGCCAGGCAGCGATATCGGCCACGCGGGAAATATCTTCGGCCGATGTCCCCGGTCAGGACGACGGCCCCGGCGGCTGACGCGCTGTCGAGGTAGGCGCTGACCTGGCTCGCGAGGTCGCGGTCGTACCAGACGTCGCCCGCCAGCACCAGCTCCGGGCCAGGGCCCGCGGCACGGATGTCGGCCACGCAGACGGGCCGGGGCACGCCGTTCGCCGCGGCGTTAAGCCTGATGGCAGCCCGGCCGAGCGCGTCGGTCTCGCAGGCGATGACGCTGGCCGCGCCGGCCTTGGCCGCGGCGATCGCTACCAGACCCGAGCCGGAGCCAAAATCGACGACGGTCCGGCCAGCGACCAGCGCGGCGTGGTCGAGTATGTAGCGCGCGAGCGCCTGACCGCCTGGCCAGGCAGCCCCCCAGAACGGCGGCGACAGCCCAGCCCGGCGGAGGTGACGCTCGCTCTGCTCCCAGAGCGCGTAGATGTCGTCCACCTGATATAGCCAGATTTCCGGCACGAACGGCACCGTGGCCAGCTGGGTCGCAGACCGGACGAACGACGTCGGCGTCACGTTGTCATCTTCCGGCCGGGTGCCTGTCCGCGCACTAGCCGGGCTGGTGCCGGTAGCTGCTCGGCGGCAACTCGGCAATCTGGTGCAGGATGTGATCGCCCTCGGACAGGAAGTCGAGTTCTCCGCTGGCCGGGTCGGCGAGCAGTCGGCCGATGCTGGCAGCCGCGACGTTCGCGCGCTGTTCGAGCAGGGCGAGGTACGGGAGCCGGTCACCCGGCCGACGGGGGGCGGGCAGACTCAGCGCCTGCTGCAGCGCGGCGAGCAAGTGCCGGGTCGCGGTGCAGCCCGAAGCGCCTGGTCCGCGCGCACCGTGGGTGTCGGGCACGTTCGGTCTCCCGCCGTCTCCCGCCTAACGCTGGCCGTTGAGTGGGGCCACGGGCACTGTCTCACGTTCAGCATCCAATTCATAGCTGTGCGTAATCGTGTCGCGTCTGCCCGGTGCCCGGTGAATTCATGGCCTACGGCCATTGACCAATCAAATGAAGAGAATTTTAATACTGCTATGGGCCGGATTGCGGGCGTCACGGCGGACCAGACACGCGAGCGTCTGCTGCGCGCCGCCGCGGACGTTTTCGCTGAGCGCGGGTATGACGGGACGCGCGTCGCCGATATCGCGTCGGCGGCCGGGGTCAGCAATGGCGCCCTGTACGCTCACTTCGGTTCCAAGGCGGAGCTGCTGCTGGCGGCGCTGCGCGCCCACGGCAGAAGGGTGCTGGCCGACCTGCTCGCCGCCGATCCCGGCAGTCCCGTCACCGAGCTGCTGCTGCAGGCCGGCCGGTCGCTGCCGCGCCGGTGCGATGCCCGCGGCTACCTCGTCGTCGAAGCGCTGATCGCGGCGCGCCGAGACAACGAGGTCGCCGGGCCCATGCGGTCGTACACGGCCGAGCGGGCCGACTGGCTGGCCGGGCTGATCGAGGCTGGCCAGACCGCAGGCGAAGTGGACAGTGCGCTGTCGCCTGCCGCGCTGGCCCACTTCTGCCTGCTGCTAGCGCTGGGCAGCTCGCTGCTGCCCGCTGACCTGCATCCGGTCGACGACGCGGAGTGGGCCGCGCTGCTGACGCGGGTGGTGAGCGCGATGGCCGCGTCCGGCGCGGACCGCGACCTCGACCAGAAGGCTGCACAGCACGGATAGAGCGCCAGCCGGCGCTCGGCGAGATGGCAGGAGGGAGCCACATGACCGACCGGAGGAGCCCCACGGCGGTGCTGCATGAAGGCCCGCGCGCCCTGAGCGACGAGCAGGTGCGGGAGATCGAGGAATCCGACCTGCAATCGGTCCTGGATGTCGACATCGACGACGTGATCGAGTACGTGCATAAGGATCTGAAGTCGCTGCCGGACTTCACCACGCTGTACCGCAAGTACCTGAAGCAGCGGTGGGACGTCTACGACCTGGATTTCACCCAGGACAAGATCGACTGGACCGAGAAGATGAGCGATGACGAGCGGGAGTCCTTCATCGCCATCTCGTCCGGGTTCCATCATGGGGAGCGGCAGGTCGAGGTCGAGCTGCCGGTCTTCATGATCGGCGCGAGCGAGGAGGAAAAGCTGCACATCGCTGCGCAGATCGAGGACGAGGCGCGGCATACGGTCTTCTTCGACCGGTTTTACCGCGAGGTCGTCGGCATGCCGGGCGATGACATCATGGGTGTCCTGGACGCATCCTTCCCGTGGGTGTCGGAAACGTTCGTAGGCCCGTTCGGGCTGCTCGCTTACCAGGCGGACGAGCTGCGGCTGAATCCATACGACGAGCGCGCCCGGGTGCGCTACGGCACCACCTACTTCCTCTGGATCGAGGGCGTTCTCGCGTTGTCGGTCATGAAGGTAACGCTGTCGTACGCCCGCTGGCGCGGGTTCCTGCCGGCCTACTACACCGGCTTCACGGCGACCTGCCGGGATGAGTCGCGGCACGTGCAGGGCGGCATGAAGTACCTGCAGGACGCCGTCCGCAAGGACCCGAGCATGATCAACGAGATCCACGACACGCTGCGGACGATCCTGTCGCTGGCCGGAGTGGCCAGCCGCCGGATCTACTTCGAGCCCCTCGGCTGGACCGAGGACGAGGTGACGATGCTGTTCTTCCAGCAGCTCCGGCGCAAGCTCAATGACGTGGGCATCGGCCTCGCTCCTGACATCGAGGAGATGCTGCAGTTCGTGCAGCCGCAGATTGCGGGCGGGTGAGACATGGCAGAGGTGAAGTTCTTCAGCCAGGAGTGGGCAGACGCCGTCCGTGACGCCCTGGTGGCGGGTCCGTCAGAGCAGGCCAAGGCGGGCAAGCTGCAGGAGTACTGGGACTTCTACGAGCTGATCAAGAGCATGTACCCGGCATCGTGGGCGCTCGGCTGCCGCGACCTGCCCGCAGAAGTCGGCAAGGGGCCGGCTTACCTGCTCGTTCAGTGGGGCGGCGGCACCGTCGCCGACTGCAAGATCATCGGGCCCGACGACCCGCTGGACGCCACCTACGTGCTGGGCATGGACTACCGGGACTGGAAAGCGCTCCACGACGGCTACGACGCGCAGCGCACCGTCATGTACCGGAAGGTCCTGCTCGAGGACGGCAGTCTGCTCGAGTTTTTCAAGACGATCTACTTCTTCGTCGAGAGCCTCGCAGTCGTCGGTGCGGTGCCAGCCTGCTATCCGGAGGCCGCCCGGCACTAACACGGCCGAACTCCGGCGCCGCGAACAGAGCGGGCCGCGCGTCAGGGGCTGGCCTGGGCTTGTGCTCCCGGCGTCAGGTGCGGGGCGCGGTGCGTCACGATGACGATGCCCACGCACATCACGACCAGCGAAATGACCTCGCCTGCGAGGCCGGCAGCCGTCCCGCTGAGCTTCTCGTTCAGCCACAGGGAGGCCAGCGCGATGGAGATCAGCGGGTCGCAGACCGTGATGATCGCCATGACGGGGGCGATGAGGGCGCCCGTCTGGAACGCGTTCTCGTTGAGCAGGAAGCCCAGCGGGCCGACGACCGCCAGGGCGTAGATGGGCCAGTCGGTCAGGATCCCGGTGAGGCCGCCACCGGTGTGCGAGACCACGAGCTTGATCAGGAAGGCTGCGACGCCGTAGCAGATGCCGCAGGCCAGCGCCAGGGCAAGGGGCCGGAGTCTGTTGCTGCGCCGGGCCACCGCGAGGCACCCGGCCACGGCAGCAGCGAGCCCGGCGCCGAGTGGCAGCACGACCAGGAATCCGACACTGGGCTGACCGTTCGTGGGCCGGCCGATGACCAGGAAGCCCGCCACCCCGACTGCAGTGGCGATGACACCGCCGAGCAGCGTCGGGTCCATCCGGTGCCTCAGGTACCCGCTGATCAGCACGGCAAAGACCAGGTCGCAGACCAGCAGGGGCTCGACGAGTGCGAGCGGGCCGAATCGCAGCGCCAGTACTTGCAGGGCGAAGCCGATCACGGTGCCGCCGATCGACGCCAGCCAGAGCGGCTGCCGGGCCAGGTCGAGAAAGATTCTCGGTGACAGCGCGCGGCGTGTCTTCACTCGCTTGGTGCTGCGCTGGTCGGCTACGGATGCGATTCCGAGCACGAGCGCGGCGGCCAGGCCGAGCACGATGGCTGCCGATTCGGACAACTGCCCCCCCGGAATCCCCCGCGATCGTTGCGGGCCTGAACCTACCCAGAGTGAGCAGTCTCATGATGTCGGGCCCGATATGCCCGCCGTCCCGGCTGAGGGGCGCTACTGCTCGAAGTCGGCGAGGGGCCGGATTTCGATGCGGCCGCTGCGCGCCATCGGGTGGGTGCGGGCGACCTCGATCGCCTCGTCGAGGTCCGCGCAGTCGAGCAGGTCGAAGCCGACGATGACCTCCTTGGTCTCGGCAAACGGGCCATCGGAGAGCAGCACCTGGCCGTCGCGGACTCGCACCGTGGTCGCCGAGGACACGGGGGCGAGGACCATGCCCTGCAGTCGCCGGCCGACCGCGTCATTCTCCGCTACCCAGTCGTCGATGTCCGGCACGTTGCTGGTGTCGGGGTCCGGCTCGGTGTCGGTGCACACAAACATCAGGTACTTCACTGCTGGGCCCTCCTTCCGCTTGGCTGCCATGATGACGATCGGCACGCACCGATCCGGACATCAGCGGAAGAACGCTACGCGGTTAGGTCAGCGGTGGCATCGGCAGCCCCAGCGCAGCCTTGGCCCACATGTCGCTCTGCCAATCCCACATGAGCCCGCGATGCGCGGCCGCCGCGTTCGTGTCCCGCCAGAACAGCTGGAGCAGCGACGTCTCCGAGAGGGCGCTCCCGCCGGACTCCTCGTAGAGCACATTGGCCGCTCGGCGGGCCTGCTGGGCGGTGAACGTCATGTCGCGGCGCAGCCGCATGTCCTCCTCGATCGGGACCTGGCTAACCGGCCGCTGAGCGTACCGCTGCGCGTTCAGCAGCATGAGTGCCCGGCAGGAGTCGATGATGGCGGAGGCGTTGGCGAGCCGCGCCATCGTCTGCGACATCCCCTCCGGCAGGTACGGGCTGTTGGTGTCCTCGGGTATCTGGATCCGCGAGCCCAGGCGCTCCCGGAACAGTTCCACCAGGCCGACTGCGGCCCCGATCGCGGGGACCGACATGGCGCCGGTGAAGTTCGCCGGCTCGGGCGCGCCGTACATCGGATGGGTGTTCACCTCCCGGCCGGGTGCTTCGCCCGCGGCGACGGCCAGTCGCGTGATCGTCCGGTACTCGGGAATGAAAATGTCGTTGAACACCACGGTCTTGGAGCCGGTCCCGCGCAAGCCGAGGGTGTGCCAGTCGTCGATGATCTCCAGGTCCTCGCGAGGGATGAGCAGCCACCGCATCTCTGCGCGTTCGCCGTCCCTGACCACCGGCACGAGGGCGGTCAGCCAGTTACAGTGGTCGACGCCGGAGGAGAAGAAACCACGCCCGTTCCACCGGAAACCGCCGTCGACCGCGACCACATCTCCGGCCGTCGACACGACGGACGAGGCAAGGCCGTTCGGGTTCTCCCACATCTCGTCCATGGCCTTCTCCGGCCACATCGACTGCATCCACATGTGCGCCGTCCACAGCATGTACACCCAGCCCGTCGACGGATCGGCGGACGCGAGCTCGACCGTCACATCGATCATGGTCTCGGTGCCGAGCTCGGAGCCGCCGTAGCGGCTCGGCTTCATGACGCCGTAGAGGCCGGACTCCAGGATGTCCGCGACGTTCTCGTCCGGGAGCCGCCGCAGCTCCTGACCCAGGGAAAGGCGCGCGCGCAGCCGGTCCCGCAGCGCTCGCGCGCGCTCCAGTGCCTCGTCGTAGCTGGCAATGACCGCCGGCTTCGAGTTCAGGGTGTAGACGGGTCGGGTATCCATCCAGACGTACTCCCTCGGGGCGGAAAGTTCTGCCTGCGGCTTGTGTGCTCATCATCTGGCCGCCCCGCGCAGCGTGTCGAGTACGTTGCCGGACTGCGGAAGCTCCGCTGCCCCTCAGACCGCCAGCAGGTCGGCGGGCTCCAGGCTGCCCGGCGTCAGCGACCGCCGGGTGATCTCCCGCATCCGGGCCTGGACCGCGCCGTTCACTGGCGTCGGCACCCCGTACAGCCGACCGAGCCTGACCACCTCGCCGTTGAGGAAATCGGTTTCCACGGTCGGCAGGCCGCGCTCGACGCTCTGCCAGGTCGACCCGCCGTCGCGCGACCGGCCCCCGACCGGAACGATCTGAAAGCCGCCCGCACCAGCGCGGTAGGTACTGGCATCGGTGACGGTCCAGCCGGCGGCCGCGAAGCACGTGCTGGCCTCGGCTCGCAGCCGGGCAACGACCTCGCCGGGGGCGCCGTCGGACCGCGCTCGCCACTCGACGGCGCCGACGCACAGCACCTGCAGCGCGTTGACGAGGTTCGACAGCAATTTGGCCCGTTTCCACGCCATGACATCAGCGCGGACGAAGCAGGTGAGCCCGCCGCGCCCCAGGTCCGCGGCCACGGCGTGAGCCAGATCGTCGGGTCCGCCGGCCGGGTAGCGGCCCAGTTGCAGGACGCCGCTCACCGGGGAGCCGGACGCCTCGATGACGCCCGGCTCGAGGTGTGTCGCCGGCAGGCTGACGCACACGCCGTACACATTGCTGAAACAGCGCAGCGCGGCGTCTTCATTCGCGACCCCGTTCTGCGCGCAGAACACGGGGATGTCGCTCAGCGACGCGCCGTCCTGCACACCGACGGCTGAGAGCTGGTTCAGCAACTGCGCGGTGTCTTGCGATTTGACCGCGAGGATCAGCACATCCGCGCCGGAGAGGCGGAGCTGGTCCATGGTGAGCATGGGAATCGGTAGCCGGATCACGCGATCCGGCATGGCCAGTGCGAGGCCGTTCCGCTTGACGACCGCGGCATGCTCGCCGCGCCCGACGAGGGCGACGTCGCAGCCTGCCTCGGCTAGCAGCCCGCCGATCGTGGCACCGATGGCGCCAGCACCGAGGATGACATATCGCATCTGTCCAGTCTGTCACCCGCGCGGCGCGGCTACGGCGCCAGCCACTGCGCGCCCGGCACGACGGGGGAAACCAGCACCTGGCCACCACACGGCGCCATGCCGGCAGGCACGACGGCGTGGTCGTCGGCGTTCGGCAGCGTCACCTCGACCTGCGTTGCCGCCGGGCACGCCGTTGCATACGGCTCGCTGGCGGCCGCGCCCACCGGATTGTCGCCGTACTGCAGATCGAAGCTACCCACCGCGCCTGGCGGCAGCGACACCCAGTGCGGCACCACGGCGGGGAACAGGTAGGCACCCGTCGCGGCGCGCACCACCGTGGTCGGCAGCGCCTGGCCGCTGCTGCCGAGCAACTGCAGGCCCGGGTAGCCATACAGCCGGCAGCTCGTGGACGAGCTGTTGCGCAGCGTGAACAGCACGCCGACATGACCAAGCCCGGCGCCGGTCCCGGTTGCGTTGATGGTCAGCTCGGACTTGGCGCACTGCGGCCAGGACGCACTGGCCGGCGCCGCGGCGGGCAGCACCCGCAGCGACACCGACGCCCCGGCCAGGGCAGGTGCGGCCGCTCCGGCGTGGCCGCACGGCATGGCGG
>JBAUAR010000270.1:0-6402 GCA_049675875.1 Streptosporangiaceae bacterium
GCCACTCGCAGCGGCCGAGCAGCTGGAGCCGGACCGTCAGGTCGGCCAGGGCTCCGGACTGGCTGGCGTGCGCGGCGACCGCGGATCGCTGCGCGGCGCGCGCTTGCGCCGCGTGGTCGCCGAGATCCACCTGCCAGCCGCCGCTGGCGGCGGATACCGTCCGCGCCAGGGCTGGCACGCCCGCTGCCCGAGCTGCATCGCACGCTGCCATGGCCACAATGGCATCGTCCAGGCCGCTCTCGGACGGGTCGGTGATCAGCACCAGGTCCGCAGACTGGTCGGCGATGGCCCGGCTTACCCGCTCCGTCAGCGCGGTCACACCGCACGAGCTGAGGCTGCCGTCGGGGTAGTCGGCGACCGCAACCGAGGACACGCCGAGCACGTGCGCCGCGACGCGCAGCTCCCACGGCCGGACCGACTGGAGGGGCTCGACCGTGGAGTTCAGTCGCGACGCCTCGCCCCTGGTGAGGCTCAGCAGCGCGACTCGAGCGCCTACCCGCCCGAAGGTGTAGAGCAGCGCGCCCAAGTCGGCCGACTCCTGGCCCGGACGGGCGGTGACTGTCAGCACCCGCTCCGCCCTGGGCAGCGCGTGCTGCCGCCGGGCGCTAGGCGCCAGCGTGGTCTGCGGCAGGCTGCTGCGCCTCGGCGCGTGCAGTGCCAGCCAGCCTGCGCTGACCAGGCCACCGCGAGCGGCCGCCGGGTAGCAGGACGCTGTCGCGATCATCGGGTGCTCCTCTCCGCCGGGCCCGGCCAAACCGGGCTAGCCACATGCCACCAGGGGACCGTGCAGCCGCCGCGCAGCAGCAATGGAGACGGGATGGACGGCCGCAGCCGCTGGACGCGCCCGTCTCCACCGGATCGCCATGACCTCTCCATGAGGACCGGAACGGAGCCGCATGTACTGATGTCGACCGCAGTACGGCGGTCGGTGAGCCGACGGGAGACACTCGTGACGTGGCTGACGCAGCTTGCTGTCGGCTCGCCCGTGTCCTATCTCCTCGCGCTGCTCGTGCCGGCCCTGGACGCGGTGATCTTCGTGCTGCCCAGTGAGACTGCCGTGATCGCGCTCGGGGTCGCCACCGCAGGCAGCACCGATCCGCGAATCGGTCTGCTCGTGGCGCTGGCGGCGGCCGGCGCCTTTCTGGGCGACAACGGCGCCTACTGGCTGGGCAGCCACTTCGGTCCGGCCGTCGGCGCGCGAGTCTTCGGTGGCGCGCGCGGGGCTGCCCGCCGCGCCTGGGCGGAGCGGGTACTTGACCGGTTCGGCGCGCGCGTCATCGTCGGCTGCCGGTTCATCCCCGGCGGGCGCACGGCCGTCACTGTGACGTGTGGCCTCATCGGGTACCCGCGCCGCAGCTTCGTGCCCGCGACGGCCTGCGCCGGCGTGCTGTGGGCCGGCTATGCCTTCTTGATCGGACGGCTCGGCGGACGGGCCTTCGAGGACCGGCCGTGGGCCGGCCTGCTGCTGGCCGTGGCTGCGGTGACGGTAATCAGCCTGCTGCTCGAGGGTGGGCGGCGCGCCCGGCGCTGGCATGCGGTGCGCGAGGCGCGCCGGCGGCCCGCCGACGCGGTGACTTATGGTAGCCGCGAGCGGCCCGCCAGGGCTGGTGCCGGAGCGCGAGAAGGCAGGTAGGCGGTGGCGGCGACGATTCTGCTCGTCGAAGACGAGCGCAAGCTGCGGGAACTGGTGCGCTCCTATCTCGAGCGCGCCGGCTTTACGGTGGTATCGACCGAGTCCGGAGCTGAGGCGCTCACGCTAGCCGCTGCGGCGGCGCCGGACCTTCTCGTCCTCGACCTCGGCCTGCCAGACGTGCCCGGCGAGGCGGTCGCCCGCGAAGTGCGCGCGGCGGGGCCGACGCCGATCCTCATGCTGACCGCCAAGAGCGCCGAGGAAGACCGGATTCGCGGTCTCGAACTCGGCGCCGACGACTACGTGACGAAGCCGTTCAGCCCGCGGGAGCTGGTGCTGCGCGTGCAGGCGATCCTGCGGCGCGGCGGCCCCGCAGAGGGCCTGGCCGTCGACCGATATGGCGGCGGCACGCTCGTGATCGACGAGCCGCGCCGGGAGGCCACCGTGCGCGGCGAGCTGGTCGATCTGACTCCCACCGAATGGGGGATTCTGATCGCGCTCGCGACCGTGCCCGGCCGGGTGTACTCGCGCTTGGAGCTCATCAACCGGGTGCGCGGTTATGAGTTCGAGGGTTACGAGCGGACCATCGACTCGCACGTGAAGAACCTTCGCCGCAAGATCGAATCCGATCCAGCAAACCCGCGAATCGTCAGGACCGTGCTCGGCGGCGGGTACCGGCTCGACCTGGCCCGCGATGACTGAGCCGCCGGCCGGCGGCAGCGCGATCGCACTGCGCCTGGCCCTGGCGTTCCTCGCGGTCGCGCTGGCTGCGGTCGCGCTGCTGGCCATCCTGACGGCGGTGCTGGCGGCGGCCGGCGTACAGTCCCTGGTGCACCGGCAGCGCGCCGAGCTGACCGAGGCGGTCGCCGTCGCCGCGGGGGCAGCGTGGGAGCAGAACCGAGCCTGGGTCGGCGGTGATCTCCGGCCCGTGCTCGACCTGGCCAGGCGCACCGGTGCGGAGGTTCAGGTCCGCGACACCGTCGGCCGGGTGGTCGTATCGTCGACCGACTTCGCTGCCCAGTCCGCTGCAGAGCAGTACACCGCGCCGGTACGCGGGCCGGGCGGCCCGATCGGTACCGTCCTGACCCGGTTCACCGGTGCGGGGCTGGCCAGCGCTGACCACTCCCTCGAGGTGCGATTGCTGCAGGCCATCGCCAGCGCGGCGGGCCTGGCGGCGCTGCTGTCCCTGGTGGTAGCGGTCGTTGTGGCCAGGCACATCACCGGCCCGGTCGCTCGGCTCATCGCTGTGACCCGGGCGATGAGCCGCGGCGAGCGCTCCGCGCGGGTCGGGCCGATGCGGGCGCCCGGCGAGCTGCTCGAGCTCACGACGGCATTCGACCGGATGGCAGACACGCTGGACCGGCAGGAGCAACTGCGCCGCGATCTGGTTGCGGACGTGGCCCACGAGCTGCGCACGCCGATCGCGATCTTGCAGGCGGGGCACGAGGCCCTGCTCGACGGGGTCGCCGAGCCAACGCCGGAGCAGCTGGGGTCGCTGCGCGACGAGGTGCTCCGGCTCGGTCGCATGGTGGGTGACCTCCAGGAACTAGCAGCGGCCGACGCGGCAGCCTTGCAGCTCACGCTGCTCGAATGCGACCTCGCCGAGGTTGCCGCCGACGCGGCAGGCAGCCTGGCGGGACGGTTCGAAGCCGCCGGGGTCAGCCTGCACCGCCAGTTCGAGCCTGTCGCTGTCCGCGCCGACCGGCGGCGACTGCGCCAGGTGGTGACCAACCTGCTCACCAACGCGCTGAAGTTCACTCCGAGCGGCGGGACGGTCACCGTCGCGGCCCGCCCGGCCGGATCGGCCGGGGTGCTGACGGTGACCGACACCGGCGTCGGCATCCCGGCGGATGAGCTGCCGCGCATCTTCGAGCGCTTCTGGCGCGGTCGGCAGGCGGCGCAGACGTCTGGCACCGGCATCGGACTGGCCATCGCCGCGGAGCTGACCACGGCGCAGGGCGGCGAACTGGCCGCCAGCAGCGCGCTAGGGGAGGGCACGACGATGACGCTGACATTGCCGCCGGCCTGAGTTCTCCACCTCGTCGCCACGCTCTCCGCATCGATCATGCAGAGCAGGCGGCTGTCCTTATCCCAGCGGCGCACGGTGCGCAGCAATGGGAGTCAGGAGTGCAGATGGCCACGGCAGCAGCGATCGAGGGTGGTCCGTGGTGGCGGGGCGTTCTCGAGGCCCGCTGGCGGGACCGACTGCATGACGTCACCGAGTTGTCGCTGGCGTTCCACGACGCCGCGGCGTCCGCGCCCGAGCGCCAGCTCGACCAGCCATCCGCCGCAGTGCGGCAGCTCATGGATCGGGCTGTCGCCGCCCGCCGGGCGCTGGCGGATATCGACGAGGCGCTGGCCCGGCTGGCGACTGGAAGCTTTGGCCGGTGCGAGTCATGCGCGGCGGTGATCCCGCTGCCCGCGCTGCGCCAGCTGCCGGAGGTGCGGTACTGCCCCTCATGTGCGTGCGCTGTTGCGCGGGGGTAGCGCAAGCTGTGGCTAGGGCCGACGACGCCGGCCGCGCAGCCGTATGCAGAGCACGACCAGGCACGCGCCGAATACGACCCACGGGCCGACTACGAGCAAGCTGGTTCCGGACACTGCCGCCGCCCTTCGGTCACGGAGCCGACACCAGCAGTACACGGCGTCCCCGTGCGAATCAGATGGAGCGGCCGTGGCGGCCGGCTGGAGCCGGCCGCGAGCCAGCTTCGGGCTCGCGGGTTTACGGTGACTAGGTGACGGACACCGACGCGATCGTCGAGCGCATCCTTACCAGCTACGACACCATCACGGTGGTCGGCGCCAGCACGCACGCCGTCAAGGCGGCGCACACGGTGCCTGCGACCATGCAGCGGCACGGCTGGCGCATCATTCCCGTCAATCCGCACGCCGACGAGATCCTCGGCGAGCCCGTGTACCGGCTGGTCGGCGAGGTGCCCCCGCCCCTGGGCCTGGTCGACGTCTTCCGGCCAGCGCCGCAGACTCCCGACGTCGCTCGCCAGGCCGTCGCCGCCGGAGCCACCGCGCTCTGGCTGCAGCTGGGCATCGCGTCGGCGGCAGCGCGTACCATCGCCGAGAGCGCCGGACTGCTGTACGTAGAGGACCGCTGCCTGGTCATCGAGCGGCGACGGCTCGGCGTGCTCGCGCCGGGTGTTGCGTGACGGCGGACGGGAGCAGCGGTGGCGTCATCTGACGGTGTAATCGGTCCAGGCCGGGTTGCCGTGGTCACGGGCGCGGCGAGCGGGATCGGGCTCGGTCTCTGCGAGCGCTTCGCGGCCGAGGGCATGCGCGTCGTGATGGCCGACGTGGAGGAGCCGGCGCTGGCCGAGGCGGCGGCCACTTTGGCCGAGCGCGGCGGTGTCGTGCTGCCCGTACCGACCGACGTGTCGAGCGCCGACCAGATGGCGGCGCTGCGGCAGGCAACCCTGGCAGCGTTCGGCGCCGTGCACGTGCTGTGTAACAACGCGGGTGTTGGCGGACCGCACGGGCCGCTGTGGCAGATTCCCTCCGGCGACTGGGACTGGGTGCTCCGGGTGAACCTCGGTGGCGTGATCAACGGCATCCGCGAGTTCGTTCCGGTGCTGGCGGAGCAGGACGCCGCGCACATCGTGAACACGGCGTCTGTCTTCGGCGTCTTCGCTGGTGCGCTTGGGCCCTATGGGATCTCGAAGCATGCGATCGTCGCGCTGTCGGAGACGCTCTACTTCCAGCTGCGATCGCTGGCCCCGCACGTCGGCGTGTCCGTGCTGTGCCCCGGTGCGGTGCGCAGCCGGTTCGGCTCCTCGGCCCGGAACCGGCCGGCCTGGGCCGGCCCGGCGGCGGCGCCCACGGCGGTGGAACGCGCGAGCGCGGAGCGCTTCGACGAGCTGCAGGCCGCCGCGGGTGCCGATCCCGCCGACGTCGCCGCTGCCCTGGTGGCGGGCATCCGCAGCGCGCGCTTCTACGTCCTGACCTCCAGTAACCGCAACGAGGCGATCCTGCGCCGGGGTGCCGAGATCGTTGCGGGCGGGCCGCCGGCCCCGCCGTTCCCCTAGCGCGGCAGCGGCGGCTGGCCGCGTGCAGTGTGATCTGCGCCACTCTGGCAATTCGCGGCCCGCTACCTGGCGTTAACCAGGAGTAACAGATAGCACCCAGGCGCGAGATTAGTGCCCCGAGCACTGTGTCGCCGTGACCCGCGTCACGTCCGCGCATCCATCCCGCTGCCGCGGCTGTCGTCGCACGTGGGCTGGTTCCTGGGTTTCGCCGAGCGCCCCCGCTCCCGAACAAAGGCTCGACGTTGCCGTTTCGCATGCCCTCATCGCAGTCCGTTCCCCGCGCCATCAGCGGCCTGACCCGCAATCGCGCTCGGCTGGCAATCGGCACGGGCGCGGCATCGGCCGCAGCACTAGCGTCCCTGGTGGGCGTAGCGGCGGCGAGCACCGGACCCGCCGTCAGCCTGGCCGCGTTCCACGGCCCGGCGCTGGCGAGCGCGGCTGCCATCAGCCCGGCGATTCATCTGAGTAGCACAGCGACCGGACAGCAGCGCGCCAGCTCCGCCCCGTCCCTGACCAGCCCGCAGGCCGCGTCGGCGCCGGGCGAGCAGCAGCAGGCTCCGGCCGCCGGCTCCGTGGTAAGCCCGCAGGTCGCGTCGGCGCCCACCGAGATGCAGGCACGAGCCGCGGCGACCAGTGCCCCGGCGCAGTCTGCGGCACCAGCGGCTCCGTCAGCCGCGGCATCGGCCCAGCCGACGGCAGCGCCGGCCCAGCCGGCCGAGGGCCAGCCCGCCGCAGCAC
>JBAUAR010000271.1:0-13609 GCA_049675875.1 Streptosporangiaceae bacterium
GGGCCAGTCTGCGGCGTCCGTCGCGCCGCAGCCGCAGTCGTGGCCGCAGATCCAGCAGACGGTTGAGCAGCAGACGAGCCCCGCCGAGCCCGCTGCGGCTAGCCAGCTGCAGCCGGTCGGCACCTCCGGCGCGCAGGCCTCGATGCCGATCTCCGGGCCGCAGCTGGCCAACGCGACGACGATCGTCCAGCAGGCGCTGGCCAAGGGGATGGGTATGCGGTCCGCCGTGATCGGCGTAGCCACCGCCATGCAGGAGTCGCAGCTGCAGAACATCAGCTACGGGACCAGCGACTCGCTTGGCCTGTTCCAGCAGCAGGCGGACTGCGGCTGGGGCTCGGCCCAGCAGATTCTCAACCCGACGTATGCGGCCGACGCGTTCCTCGGCGCGCTACAGCAGTACCAGGCCAGTAACCCCGGCTGGGCGACGCAGCCGCTGTGGGCCAACGCCCAGGCCGTGCAGAAGTCCGGCTATCCATTCGCGTACGCGAAGTGGGAGAGCCAGGCGGCACAGCTAGTCCAGCAGATCGTCACTCAGGTCAGGTAAGCCCCGACAGACCCCGGCCGGTCAGCGTGCGCAAGGCCGCTGGCCGGCTGGCCAACAGAATCCGCGCGAGCGCCGCTCACAGTGGCAGGCCGCGCTCCACGTACTCGAGCGCGCGATCGATGCGCCGGAACATGTCAGTGACGTCAGACATCCCCTCCGAAGTCCAGATGTCAGTGCTCGGCGGGACCGTCACCGACATGATGACGCCGATGAGCGCGCCGGCGACGGTGCGCACCTCGAAGTCATCCGAGCTCCGGCCGGTGCGCAGCGCAATCGCTTCGGCTATCTGATTGATGGTCCGGACGAACTCGTCGATGGCTCTGGCGCGTATTTCCGGGATCGCCGCCGTCAGCGCGGCCGTCTCCTGGAACCGAGCCAGGTCGTCCGGGCTCAGGGCGGCCAAGGTGGCGGCCGAGGCAGCGCGGAAGGCGGCCACCGGGCTCAGCTCTGGCGGCTGCGCTTCGAGAGCGCCGAGCGAGATGACGTCGAAGTCGTCCTGCAGGACGACGTCTTCCTTGGTCGGGAAGTAGCGGAAGAACGTCGCTGGCGAGATCTCGGCGGCGTTGGCGATCTGCTCGATCGTCGTCGCGTAATAGCCCTGCTCCCGGAACAGCCGGAGCGCGTGCTGCCGGACGGCTGCACGCGTTCTGGCTTTCTTGCGTTCCCGGAGGCCAGCTGGTCTCGCGGGCGGCTCGCTCATGGCGGTCATTCTGCCCCGGCTGGGCCTGCCCGGTCGGCAGCCGCTCCGGCCGCGCCGCTTGCGGTGGCGCTGGTTGCCGGCACCCCGGTCGGCCCAGCCGTCTCGCCGGCCGCGGCGGGCTGGGCGGGTCCGCTCGCCTGGCGAGGCAGGAACAGCGCCGCGAGCAGCGCGGACGCGATCGCGATCCCGGCGCAGATCCACAGCATCACGTCGACGCCGCTAGCGTAGGCCTGATGCACGGCCGCGAGCAGCTGTGGCGAGTGCAGCCGCTCCGCGACTGCGACGCCCGTGCCCACGCTGCCCCGGGTGAGCGTCGCGACATCGGGCCGTACGCCCGGCAGGGCCAGCTTGCTCCGGTAGACCGTGCTTAGCGCGGTGCCGAGCACAGCGACCCCGATTGTCGCCCCGACCTGCCTGCCCGCGGTCATCAGCGCCGAACCGGATCCGCTGCGCTGCGGGCTCAGCGCGCTCAGCGCGGCGTTCAGCATCGTCGGCATCGCCAGGCCGAGGCCGAGCCCGGTGACGGCAAACCACGCCGACGTGAAACCGGTGCCGCTGGCCGGGCTGGTGGCCGTGCCGACCGCTAGCGCCACCGCCATGACCGCGAACCCGGTCGAACCGATCAGCCGGGCGCTGACCAGCGGCGGCTTATCGGGGCCGCCGTCTCGCGATGACCGCACGCTCTGCAGCCGCTGGCCAACGCCGACGCCGACCATCAGTCCGCCGATCAGCGGGAGCAGCCTGATCCCACTGGCCAGCGAGTCGAGGCCGCGGACGTCCAGGAAGAACTGCGGCATTGCGAAGGTCAGGCCGAAGAGCGCGAACGAGATCATGGTTGCTAGCGCCGTGCCCCAGCTGAAGCCCGCCGACCGGAACAGCTCGAGGTCCACGAGCGGCAGCCACCGTGACCGCCTGATGGCCCGCTCCCAGCCGATGAACAGGGTGAGCACGATGGCACCGGCCACCATGGCGGTGACGGCGATCGCATCCGACCAGCCGTCGTAGCCCGCGCGGATGAAGCCGTACGTGAGCGCCGCGAGCCCGGCGCTCGAGATGAGCACGCCGACAGCGTCGATACGGAACCGGCCTATGCCGCGCGACTCCGGCATGAGGAAGGTCACCGCTGCGAGCGCGATGAGCACGATCGGCACGTTGATGAGGAAGACCGAGCCCCACCAGAAGTTGTCGAGCAGCCAGCCGCCCAGGATCGGGCCCAGCGGGTAGCCGAGGAAGGTCGCGCCGCCGACGATGCCTATCGCTCGCGGGCGCTCCGCCGGGGTGAACATCACCGGCAGCACCGCGAGAGCCAGCGGCAGAATCACCGCGGCAGCGAGGCCCAGGACCGCACGCGCGGCGATCAGCTCGCCGGTCGTGGTGGAGTAGGCGCAGGCCACGGACGCGACGCCGAACAGGATCAGCGCGCCGGTCAGCAGCCGCTTGCGACCGAGCCGGTCGCCGAGCAGGCCGGCCGGCAGCAGCGCAGCGGCGAGCACGAGGCTGTAGGCGTCGACGAACCACTGCAGGTCCGCGGTGGTTGCGTGCAAGTCCACCGACAGCGTCGGCAGCGCGAGCGACAGGACGAACAGGTCGAGGCCGACCACGAGCACGCTGACTGAGAGGGCGCCAAGCGCCCACCAGCGCCTGGTACCCAGCGCCCACGGCAACTCGACTTCGGTCATGACGAGCCTCCGGCTAAGTGCGAGTCACTCTGATATGAGAGAAGCTATCAAAAACGATCTGCCCTCGCAATACCCGGATTCCGGCTCTCCGCGGGGAACGTCGGCGCGGACTGGCCGCGGTCGCCCGCATAGATCCCGCATGCAGGGGAAACTGCGCTGCATGAAGGTCGTTAGGCCGCTGGCCTGGCCGGGGTGTCGTGGGGTTCACTAGAAGCCTGCGATGCGGAAAGGAGCGCGTGACGTGGCCGCGCGGAGATTCGTCGTGGGAGTCAGCGGATCCGCTGGAAGCCTGCAGGCGCTGCGCTATGCGGCGCAGCTAGCCAGGAGCGACGGCGCGGTGCTGGCGCCCGTGCTGGCGTGGAGGCCGCCCGGCGGCGAGCTGGCCGACCGCCAGTACCCGAGCCCCGAGCTGCGCCGGGTATGGAAGCAGGCGGCGTGGGACCGGCTCTGGCGGGCCGTCGAGCTCGCCGTCGGCGGACCGCCCGCTGACGTCTCGTTCAGCCCGAAGGTGATCAGGGGCGAGCCTGGCCAGGTACTCACGCAGGTTGCGGCGGAGCCAGGCGACGTGCTCGTCATCGGGGCCGGCCGGCACGGACGGCTGCGCCGGCTGCTGTCCTGCCGCGTCAGCCGGTACTGCCTCGCTCACGCGTGCTGCCCGATCGTCGCGGTGCCGCCGTCACCGCTGGCCGAGGAGCTGCACGGGCTGCACGGCTGGGTAGTAAGGCACCGCCTGCACCCCGAGAGCGCCGGGTTGGGCGCCGCTGACGCGTAGCCGCGGGCCACCAGTGCGCAGGCGGCCAGGCCGGGGGAGACTGGAGTGCCACCGGCCTCAGTGAAGGAGTCAGCGATGCCTGAGCCACACGGCGAGGAGCTTGCCAGCGTACGGGCGCGCCGGGAAGAACTGCGCACGAAGTACCTGCGGCCGCTGGCTGAGCGTCCGGCCAGCACCGTCAGCGGCGTCCACCATCTGGCGCTGATCTGCAAGGACACCGAGGAAACCATCAGGTTCTACCAGGAGTTCCTCGGCTTCCCGCTGGTCGAGCTGGTAGAGAACCGGGACTACGCCGGGTCCAACCACTTCTTCTTCGACATCGGGAACCACAATCTGCTCGGCTTCTTCGACTTCCCTGGCTACGAGCACCCGGCGTGGCAGGAAACCATCGGCGGCGTTCAGCACCTGGCGATCTCGGTGACGGCCGAGCAGTTCGAGGCGGCGAAGCGGAAGCTGGCGGCGGCCGGCGTCGATTACCTCGGCCCGGACCGCGGCGCCGATGCCAGCATGTACTTCCGCGACCCGAACGGCGTGGGCCTGGAGCTGTACCGAGAGGACCTCGGCACGTTCGAGGGCGAGCTGCTGGTCGAATAGCCGCGCTCAGTCGGCCCGGTGCTGCCGGGATTCGAGCAGCCGGCCGACGATCGAGTGGTCGCTGCCCTCCTCCGGAATGAGCAGCCAGCACGCGAGGTACAACGGGATGCCGCCGAGGTACAGCGGGATGGAGCCGAAGTAGGCCAGCCCGGTGAACCCGACGACGGTCAGCACGGCGAACGCGACCCGGACGATCGTGACGTCGACGTTGAAGTGCCGGGAGACGGCGGCGGCCACCCCGGCCAGCACCCGGCCGCTGGCTGGCCGGCGTAGTGGCGGTCGGGCCGGCGCGCTTGCGGCGGCGCCGTCCGGGCGGGCCCCGTGCTGTTCGCTGGGTTGCTCCGAGTCTTCGGTGAAGCTGTTCATGCCCTCTACAGTGCCGCGGCCGAGGTGATACCGGTATCGGGAAGCACCCCTACTTTCACCCCGAAACCGAGTCGGCCGGAGCCCGGCCGGCCACCGGCGACTTCGTTCCCTCCCTAACGCAGCTCCCGGCGGATCACCAGCCGCAGCCCGGACCAGGTGTCGTCGATCGCGCACACCTTGTTGTCCACCAGCCCGGTCGGCAGCGCCACGTCACGCACCACCTGGTCGGTCATGTCGGTCGGCAGCCCGGCCGAGCGCTTGGGCCAGGCGATCCACAGCCCGCACGCGGGCGCCATCCGGGGCCGTAGCCGGGGCAGCTCCGCCTCGAGCTCCGAGCGCTGCGTGACGAACGCGACGATCGCGTCGTATCGCGCGTCCTCCGCCAGGTCGGTGTGCACGCTGGCGACGTTAGGCACGGCGCGCAGCACGTCCTCGAGCCACTCGGGCGCGCCGATCAGGGCTACCTCATCGCCGTCGCCGATGCCGAGCTTGCGCGCCAGCGGCGTACCGGAGTAACTAGCCTGCACAGACACCGGCGCCTCCCCTCGAACCGGCCAGCGTGCCGGGTCAGAACGTGAAACCGCCCGGCTTGCCGTTGCGGTCGGCGATCAGGCCGGCGATCGTCGCGATGGCGATCTCGGCCGGGGTGCGCGAGCCGATGTTGACGCCGATCGGCCGATGCACCTTGCTGATCTCGTGCGCCGGGACGCCGAGCTCGGTCAGCGCGGCGACGTGCGGGCCCTCGTGCCGCGGGTTACCCATGATGCCCACCCACCGGGCGCCTGCGGCTAGCGCGTCACGTAGCTGAATTCCCAGCTCGGGCCGGTGGTGATCGGTCACGACCACGTCCGCGGCTGCGGCGGTGGCGTCGTCGACCGCGTCGACGAGCTCGAAACCGTCCGCCGCGGCGCTCTTCGCCCGCTCCGGGTCGGGCTCGATCAGGATGGCGCGGTAGCCCGCATCGACGCCATAGCGCAGCAGGTAACTCGCCACCGGGGTCGCGAACACCGCCGCCAGTACCTTGTCCTGTGCCGGGGGCGGTGCCGCCGTGCCGTGCGCGACCGCGCAGCTGTCATCGTGGATGTGGCCGGGCTCGCCGTGGGCGTGCGGGTCGTGACCGGCGTGGTCGTGACCGGCGTGGTCGTGACCGGCGTGCTCGTGACCGGCGTGCTCGTGACCGGCGTGGTCGTGACCGGCGTAGTCGTGACCGTGTTCGGGACCTGTCATGCACACGAGCTTGCCACCCGGCACGCGGCGCCGGCAAATGAGCAAACGAGTGCGTGGCTATCGGCCGCGCCGCGGGGCATCATGAGGCGGACCGTGTCGTAGGAGCACGCGGCAGGCCATTGCCGCGCGGACAGGAGCAGCCATGCGTATCAGCGCACGCAACAAGATCAACGCAACCATTACGAGCATCACCCGGGGCGAAGCGACCGCCAACGTGGTGCTGGACGCCGGCGGCTCTCGGCTCGTGGCGTCCATCACCGTCGAGGCGGCCAGAGAGCTTGGCCTGGCCGAGGGCAGCGAGGTGGTCGCGATTATCAAGGCGTCCGACGTGATCATCGGCGTGCCTGACTAGTCGCTGACGACTCTCGTGCGAAATTTCGGGCGGTTAGCGGCTTGTGATCCCTGGAACAGTCGGTAGCGGTCGCGAACGGTCGCCATCGCCGGGGCGGGGCTAGTCCAGCAATTCGGCGACGGCCGCGCGCAGCCGCGACATCCGCGCGTCCGCGGCGTGCCGGGCAATGGCTAGGGTGCGGCCTGTCACCAGCTCCACGACCTCGAGGTAGGCCTTAATCATCGGCTCGGTGCCGCTGGGCCTGATCACCACCCGCGCGCCCGGCAGCTGGTAGCCCAGCATGTCAGCAGACGGCAGATCCCGGCCGCCGGTGTAGTCGGTAGTGGCGATGATGAGCTCGCCGCCCAGGTCGTCCGGCGGTGCGGCTCGCAGCCGGGACATGACATCGATCGCCGCCTCGGTGCGCACGCTGAGCTGCGCGCTGACGTGCACGCCGTGCGTTTCCTCGAGGCTGTCGTAGCAGTCCTGGAGCGACTGACCCGCAGCCCAGGCCGTCGCCGCGACCGAGAGCACGGCAAGGGCGGCGCTGACCCCGTCCTTGTCGCGGACTGCGTCGGTGACCGCATAGCCGAGCGCCTCCTCGTAGCCGTAGCAGAAACGGACGCCGGGCCGCAGATCGGCGGCACGGACGATCCACTTGAAGCCGGTCAGCGTCTGCGCGTACGGCGCGCCAGCCGCAGCCGCGATCTTAGCCAGCAGCGTGCCGGACACGACTGTGCTGACCACGAGCTGATCCGGTATCCGCTGACCAGGTTCGGCCGCCGCCCGGCCCAGCGTGAACGAGCCGAGCACGGCTCCCAGCTGATCGCCGGTGAGCTGCCGGTATCCGCCGGCCGCGGCCGGATCCGGGATCGCGACCGCCAGCCGGTCACCGTCCGGGTCGTTGGCGATCACGAGGTCCGCGCCAGATCGGCGTGCCTGGGCGAGCGCGAGGTCGAGCGCGCCGGGCTCCTCGGGGTTGGGGAAGCGCACCGTCGAAAACTGCGGGTCTGGCTCGAACTGCGCCTCCACCAGGTCGGGCCGAGGATAACCGGCCTGCTCGAACGCCCGCAGGGCCAGCTCCCCGGCGACACCGTGTAGCGGTGTGTAGACCAGCCGAAGCCAGGCCGAGCCCTTGGGTGCTGGTCCGAGCTTTGTGCAGATCGTGTCGAGATAGGCCTGCGCGACCTCGTCGCCGGCCCGGCTGATCAGCGGGCTGTCGGCCTGGGCCACCGGGACGGCAGCAGGCGATCCAGTGTCGGCGATCGCGGCCTCGATGTCGGTATCGGCAGGCGGCGCGATCTGCGCGCCGTCGCCGAGGTAGACCTTGTAGCCGTTGTCACCGGGCGGATTGTGGCTCGCGGTGATCATCACCCCGGCCGCGGCCCGGAAATGCCGGACCGCATAGGCGAGCAACGGCGTCGGCAGTCGGCTCGGAAGCAGGTACACCGGGATCCCCGCGCCCGCGAGCACGCGGGCCGCCTGGGTGGCGAATTCCCCGCTGCGATGCCGGGCATCGCAGCCAACTACCACGCCAGAGTCGGCGGCGGCCGGATCGCGGCCCAGCAGCCAGGACGCGAGCGCGGCGGTAGCCGTCGTCACCGTCGCGCGGTTCATCCGGTTCGGCCCGGCACCAATCGCGCCGCGTATCCCGGCGGTGCCGAAACTCAGCCGCCGGGCGAACCGGTCCGCGAGCTCGGCCGCGGCCTCTGGGCTGTCGTCGGCGAGCAGGCTGGCGAGCTCGGTCCGGTCGCTCTCATCTGGGTCGGCCGCCAGCCATGCCGCAGCCTGAGCGCGCCATTCATCGGTACTCACGGCAGCGGTCCGCGCGCCAGTATCGCCGCGAGCAGGCCGCCGAGCCGGGCAGCGGCCCGTGCTCCGGTAGCGAGCACATCCTCATGGTCGACCGGCAGTTTCGCTGGCCCCGCCGCGATGTTGGTCACCAGCGAGATACCGAGCACCGCCGCGCCGAGATGCCGGGCGGCGATGGCCTCCAGCACCGTGGACATGCCGACGAGGTCGGCGCCGAGACGGCGCAGCATGCCCACCTCGGCTGGCGTCTCGTACTGCGGCCCGGCCACTCCGGCGTAGACGGCCTCCACCAGGTCCAGGTCCGGCGCTGAGGCCCGCGCGGCGGCGCGCAGCTCGCCGGGATAGAGCTCCGTCAGATCGGTAAACCGGGACGCGTAGCCGGACGGCGGCGGCGGCCCGCTGAGCGGCGACGCACCGGTCAGGTTGAGCTGGTCGCTGATGAGCACCGGCTGGCCCCGCCGGAGTCCGTCGGCGAGCCCGCCCGCGGCGTTGGTGAGGACCACCTGCGTGCAGCCGCCGGCGATGGCGGTCCGCACGGCGTGCACGACGGCAGCGGGGGAGTGCCCCTCGTACAAGTGCACGCGGCCGAGAAACACGAGTACGTCCCGGCTGCCCACGCGAACCGAGCGGGCAACCGGATCGTGGCCGGGCACGCTAGGCGCGGGTCCGCCAAGCTCATTGAGCGGGAGAGTGCTGTCCGCCGGCCCGAGCGCCTCGGCAGCGTCGGCCCAGCCAGAGCCCAGCACCACCGCGACGTCGTGGCGTGGCTTGCCCGTCAGCGCGGCCAGCCGCCGGGCGCCGGCCGCGGCCGCAGCGTAAGGATCCATGGCGCGAATGTCCCCGGACGCCGCCTCTCCGGACGCCGCCTCTCCGGACGCCGCCTCCCCGGCACCCCCCGCTGACGTCATCCCCGGCCCACCCGATTCGCTGGCAATTCACGGTCGCTTCCGGCCAGCATGACCGGCGGACTCACTGATCGTAGCGATCGATGACCAGCGCTGATCGAGAACGGACCGGCCGCCGCGGCCGCGGACCGGCGGCCGCACTAGCATCCGGTCGTGCGCTTCGGCATCATCATCCTCGCCGACCAGCGCTGGCGGCTGGCTGCGCGGCGGTGGCGGCAGGCGGAGGAGTACGGCTTCGATCACGCCTGGACCTACGACCACCTCGGCTGGCGCTCGCTGGTCGACGGCCCATGGTTCGACGCGGTGCCGACGCTGACGGCGGCCGCGGCCGTCACGGAGCGGATCAGGCTCGGCACGCTGGTGGCGTCGCCGAACTTTCGGCACCCGGTGAGCTTCATGCGCCAGCTCACCGCGCTGGACGACATCAGCGGCGGCCGGATCGTGCTCGGCCTCGGCGCAGGCGCCGGCGGGGACAGCTTCGATACCAAGGTGCTCGGCGAGCCGGAACTGACGCTGCGGCAGCGCGTCGACCGGTACGCCGAGTTCGCGGAGCTCCTCGACGTGCTGCTGCGGACTGACCATGTCACCTGGACCGGTGCCTACTACCGCGCCGTCGACGCGCGGAACCTGCCTGGCTGCGTGCAGCGGCCGAGAATACCGTTCGTGCTCGCGGCGGACGGGCCCAGGTCGATGGCCCTGGCGGCGCGCCTCGGCGACGGCTGGGTGACGACCGGCGGCCGGGCTGACGGGTCAGCTGCGTGGTGGCGCGTCGTGAGCGACGGCATTGCCAGGTTCACCGACGCGCTCATCGCAGCCGGGCGCGATCCCGGCCCGGTCCCGAAGTACCTATCGCTTGATGCGTCCGGCGACTACGCACTCCGCAGCGCCGGCCACTTCGCGGACGCGGCGGGGCGGGCCGCGGGCCTGGGCTTCACCGATGTCATCACGCACTGGCCGCGGCCGGACGACCCGTACGGAGGTGACGAGTCGGTGCTGGAAGCCGTGGCTGCAGACGTGCTGGCGGACCGGGCCAGCCGTGACAACAGGTCCGCGAAGCGATCCTAGGACCCGACGTACAGCCCCAGTGTGTCCGCGACGCAGGCAGCCTTCTGCTGGCCCTCGACCTCGACTCGGACCCGGACGGAGGCGAGCCAGCCAAGCGGGGTCTCGCGCACGTCGGTCAGCGTCGCCTCGGCGCGGACCGCGGAACCTACCGGCACCGGCGACGGGAACCTTACCCGGTCGAGCCCGTAGTTGATGCCCATGGTCAGGCCCTCGATCGTGAAGATCTCCATCTGCAGCACCGGCAGCAGCGCCAGCGTCAGGTAGCCGTGTGCGATGGTGCCGCCGAACGGCCCGCTGGCGGCGCGCTCGATATCGACGTGGATCCACTGGTGGTCACTCGTGGCGTCGGCGAACGCGTTCACCTGCTCCTGAGTGATCGTGTGCCAGTCGCTGAAGCCGAGGCTCTCGCCCTTGGCCGCGACAAACTCGGCCAGGCTGGCAAAGCTGCGCATGCCGTTCTCCTTGCTGTCGGGCTCAGGCGGTGTCTCGCTGATCGTGACATCGACGATAGCGTCCGCTGCCCGTTGTCCGGCAGCGGTGACCGCCGACGGCGGACGACCGCCGGAGGCGGCGGTGACCACCGGTGACCGCCGGGCGGGCGCGGGCCTGCGACTCCCTCCTTCGCAGGCCCGCGCCCGCGCCCCGGATTCGGCGGGTCAGCCGGTCAGCCCTGTACGAACGAGGTCAGCTCCTGGGTTCCCGCGACCGTGTCGTTCCCGGCCTCGTCGAGCATCACCTGGGTCTTCACCGGCCCGACATCAGGCGCCAGCCAGGTAGTGACGGTGTCACTCACCGGGATGTTCTCGACGGTCTCGCTCATGGTCATGTCCACCACGGTCGCGTTGTAGGAGCCGGCCGGGACCGTGACCGACTGCGTGCCAGCGCCCTTAACCGTGATGGTGGCCGTCACGTTCTGGCTCTGCCCGTTGATGGTGAACTGGATCTGCAGCGTGCTGGTCGAGCCTTGGCCGGCCGCGAGGCCGGACGCGGACGGCCACGCCAGCGTGCCGGAAATGAGCTTGACGTCGGAGCTCGAGCTGCTGGTGTTGAACTGGCTGAACGGGAGGGTGATGGAGCCGTCCGAGTGGAAGATGTAGTAGGCGGTGTTACTCGTGGAGATGCCTTCGTTGGTGATGGTGCCGTCCATCGTCACCTGCTGGCCGCCGGATACCGGGGTAACCGCGGTCATCTTGTCGACCACAGTGCCGGTCGTGCCGGCCACGTCGGACGTGGCGTACGTCCAGGTGTCGCCGACGCCGACCGGGAATGGCAAGGAGTTCGCGGACACGGCCGCCGTCGAGCCTGACGAGGGCGAGCTGTGCGAGCTGGCCGGCTTGCTAGCTGCCGCGGCTGACCCGGATCCGGTGTTCGAACCGCCGGATCCACCGCACGCGGCGAGGGCGAGGCCGGCGGCGGCAACGACCGCGGCGGCGATGGCAGTCCGTCGGCTTGCCGGTAAGGCGAGAGCGTTCATGATGTGGTACCTCGTTTTCAGGGTGATGGAAGGGGCGGAGACGGTACCGGCGCGCCCCAGGTGTCGGGCAGCGCCAGGGACAGCAGCCACACCGAGCCGGGACCGGACAGGACGGCAACCTGCTGGGCCTTCGCGCCGGTCTGATGGCCAGCGGATATCGGAAGCTCGGCCAGCTGCACGGTGACGGATGACTCGGACATGCCGATGTGCCAGGGGTGCGCGCGCAGCGACGCGCCCGGCGCCAGGTCGTGCCGCACGGTGTCGCCGGGCAGGGCCACCCAGGCCCGGCCCTGCCCGCTGATGCGGCGCAGTGCGAGCTGGCGGTCGGCCGAGAGGTGACCGTCCGGCAGCGCGGGTTCGGCGCAGCTGACCTCGATGCCCGGCGTGCCCGCCAGGAATGCGTGGTCGTGCACCAGGTACGCGGTGCCGGGCCCGATGTCGACCGACATGATGTGACCCGGCTGGCTGGCGGCGAACGCGATCGTGCCAGCGTCGGTTTTCGCGGTGTAGGTGCTCATCCCTGGCTGGCCGGCCGTCAGCTGAATGGAATCGGTCATCCACGCGAACTCGGCCGTCGGCCCGATGACGCTCTCCCCCGGATCGAGGGCGATCGCCAGCACCGGCCGTGTCGAGCCCAGCAGCTGATCCTTCACCAGCATCTCCCTGACCCCCCGGATGATGAACCTCTGGCTATTTCTACCGGGGAAGGGCTGGCTGCCGAATCACGGTAATCATGTAAATCCGGGAAGCGTCAAAACAGAATAAAAGCCTATGATCCGGGAACGCACCGCGCTGCACACGCGGTCGCGCGCCCGGTCGCGGCTCGCGGCGTTATAACGTGCGATCGCGCGCAGCGCAGCCATCACCGGGGTCGCCAAGGCTCCGCCGCCCGATGGCGCAGGCGTGGCTACTCGGCTCGTAGCGCGAACGCGGTCCTGGTGCCTGCCGCCCACGACGCCGGGCCGAGCGCGCCCGCCATCGCGATGGCCAGGCCGGCCAGCCCGAGCACGACGACCTCCCAGGGTAGATAGACCGTCAGCAGCGAAGCGGGGGTACCGGAGTTCGCCGCGGACGCCATGGTCGGCACGACACTGTCGTGCAGGTACATGCCGGCGGGCACCGCGATGATCCCGGCGACCAGGCCGGTGACGGCGACCGAGCAGAGAATCATGGCGAGCGTCTGCCGCGGCGTCATGCCGACCGACTTGAACACTCCGATGTCGTGCGCCCGCTCTCGGATCTGCAGCGCGACCGTGTTGAGCACGCCGAGCCCGGCGACCGCGATGATCAGCAGGGTCAGCAGTGTGACGAGCGTTTCCACCGCGGCGAACACCCCGCCGCCGCCCTGGGTCGCGTTGGCATAATACGAGCCGCCGAGCTTGGCGGAGATCGTGTTGGCGTACGCCTGCGGGCTGGTGCCCGGCCGCAGCGATACGTCGTACTCTGCCAATCCCGCTCCCGGATCGACCGCGGCAAAGGTGGCCGGGCTGAAGTACATCTGGGCGCCGTTCCCGGGCTGGAACACCTCGCCGACTATCCGCACCGTGACGGTGTGACCGCCGGAGCTCAGCGGATACGTCGAGCCGACCGACGTACCGGTGTCGGTGAGAAACAGCGTGTTGACGTCTGCCTCGGCCGCGCCGGAGTACCAGCGGCCGGAGATCAGCGCGAGACCAGTCCAGGCCGGGTTGCCGCCGTAGGCCGTGACGTTCAGGCCATTGCTGAGCCCGGCTGGGTTGAGCTGGTCCTGGCCCACCGAGACGTAGTGCAACGTGCCAGGCTGAGCAGCCAGTGCCGCCACGATGGTCCGCTGCTGCGCCGCGCTCAGTCCGCCGGCGCCGGGACCGATCCTGATCGGGCCACGGCCGTTGCCGCCCGGTGCACCCGGTCCTGGCGTCGGACCTGACGGGACAGCCAGTACCCGAACCGACAGCGCCGACTGCGAGATGTCGGCGTAGGCCCGGGTCAGCGACGTTCCGAGCCCGACGCCGAACGCGACCGCGGCGGCGCCGAAGAGGACTGCCACAGCGGTCACCAGCGTGCGGCCCGGCCGGGCGGTCGGTGCCGCCAGCCCGAGCGTGACAGCCCGCGGCAGCGAAGCAATCCGGGCGAGCGCTCGGTGCGCGGCGTACCCGTGCGC
>JBAUAR010000272.1:0-2490 GCA_049675875.1 Streptosporangiaceae bacterium
CCAACATCGGCGACCGGCATGCCAAGCTCGAACGCCAGGGCCGTCGTCGACCGGCTGCCCGATCTCACCGTGGTCGGCATCACCGGGTCGGCGGGCAAGACGACCACCAAGGACCTGGCGGCGCAGCTCATCGAGACGCTAGGCCCGACGGTGGCGCCGCGAGACTCGTTCAACAACGAGATCGGCCATCCGCTGACGGTGCTGCGGGTGACCGAGCACACCCGGTATCTGGTGGCGGAGCTGGCCGCGCGCGGACCAGGGCACATCGCGCGGCTGTGCCAGATGGCGCCGCCTCGGCTTGGTGCCGTGCTGTGCGTCGGGCACGCGCACGCCGGGGAGTTCGGCGGCCTCGACGCCATCGCAGCCGCTAAGGGCGAGTTGCCGGCCGCGCTGCCGCCCGACGGCATCGCCGTCCTCAATGCCGACGACCACCGAGTTGCTGCCATGGCCGCGCGGACCAGGGCTGAGGTGGTGACGTTCGGCCGGTCGGCTGGCGCGCACGTGCGGGCCGACCGGGTGCAGTGCGACGAGGCCGGCCGGGCCGGCTTCACGCTTGTCACGCCGGCTGGGTCGGCGCCCGTGCAGCTAAGGCTCTACGGCGAGCATCACGTCCACAATGCGCTGGCCGCCGCGGCCCTGGCGTTCGAGCTTGGCATGCCGGTCGCCGATGTTGGCGCCGGCCTGTCGGCCGCCGTAGCACGGAGCCGATGGCGGATGGAGGTGACGCAGCGCCCGGACGGCGTCACGGTCGTCAACGACGCCTACAACGCCAATCCTGACTCGGTCAGCGCGGCGATCGCGGCGCTGGCTGCCATGGCGCACGGCCGCCGCGGCTTTGCCGTCCTCGGTCACATGACCGAGCTCGGCGACGACGCGGACCGGCTGCACGAGCAGATCGGCGCGCAGGCGGCCGCCGCTGGCCTCGCGGGCCTGATCGTCGTGGGCGAGCAGGCGGCGCCGATGCTGGCCGGGGCTAGGCGAGTGCCGGGCTGGCAGGGCGAGCTAGCTCACGTGCCGGATGCGGCCGCCGCCGTGGGCACGCTGCGGGACCGGCTGCGCGACGGTGACGTGGTCCTGGTGAAGGCCTCCCACTCCATCCACCTGGAGCGAGTGGCGCTGGCGCTCACGGGCGAGCAGCCGCTGGACGGCGAAGCGGGGCCGGCCGGTTGAAGACTATCCTCGTCGCCGGGGCGGTTTCCCTGCTGCTGGCGCTGTTCGGGACGCCTCTGGTCATCGCGGTGCTGCGGCGCCGGGGTTACGGCCAGCCGATCCGGGTCGACGGACCTAAGACCCACGAGACCAAGCGCGGTACCCCGACCATGGGCGGCGCTGTCATCGTGCTGGCCTCGGTGGCCGGTTACCTGATCGGCAATGTCACCACGCACGAGCCGATGAGCGCGTCCGGCCTGCTGGTGCTGTTCCTCATGGCGGGGCTGGGCCTCGTCGGCTTCATCGACGACTTCATCAAGATTTACCGGCAGACGAGCCTGGGCTTGCGCAGCGGCGCGAAGCTGGCCGGCCAGATCGTGGTGGGTGCGGTGTTCGCCTTCGAGGTGCTGCAGCACCCCGACGGCTACGATCTCACTCCCGCCGACGCGCATCTGTCCTTCCTGCGCGACTTCGGCCCGGCGCTCGGCACGCTGCCGTTCGTGGTCTGGCTGGTGATCATGATCGCGGGCACGTCGAACGCCGTGAACCTCACCGACGGCCTGGATGGCCTGGCGACCGGCGCAACCGTGCTCGTGCTCGCGGCTTACGTACTCATCGGCATCTGGCAGGAGCGCAACGACTGCACGACCTTCCTGTCCCGGCAGTGCTATCAGATCAGGGACCCGCTCGATCTGGCAGTGGTCGCAGCGGCGGTGCTCGGCGCGTGCTTCGGCTTCATCTGGTGGAACGCGCCGCCGGCGAAGATCATCATGGGCGACACCGGCTCCCTCGCCCTGGGGGGCGTGCTGGCGGGCCTGGCCGTCGTCTCCAAGACGCAGCTGCTGCTGGTCATCCTCGGCGGGCTGTTCGTGATCATCACGATGTCCGACGTGATCCAGGTGAGTGTCTTCAAGGTGACGAAGTTCAGAACGGGGCGCGGGATACGGGTCTTCAAGATGGCACCGCTGCAGCATCACTTCGAGATGCTCGGCTGGGCCGAGACCACGATCGTGATCAGGTTCTGGCTTATCTGCGGGCTGTGTATCGCGCTCGGTCTGGGCATCTTCTACGCCGAGTGGCTGGTGATCTAACCCGATGAGCCAGTTCCGCGACGATGAGCTGGCCGGGCCTGGCGGCCGCTCGGGCCAGCACGTCGTCGTCGTCGGGCTCGGCGTCAGCGGCCAGTCGGTGGTCTCGGTACTGGCCAGTCGCGGCGTGACCGTGACCGCGCTTGACTCCCGTGCCGACTCCGAGCGCCAGGACCTGGCCGAGCGGGTCGCCAGGCAGGGCGTGCAGGTCCGGCTCGGGCCCGCTGCGCTGGGCCCGGACGCGAGCCTGCCG
>JBAUAR010000273.1:0-2072 GCA_049675875.1 Streptosporangiaceae bacterium
GCCGTCGACCGGTTCGATCGCGAGCTGCAGTTCTATCTGGCCTACCTCGACTACATCCGCCCGCTGGAGGCGGCCGGGCTGGCCTTCTGCTACCCGGAGCTCTCCGAGAGCTCGAAGGAGGTTTTCGCCAGGGACACCTTTGACCTGGCGCTCGCAGCCAAGCTGACCGCCAGCAACGGCACCGTCGTTACCAACGAATTTCAGCTCGCCGGGCCTGAGCGCGTCATCGTCGTGTCCGGTCCCAACCAGGGCGGCAAGACCACCTTCGCCCGGACCTTCGGGCAGCTTCACCATCTGGCCACAGTGGGCTGCCCGGTGCCGGGCAGCGCGGCCCGGCTGTTTCTGTGTGACCAGATCCTCACCCACTTCGAACGGGAGGAGGACATCGCCCGGCAGACCGGAAAGCTGGAAGATGACCTGCTGCGGATCCAGGGAACGCTGCTGGCCGCCACGCCCGCCAGCATCGTGATCATGAACGAGATCTTCGCTTCGACGACGCTCAGCGACGCCGGCTTTCTTGGCGCGAAGGTGCTCGCCAAGGTCGTTGCGGACGACGTGCTCTGCGTGTATGTCACCTTCGTCGACGAGCTGACGATCTTCGGGCCAACCGTGGTCAGCATGGCCAGCACAGTTGTGCCCGGCAACCCGGCCGAGCGGACATACAAGGTCGTGCGCAAGCCGGCCGACGGGCTGGCATACGCGCTCGCCATCGCCGACAAGCACCGGGTGACCTATGAGCAGCTGACTCGGCGGCTGACGCAGTGAAGGCGCACCTGCTGTACCCAGATTCCGACTTCGACTTCGCGGCAGAGCTGCCGCCTGGCCACCGCGACCTGGTCCAGGACCTCGAGCTCGGCACCCTGCTGACCGCCATGGCCGGCAGCGACAAGTTCCTCCGCGACGTCTCCGCGCGGGTGCTACTGACGAGCAGCACCGACACCGAGGTGATCCGCTACCGCCAGGCGATCCTCGCGGACTGCATCGAGCACCCAGAGGTCATCCGGCAGATGTATGGCATCGCTGTCGGTGCGCTGCGGGACAAGCGGGGCGTGTGGGGCTTCTTCACGTCGCAGAACCCGTCGTCCATCCTGTCCGGGGCGGTGAGCCAGCTCGAGGTCCTGGTCGCCAGGCTCCGGCAACTTCGCCGGCTGGCCGATGAGCACGCCAGCGCGTTCGGGTCCGCGGGACTGACTGCGCTGTTCGAGAGCCTGCGCCGCGATCTGGATGACGAGTATTTCGACACCATCGCCAGACACCTGCGGCAGCTGAGATTCCGCGACGGCGTGCCGATCAGCGCTCGGCTCGACCGCGACAACAGCGGCATCAGCTACGTCCTGCGCTCCGGGAGCACGCGTCGCGGCTGGAAAGAACGGGTGGGCATCGAGCCGCGGTCGGTCTACTCGTTCACGCTGGCGCCTCGCGACGAGGCGGGCGCCCAGGCGCTGTCCGATCTGACGAGCCGCGGCATCAACCTGGTCGCCAACGCGACGGCCCGCTCGGCCGACCACGTGACCAGTTACTTCACGATGCTGCAGGCCGAACTCGGGTTCTACGTGTGCTGCCTAAGCCTGCACGACGAATTGAAGACGCGCGACGTGCCGGTGACCTTCCCCGTTCCGGCAGCAGAGCTGGCGACCGGGTCGGACCTGCGCTGCGTGGATCTGCGCGACGCCAGCCTGGCGCTGCAGACTGATCGCGTCGTCGGCAACGACGTCGCCGCCGGCGGCAAGCCACTCGTCATCATCACGGGCGCCAGCTCCGGCGGGAAATCGACGTTCCTGCGCAGCCTAGGGATTGCCCAGCTCATGCTGCAGGCCGGCATGTTCGTCACCGCGCAGTCGCTGCGCTCCAGCGTCTGCCGGCAGGTGTTCACGCACTTCCTCCGGGAGGAGGACGCCTCGATGGTCAGCGGACGGCTCGACGAGGAACTAGCGCGGATGAGCGCCATCGCCGATCACCTCGGCCCGAGCTGTCTGGTGCTGTTCAACGAGTCGTTCGCCGCGACCAACGAGCGCGAGGGATCGGAGATCGGCCGCCAGGTGGTGCGGGCGCTGCTGTCGGCGGGGATCCGA
>JBAUAR010000274.1:0-5076 GCA_049675875.1 Streptosporangiaceae bacterium
GGTCGGCGGCGGCAGCGCTGTCGAGCCGGGCGGCGGGCGGTGCGCGGCCGCGGCGACCTCGGCCAGTTCGAGCACGAACGCCTGGTCGGGCTCGGTGCCGAACTCGACCGTCAGCCAGTCTGAGGAGCTGGACCGCATGGCAACGCGCGGATCATCGCGGAGCAGGGCGCGCCTGGCCCGGATCTCGGACCTGGTCAGCCGCAGGTCGATCGCGCTCGCGCCGTCGAAGTGCGCGATCTCCGTGCCATTGACCCAGAATCCGGGCCCGTCCTTGAACGCCGAGTCGCCCTCCGCCACTCCCTCGATCTGGCACAACGCCGCCGCGAGCGTGTCCGTCATGCCGGTCATCCTGGCAGCGTCGTCGTCGGGCCGCAAAGCTGACTGCTGTCGCCCGCCCCGCGCCGACCCGGAACCCGGCCGCCCGCGATCGGGGGCATTCCGTTCGCATCAGGCAACTGATCGACGGGTACGGCCTGAGGCATGACTGCTGGCGAAGGACGACCTGAGATCCCCTCCGTGTTCGGGCATGTCCCCGGCCCGGATGAGGTGCTGGCCGAGGTAGCCGGGCGCCTGGGCCGCGAGCTGACCGGGCCCGAGCGTGCGGTGTTCCGGGCTGCGGTGGAACTGCTGGTGGTTCCCATGGTGCAGCAGTGGGCTGACCTTGGCAGCTTCGTGGAGGAAGCGCGCCACGCCATCGTCACCGAGTTTCAGCGCTGGCTGCGCGACGAGGATCTGTAGCAGGCCTGATCTGGATCGAACGCCCGCGCGAGCTAGCCTGGCGAAGTGCCAGGAGAGCCCGTCCGACCGAGCTGGTGGCAGAACCGGCCTCCGCGCGGACTAGTCCCAGGTCCGGCCGGTTGCCCGAGGCACCCGGCTGGGCCAGCTCCGGACCCTCAGAACCCTGTTTGTCATTGCGAGGCTTGCGCGTGAGCGTGCTCATCACCAACATCGGTGAGCTGGTCACGAACACCTCGGCGGACGAGACATTCGTGGCGATCAGCGACGCCGCCATGGTGCTGGACGGCGGGCTGGTCGCCTGGACCGGGGCAGCGGCTGGCGCGCCCGCCGCGGACGAGCGCGTGGACGCGGCCGGTCGCGCGGTACTGCCGGGCTTCGTGGATTCCCATACGCACCTGGTGTTCGCGGGCGAGCGTAGCGCCGAGTTCGCGGCCCGGATGGCCGGGCTGCCTTATTCCGCAGGCGGGATCGCCAGCACCGTAGCCGCCACCAGGGCCGCCCCGGACGCGACGCTGCGGGCCAACCTGGCACGGCTCGCCGCCGAGCTGCTGCGGCAGGGCACGACCACGTTCGAGTGCAAGTCCGGGTACGGGCTCACGGTGGCCGACGAGGCGCGCTCGGTGGCGCTCGCGGCCGAGGTCACGCCAGAGGTGACCTACCTGGGGGCGCACGTGGTGCCGCCGGAGTTCGGCGCCGACGCGGCCGGCTACGTGGACCTGGTCTGCGGCGACATGCTGCGCGCGTGCGCGCCGGCGGCGCGGTGGGTGGATGTGTTCTGCGAGCGTGGTGCCTTTGGTGCGGACGAGGCTCGGGCCGTGCTGGCCGCCGGGGCGCACGCCGGGCTGCAGCCCCGGGTGCACGCTAACCAGCTCGGGCCGGGGCCAGGAGTGCAGGTGGCGGTTGAGGCGGGGGCCGCCTCGGCTGATCACTGCACGTTCCTGTCCGAAGCCGACGTTGCCGCGCTCGCGTCGTCCGGCGGAACGGTCGCGACGCTGCTGCCGGGAGTGGAGTTCGCCACCAGGTCGCCCTACCCGGCCGCGCGACGGCTGCTCGACGCCGGGGTGACGGTGGCGCTCGCGTCGGACTGCAACCCGGGGTCGTGCTTCACCTCGAGCATGCCGCTGTGCGTGGCGCTCGCCGTCCGGGAGATGCGGATGACGACAGCGGAGGCGGTCTGGGCGGCGACGGCGGGCGGGGCGCGGGCGCTGCGCCGCCCCGACGTCGGCCATCTCGGCGTCGGGGCCCGCGCCAATGTGGTCATGCTGGACGCGCCGGCGCACAGTTACCTCGCCTACCGGCCTGGCGTACCGCTGATCGCTGCCGTCTGGCAGGCGGGCCGGCGCGTGGCGTAGGCCTACACCTACTCGCGAACTAGGCGCAGGCCCATCGCGGGGAACCGGTGGAGGGGGCAAGCTGATGCTGCAGCTGCCGACCGGAAGGCGAGGGCCCCGTCGTGAGGTTCAACTTTCAGCTGTTGCTGGTGGCCGTCGTCGCCGTCGGTGTGCTGGCAGCGTGGCTGCACGGCAGCGGCGATAGCGACGCGAAGCCCGGACAGGGGCGGCTTCGCCAGCTCGGCTGGTACCTGGCGTTCGCCGCGCTCGGCGTGAGCGTGATCGCGGCCGTGACGCCGCTGTTCGAGTCGCACGCCGCCAGCCGCTGGCTGCTGCTGGTCGCGCTGGTGGTCGCGCTCGTGCTGGCCCTGCGGCCCGCGTTGGCCCGGCGCATCGTGCCGGTGGCGCTGATCGTGCTCGGCCTCGCCGGCCTCGTGCTGGCCCGCGGCTACGCCGTGGTCGCCGGTAGTCCTGACCCGGTCAGCGCATACCCGGCCACGGCGGCGGCGGCGCCTGGCATCGCGACGCCATTGCCAAGCCCCCGCTACATTGGCGCCTACGGCGCCACGCCGGTGGGGAATTTCGGGATCGAGCAGCACCTGGTGCTGCCACAGGCGTACCTGTTCCTGCTGGTCGGCGGGTGGCTGGTCTGGCACTCGCGGGATCCGGTGCTGGCCCGGGGTCGGCTGCTGCTCGGCCGGGCGGCCGACCTGGCCCCGCGCGCTCAGCTGCGAGCGCTGTGGCTGCTGCCGGTGACGATCGTCGCGGCCGAGTTCTTCATTCCCGGCCAGGTGTCCGGTGCGGTCGGAACCGCCCTGTGGCTTGCGGTGCCGGTTGTGGCGGCGGCGGCGGTGCTGCGCCGGTGGCCGGGCGCGGCCGCGCGACTGGCTGCCGTCGGGCTGCTGTGCCTGGGGCTGGGAGGCGTGGGGCTGGTGCTGGCCCGGCAGGACTTGCAGGACTTCTACGAGCCGAGCGAGTATGGCCTGGTGGTGATGGCCAACCACGCCGCGATCGTAGCGGTGGCCATCCAGGCGCTCGGCTTGCTCGCGCTGGGAGTCTGGCTCACCCCGCGCGCTTTTCCGGCGGCGGGGCGGCTCATGGGGCTTGCGCCAGACGCCGAGCTGACCAGGCAGGTGCGGCAGCTCACCGAGAGCCGGGCAGTCGTGGTGGACACGGCCGCCAGCGACCTGCGGCGGCTGGAGCGCGATCTGCACGACGGCGCACAGGCCCGGCTGGTCGCGCTCGGCATGAGCCTGCGGGCCGCCGAGCGGCTCATCCCGGTGAACGCGGACGCCGCCCTAGCGCTCGTCGTCGAGGCGCGGGAGGCGTCGGCGCGGGCCCTGACGGAACTGCGCGAACTTGTCCGCGGCGTGCATCCGCCGGTGCTCGCTGACCGGGGGCTCGGCGACGCGGTGCGCGCGCTGGCGCTGGATTGCCCGCTCGCGGTGGAGACCCACGTCGACCTGCCCGGGCGGCTGCCCGCGCCGGTCGAGACGGCGTGCTACTTCGCCGTGGCCGAGTTGCTGACCAACGCGGCCAAGCACTCGAGTGCGCGGGATGCGAGCGTCGACGTCGCGCACGCCAATGGCACACTGCGAATCGAGGTCACCGACTTCGGCCTCGGCGGTGCCGACGCCGCGGCGGGCGGTGGGCTCGCCGGGGTCGAGAAGCGGCTGGCCGCCTTCGACGGCATCATGGCGATCAGCAGCCCGGGGGGCGGGCCGACCATCGTGGTGCTGGAGGTGCCGTGCGTGTTGTCGTCGCCGAAGACCTCTTCCTGCTGAGAAACGGACTGGTCCGGCTCCTCGAGGCGCATGACTTCGAGGTCGCGGCGGCGGTCGCCGACGCGCCCGCTCTGCTGCAAGCGCTGCTGCTCGACGGACCGGACGTGGCGATCGTTGACGTCCGGCTGCCGCCAACGTTCACCGACGACGGGCTGCGGGCCGCGATTGAGGCGCGCCGCACCGTGCCGGGCCTGCCGGTGCTGGTGCTGTCGCAGTACGTCGAGCAGCTCTACGCGCGCGAACTGCTGGCCGACAAGGCTGGCGGCGTCGGCTACCTGCTCAAGGACCGGGTCTTCAATGATGACCAGTTCGTGGAGGCCATCCGGACGGTCGCAGCCGGGGGCACGGTCATGGACCCCGAGGTCGTGGCCAAGCTGCTCGGCCGACCCGGCAGGCAGGAACCGCTGGCGCGGCTGTCCGCGAGGGAACGTGAAGTGCTCGAGCTGATGGCAGAGGGCCGGTCCAACAGTGCCATCGCGCAGCGGCTATTCGTCAGCGAGAAGGCCGTAAGCAAGCACAGCACCAGCATCTTCGCCAAGCTGGACCTGGCACCGTCCGACGACGACAACCGCCGGGTCCTCGCGGTGCTCGCCTACCTGAACGGCTAGTCAGCGGAGGTAGCCGCTTCGGAACCGGATCAGCGGGTCACCGGACTCGGCCGTGTACGGCACGGCCGTCACGGTTGCGACGAGGAGCAGGTGGTCGCCGGCCGGGATCCGGTCGGTGGCCTCGCACTCGAACGCGGCCAGCCCGCCGTCCGGAATCAGGGCGCCGGACCGTCCGCCGCGCTGGTGCGGCACGCCGGCCAGCAGCAGCCGGGCGCTGGGCCGGCCTGCGGCGGCGAACCGGCCCGCGAGCACCCGCTGACCGGCGGCGAGCAGCGTGACGGCAAACGGGTCGGCTCGGCCGAGCACCTCGGCCAGGTAAGAGTCCGCGATAACCGACACCAGCACGAGGGGCGGGTCAGCCGACACCGGGCAGAACGCGCTGATCGTCGCCCCAATGTCGTCCCGGCCGTCGGCGAGGGTGAGCAGCGTTACCCCCGCCGGCCAGGCGGCGAGCGCATCCAGGAAGCCGGCCGGGCGGCCGCCGGCCACGACCATCGCCCTGCCCTTACTCGAAGACCCAGTTGCCCGGCAGCATCAGTGGCCCGTACGGTGACAGCCCGGCGCGCGCCGCCAGTTTCCACGCCGGTCCCCAGCTGTCGGCGAGCAGGCTCGTGG
>JBAUAR010000275.1:0-1818 GCA_049675875.1 Streptosporangiaceae bacterium
CTCGTGGTCGGCGTTGCCGAAGGCGCCGAACATCATCGCGCCCAGGCACAGCTGGCTAACCGAGACACCGGTGCGTCCGAGCGGGCGGTAGTCCATGGTGAGCTCCTTGGGTCGCCGCGAGTTCAGCGCGTTCGCCGATTCTGAGGCGGCCGTGTCGATGGCCGAGATATCGCGACGCGCCGACGTCGGGATGGCAACTCTGTATCGTAATTTCCCTGGTCGGCGTGAGCTTCTTGAGGCCCTGTTCTCCGACGACGTCGACGTAGTGTGCGCGGCCGCGAGGACGGTCGACGGCGACACGCCCGGCGCGCAGCTGACGGCGTGGCTACACCGGTTCTTCGCCTTCGCGACGATCGATGGCGACACTCGTTACGTCGAGCCGATTCTCCAGACCGCACTCGACGGCCCGCGCCCTCGGGAAGGTTTCCGCCACCCGACGGCGCAGTGACGCGTCGCCGAAAGGTTGCCTGCCGGCAGCTACTTTCAGCATCGGTCGGCGGCCCGATAACGTGCGGTCATGACTATCGCGACACGACAGCTCGGACGCACCGGCACGGATGTCACCATTCTCGGTTACGGGGCGATGGAACTGCGCGGCCAGCCGCGCGGCCCGGCCATCGCGGACGCGGAAGCCGGCCGGCTGCTGAACGCGGTGCTGGACTCCGGGATCAACCTCATCGATACCTCGGTCGACTACGGCCGCAGCGAGGAGCTCATCGGGCGCTACCTCGGCCATCGCCGCGAGGAGTACTTCCTCGCGTCCAAGTGCGGGTGCCCGCTGCAGATGCTGGCCGGCACCCCGCCGCCGTACCCGCACGACTATTCGCCGGCCAACGTCCGCGCAGACGTCGAGCAGAGTCTGCGCCGCCTCGGCACCGACCGGCTCGACCTCGTCCAGGTGCACATGTCGCCGAGCCGAGCCCAGCTTGAGGCCGACGACACGGTCGTGACGCTGCAGGGGCTGCAGGAAGCGGGCAAGGTGCGGTTCATCGGGATGTCCGGCATCCTTCCGAACCTGCCCGACCACATCGCGATGAACGTATTCGACGTGTTCCAGATCCCGTACTCGGCGATCCAGCGCGAGCACGAGGATCTCATCGCGGCGGCGGCCGCGGCCGGGGCCGGCACGCTGATCCGCGGCGGCGTAGCCCGCGGCGCCCCAGCCGAGGACAAGAACTGGCGCGCCGGGCCGATCGGGCTCGGTGCGGGCGAGGGCCAGCGCCGGTGGGACAGCTCGGGCCTGGGCGACGCGCTCGACGGCATGAGCCGGATGGAGTTCATGCTCCGCTTCACGCTCAGTCATCCCGGCCTGGCGACCACCATCGTCGGCACCGCGAACATCGACCACCTGCGCGGGAACGTAGCCGTGGCGGAGCAGGGCCCGCTGCCCGCTGAGGTGTACGAGCGAGCGAAGGAGGCCCTCCAGCACTGAGAGGGGAACGTCGGTACTGTCGGTTCGCCGCACTCGAAAGGTCGCTGCCGCCCGGATGGACCCGCCGATCCGCGTCGGTGTCATTGGCGCCACCCCGGCCAGGGGCTGGGGCACGACCGCGCACCTGCCCGCGCTCACCGCGCTGCCCGAGTTCACCGTGACCGCGGTCTCAACCACCAGGGCGGAGACCGCGCGGGCGACCGCGGAGATGTTCGGCGTCCCGCTGGCGTTCGACGACGACGCCAGCCTCATCGCGTGCCCGGACGTCGACGTCGTCGCCGTGACCGTCAAGGTGACCGAGCATGACGCCCTGGTGCGCGCGGCGCTCGCTGCGGGTAAGCACGTCTTCTGCGAGTGGCCGCTCGGCACGGACCTGGCGCAGGCGA
>JBAUAR010000276.1:0-13704 GCA_049675875.1 Streptosporangiaceae bacterium
GGCGCTGCCGGGCCAGGCCCGGCTGCTGCACCAAACGTCTCAATTGACGGGCTGGCTGCATCCGGCACGGCGTCAACGCTAGTGCCCGCCGCCGGTCGATGCGAGCGGCTTTGCTGCTGGCTGCGCCACGGAAGCCGTCGCTTCAAGATCATCTCGCCACGGTAGCTCGGTAACCTGGCTACGCTCTGACCGTGCACAACCAGGACCAGCGGCAACGGCTGCCCCGCAAGTTCTTCGACCGGCCGGCCACCGACGTCGCGCCGGATCTGCTGGGCTGCGTGCTGTGGCACGCCAGTCCCGCAGGCCTCGTGGCGGCCCGGCTTGTCGAGGTCGAGGCCTACCGGGGCCCGATCGATCCGGCGTCCCACGCCTACCGCGGCCGCACTGCTCGCAACGCCGTTATGTTCGGGCCACCCGGCCACGCGTACGTTTACGTCAGCTACGGGATCCACTACTGCGTGAACCTCGTCTGCCAGCCGGCCGACCAGGGCGAGGCGGTGCTGATCCGGGCCGGTGCCGTGGTCGGCGGTGCCGCCCTGGCCGGCCACCGGCGCTACCGCCTGCGTGATGCGGCTGGCAGCGGCATAGCAGGCAACGGCAGCAACGGCAGGCAGCGGGACCGGGACCTGGCCCGCGGCCCCGGCCGACTGTGCCAGGCCCTCGGCATCGACCGGTCGCTGGACGGCGCCGACGCGTGCGGGCCGGGCGGGCCGCTCGGGATCAGCCCAGGGCCGGCCTTCGGCCAGCCCGAGGTGATCGCGAGCGCCGCAATCCGCACCGGCCCGAGGGTGGGCATCAGTCGGGCAGCGGACCGTCCGTGGCGATACTGGCTGGCCGATGACGGCCACGTTTCGGCGTATAAATCTTTGAAAGCGAGGGGGCCGGAGCCGAAACCGGTTTCCGGCCGCCGCACCGAAGATGGGACGATGCACGGGTGACCGACATCATCGACGAGCTGAGCTGGCGCGGTCTGATCGCCGTGTCGACCGACCTGGATGAGCTGCGCCAGGCGCTCGATGCCGGGGTGGTGACGTTCTATGGCGGCTTCGACCCGACCGCACCCGGCCTGCACATCGGCAACCTGGTGCTGCTGGTGACGATGCGGCGGTTCCAGCAGGCGGGACACCGGCCGATCGGGCTCGTCGGCGGCGCCACCGGGCTGATCGGCGACCCGAGCGGCAAGTCGGTCGAGCGGGTGCTGAACCCGCGTGAGGTCGTCGCGGGCTGGGTCAAGCGGATCCGTGCCGAGGTGGAGCAGTACCTGGACTTCACGCCTGGCCCCACCGGAGCGATCGTCGTCAGCAACCTCGACTGGACCGAGCAGCTATCGGCGCTGGACTTCCTGCGCGACATTGGCAAGCACTTCCCGGTGAACCAGATGCTCTCCCGTGAGGTGGTCAGAGCGCGGCTGGAGGCCGGCGGCATCACCTACACCGAGTTCAGCTACCAGATCCTGCAGGCCAACGACTTCCTCGAGTTGCACGAGCGGCACGACTGCACGCTGCAGCTCGGCGGCAGCGACCAGTGGGGGAATCTAGTCTCCGGCGTCGACCTGATCCGCCGAGTCGCCGGCGACACCGTGCACGCACTGGCCACGCCGCTGATCACCAAGCCGGACGGGACGAAATACGGCAAGACCGAGGACGAGACGGTCTGGCTCAGCCAGGACCTGATGAGCTCGTACGCGTTCTACCAGTTCTGGCTGAACCGGGCCGACGCGGAGATGCCCGGGCTGCTGCGGGTGTTCTCGTTCCGCTCGCCCGCCGAGATCGAGGAGCTGGAGCAGGAGATCGCCGAGCGGCCAGCCGCGCGGCGGGCGCAGCGGCTGCTGGCCGAGGAGGTCACCACGCTCGTGCACGGCGCGGCTGAGCTCGCCAGGGTGCAGGCGGCCAGCGAGGCGCTCTTCGGGCAGGGCGACTTGCGGGCGCTCGACGCCGCGACGCTCGCGGCCGCGCTGGCCGACGCGCCCAGCGCCGAGGTCGATCGGGTGGCTGGCGGTGGCCTGCCGCCGGTAGCTGACCTGATGGCCGCCTGTGCCATCGTGCCCAGCAAGTCGGCGGCGCGGCGAGCGATCACCGAGGGCGGTGCGTACCTCACCAACGTGCGGGTCACCGACGTCGACGCCGTTCCGACCGAGACCGACCTGCTGCACGGACAGTTCCTGGTACTGCGCCGAGGACGGCGCAACGTCGGGGTCGTCCGCATCCGGTGACCGGTGCCGCGCCCGGCTCGCTGCCGGTAGCCGAGCGCTGGTTCGACATGACCGAGCTCAGCGACGGGATCTACCGCATCACCGAGCCGCACGTGCACCCCTATGTGCGGTCCAACGCCTGGCTGATCCGCGGCAGCCGCGCGCACCTCCTCGTGGACACCGGCCTCGGCGTCGGCAGGCTGGCCGACGAGCTAGGCGGCCTGCTCGACCGCCCGGTGATCGCCGTCGCCACGCACGCTCACTTCGACCACTTCGGCGGGCTGGGCGAGTTCGCCGAGCGGGCCGCGCACCGCGATGACGGCGACGTGATCCAGGCAGCCAGCGACTACGTGACGCTCCGCGCCTCGACCTACCCGGCGGCGCTGCTCGACGAGTTCGAGGCGGCCGGCGAAGCGGTGCCGAAGCTGCTCGTCGACGCGCTCCCCGCCGAGGGCTTTGACCTGACGCGGTTCCGCACGCCGCCCGCGGGCATTACCCGCTGGCTAGCGGATGGTGACGCGGTCGACCTCGGTGACCGCAGCTTCACGGTGCTGCACGCGCCCGGTCATTCGCCCGGCAGCATCTGCCTCTGGGAGGCACGGTCACAGACGCTGGTGTCCGGGGACGTGCTGGTCGACGGTGAGCCGCTGCAGGACTGGGTGCCGCGGGCCAGTCCGGCCGACTTTGCCACCAGCCTGCGGCGGCTGGCCGACCTGCCGCTGCGCACGGTGTACGCCGGGCACGGTCCGGTCTTCGGCAACCGCCGGGCCCGCGAGATCATCACGGACTACCTGGCCAGCCGCGGGTAACGGGGCCGATTCGCGCGCCCCGGCTGCTGGCCGCCACCCACCAGCCGCCGGACGCCACACACCAGCCGCCGGACGCCACACACCACCCGCCACCCGCCGGTCGGGGCTGGCAAGGGCGCAATTGTCACAATTACGACCACCTAGGGGGATGGCTGTGACAATTGCGCCCCTTGGGGCGGGTGCACGCGGCTGGCGTGCCGTGCGGAGGCAGCAGATTCAGCCCTCAGCGAACAGGCGCATGACGAGGCCGGTGCGCGGCTTGGGGCCAAACGACGTCGACTTGCGCGGCACCCGCCTGCCCAGCGCAGCAACCTCGTACACCTGCGCCGCCGACATGGGGCAGCAGAGCACCGCCGTGCCGCCGCCGAAAGTGCCGGACCCGTCAGAGCCGTCCGACCCGCGAGAGCTGTGCGAGTCGTGCGAGTCGTCCGACCCGCGAGAGCTGTCTGAGCCGCCCGACCCGCTCGACCCGCCAGGGCTGTCCGAGTCGCCCGACCCGATCGACCCGCCAGAGCCGCCCGACCCGCCATCGGCTGCCGCTAGCGCCCCGGCCGGGTCGTGGAATGCCCGGACACTCCGCTCATCGTCGGCAACTCCCCAGAGCCGCGCGAACAGCAGGTCAGCCATCACGGTGCCGCCGACCCGCTGCCACAGCTCGGGAGGGCGATCAGGCACGGCCGCGCTCAGCTGGGCCGGGTCGGGATCGCTCAGCAGCCACGCCCGCCCGCGCCCGGCCAGCACGAACGCCACGCCGCCGCTGCACGCCCCGGCAAGCCCGGCGAGGATCCCTGGCACGTCGCGGGCGCCGCCTGGCAGCTCGCGCACCTCGAACGCGGCCGACGCCAGCCGGGCCGCTGTCTCCGGGACCAGCCCGTCGACAACCCGGTGGATGGCCCCGACCTGCGGTGGGTAGGCGGCCGAGTCGACGAGCAGCGCCAGGCCGCGATCCCACGGCCCAGACCCCCCGCCCGCCTGCCGCAGCAGCCGCTGCACCTCGAGGTAGGCGGCATACCGATGGTGGCCGTCGGCGATCAGGGCCGTCCGGGGCGCCAGGTCCGCCGCGATCGCGGCCAGCTCGGCCGGCTCGGTGATCGCCCAGAGCCGGTGCCGCAGACCGTCCGCGGTGGTGGCCTCGGCCAGCGGTGCACGGCCATCTGCGACAGCGTCGACCAGCCCGGTGGCCACCCCGTTCCCGTTCTCATAGAGGAGAAATATCGGCTCGAGGTTGGCCCGGGTGGCCTCCATGAGCTGGCGCCGCCCGGCCACCGGTCCGGGCATCACGTTCTCATGCGGCTGCACGATGCGGGCCGCATACGGCGCCAGCCCGAGAGCGCCGATCAACCCGCGCTGGAGCACCACTCCGGCACCGGCCGCAGCCTGCTCGTAGACGTACAGGGCCGGCACCGGGTCCGCGACCAGGATCCCTTCGGCGACCCAGCTAGCCAGGTCGGCGGCGGCGTGCTGGAAGGGGCTGCCGGGCTCGTCAGCCGGATGCCGGGGAAGGATGAGCCTGACCACGTTGTGCGGATCGGCGGCCATGAGCCTGGTCTCGTTATCGGCGGCGATCACGTCGTACGGTGGGGACGTTACCCGGGCAAGCCCGCTCACCCGGTCCTCGGCGTAGCGCACGCCGCGGAAGGGCGCAAGGACGAGGCCTGGCGGCTGCGGCGGCGCTTCGCCGGACGGAAGGGTTGGCACGTATGTCAGAAGGACCGGCGGGCGGACCTGATTCCCGCCCGGAGGAGCCGCGCGAGCAGCCCGCCGATCCGCCGCCGTCTGATCCGCAGCCTAACCCGGAGCCTGAGCCAGCCGAGCCGGCCGGGACCGCTGACACCCACCAGCTCTACCGGCGCGGCCTTGAGCTGCTCGGTCGCGGCAGCCCGGCCGCTGCGGCGCAACTGCTGCAACGCGCCGCGGCGGCCGAGCCGCGGTCCCGGAGCCTCCTCGAGGCCCTGGCCAGGGCCCAGTTCGACGCCGGCCAGTACGCCGCAGCGGCGAGCAACGTCCAGCTCATTGTGGACGCGAGCCCGACCGACGACTACGCCCAGTTCGGCCTCGGCCTCGCCCTGGCCCGTACCGGCGACCAGCGCGGGGCTGCTGAGCACCTGGCGCTGGCCGCCGCCATGCGCCCCAATCTCCGGCACTACACCGACGCGTTGCGCAGCGTCCGGGCGACGCTGCGAGCGCGTCGCGAATCGTCGCGCGGGAACGCCGAGTGAGCGGGGGGAACGGGCTCGACGTGGCCGGACCCGGCTCGCCCGCTGGCGGCCCGCGCACGACCCCCCAGTCGTGCCGGGGTCCGCTCAGCGATCACTACGACGCCGCGCTGCTCGACCTCGACGGGGTCGTCTACCTGGGCGGTACACCGATCCCCGGCGCGGCAGCCGCGCTGGCCGCGGCGTCCGGCCGGGGCATGAAGCTGGCCTACGTGACCAACAACGCGTCCCGGACCCCGCACGCCATCGCGGCCCAGCTGTCGGCGATGGGCGTGCCCGCGACCGCGACCGACATCGTCACCTCGGCCCAGGCGGCCGCGCATCTGCTCGCCGACCGGCTGCCGGCCGGCTCGCCGGTCCTCGTCGTAGGCGGCACCGGGTTGCGTCTCGCGGTGCGGGACCGCGGCCTGCGGCCGGTGACCTCGGCGGCCGTCGGGCCGCTCGCCGTCGTGCAGGGCTATTCGCCGCAGATCGACTACGGACTGCTGGCCGAGGCCGCCCTTGCCATCAATGCGGGTGCCTGGTACGTGCTGTCGAACGCCGACCCCACCCTGCCTACGCCGCGCGGCCCGCAGCCGGGGAATGGCTCGCTGGCCCAGGTCCTGATCCACGCGACCGGCCGTCAGCCGGTGGTGGCCGGCAAGCCGGAGCCGCCGCTGCACGCGGAGTCCGTGGAGCGTGTCGGGGCGAAGCGGCCGCTGGTGGTCGGCGACCGGCTGGACACCGACATCGAGGGCGCGGTTCGCGGCGGAGCCGACAGCCTCCTTGTGCTGACCGGTGTCACCGGCCCGGCGGACCTGCTGCTGGCGCCCGCGAACCAACGGCCCGGCTACGTCGCCGCCGACCTGGCCGGCCTGAACATGAGCCATCCGCAGGTCACGGCGAGCGATGGCCGGTTCGGCTGCGGGGGCTGGACCGCCGCGGCGGACTCCGGCGAGACCTGGCTCGCGGTGAGCGGGATGGGCGACTGGCTGGACGGGCTGCGGGCGCTGTGCGCGGCGGCCTGGTCCTCGGGCCTGCCGACCGGCAACCCGGAGGAGCAGCGCCGGGCCGCTGAGGTCGTCCTCGCGGACATCGGCCAGCCGCGCTGATATCACCCTCCGGGCTGACCGGGATCAGCCCCGCGGCCGACGCGAGCTATCGCGTTTACCGGCGACACTGGTATTGCCAGTCAGCCGACTGGCAGCTGTCTGCTAAAAGGACTGACTCACATGATCGAGGCACGGGGCCTCACCAAGCGGTACGGGGACACGCTGGCGGTGGACGACCTGTCGTTCAGCGTGGCGCCTGGAAAGATCACCGGATTCCTCGGCCCGAACGGCGCCGGGAAAACCACTACTATGCGCCTGATCCTGGGCCTGGACCGGCCGACAGCCGGTCAGGTCACCGTCGACGGGAAGCCATTCGAGCACGCGAGCCAGCCCATGCGCCAGGTCGGCGCGCTGCTGGACGCGAAGGCTCTGCACGGGGGCCGGAGCGCTTACAACCACCTGCTCTGCCTGGCTCAGTCGAACAACCTGCCGCGGCGCCGGGTCGACGAGGTGCTCGGCCTGGTCGGACTGACCGACGTGGCGGGCAAGCGGTCCAAGGGATTCTCGCTCGGCATGGGACAGCGGCTCGGGATTGCCGCGGCCCTGCTCGGCGATCCGCAGATCCTCATGTTCGACGAGCCGGTCAACGGGCTGGACCCGGAGGGCATTCTCTGGATCCGCAATCTCATGAAGGCGCTCGCTGCGGAGGGCCGCACGATCTTCGTGTCCAGCCACCTGATGTCGGAGATGGAGTACACCGCCGACCACCTGCTGGTGATCGGCCGCGGGCGGCTCATCGCTGACTGCACGATCGACGAGTTCATCGCTGCCAACTCCCAGCAGACGGTCCGGGTGCGGACTCCGCAGCCCGATCTGCTCGCGAAGCTGGTCACGGCGGTGGGCGGCACGGTGCGCGAGGACGGCGACGGCTCGATGGTCGTCAGCGGAGTCGATCAGGCCGAAGTCGGCGACCTGGCCTACGAGAACGCGGTCCGGCTGCACGAGCTGGCGCCGGTGCACGCGTCCCTGGAACAAGCGTTCATGGAACTGACCGCGTCCAGCGTGCAGTTCCACGCGGGCGTGCCCGAGCAGCCGGTGCCGGCTGGAGAGGTGGCCTGAGATGGCGATGACAACTACGGTGCGGTCGACTGGCGGCGTCGGGCTTGACCTGCCCCGCTCGGCCGGACGCGTTACCTTCGGGGGCGCGCTGCGCTCCGAGTTCACCAAGATCCGGTCGGTCCGGTCGACCTACTGGACGCTCATCGCCATGTTCATCGTGGTCGTCGGCTTCGGCGCGCTGGCGAGCTGGGGCAGGGCCTCGCATGGTGGTCAGGCAGGTCCGCTCTTCGACCCGACCCAGCAGAGCCTGGCTGGGCTGTACATCGGGCAGCTGATCATCGGCGTCCTCGGCGTCCTCGTGATCACCTCCGAGTACGGGACCGGCATGATCCGGACGACGCTGACCACCAACCCGCATCGCGGCGTGATGATCGCGGCCAAGGCGATGGTGTTCGCTGCGGTGGCACTCGTTTCCAGCCTGATCACCGCCTTCGCGTCGTTCTTCCTTGGCCAGGCGCTGATGTCCTCCCACCACATCGGGACGACCATCAGCAGCCCCGGCGTGCTGCGCGCGGTCATCGGCGGCGCGCTGTTCCTCACCGCGTGCGGCGTGCTGGCCTTCGGGCTCGGCCTGCTGCTGAGGCACAGCGCGGCGGGCATCGGCGCCATGGTCGGGCTGCTGTTCGTGGTGACGATCCTGGTCAACTTCCTGCCGCAGTCCTGGCAGAACGACGTCGACAAGTGGATCCCGGCCCTCGCCGGCGGCCAGCTCTGGATGGTGAAGGCACAGCCGCCCGGCTCGACGCCGATGTTCGGCCCGTGGCCGAGCTTCGCGGTGCTGTGCGGCTGGGCGGCTGTGGCCCTCGTCGCGGCCGTCGCCCTATTCCGCAGGCGAGACGCCTAGCTCGCCTGCTGCGAGCGGCCGGGCACGGGGGCCTCGGCCGCTCGGGGCGCTGGGCCGCCCGCCGGTATCCGGTGGGGCGGCCCAGCGCTTAGCTGCGCCTGGGTCGCCAGTTGCACGCGCTAGCTTGTGCGGCCCGACTCGTACGCCTCGTCGAGCTGCCCGGCCCGCTGGCCATCAAGGCTCTCCCGGATGATGTCGGCATGGCCGACGTGCCTGGCGGTTTCCTTGATCAGGTGCAGCAGTACCCAGCGCACCGACACCCGCTCGTCGCCCGCTGACGGCGCTCCCGGCTCCGCTTCGGCGGCGACGATCTGCGCGGTCAGCTCGGCCGTCTCGGCGTAGTAGCCGAGCACTGCCGCGAGCGTCTCGCTGGGCTCCAGCCGGAAGTCCGCTGGCCAGTCCTCGGGTGGCCACAGCCCCGGCAGCGGCTGGCCTGCGATTCCGGCCACTACCCAGCGCCGCTCGGTCCGCGCGCAGTGCTTGACCAGCCCGCCGAGCGACAACGTGCTCGCCGTCGGCGTCAGCCGGGCCTGTGCGTCGGTCAGTCCGAGCACCGCGGCGCGCAGTGCGTCACGCTGCTGCGCGAGGAAGGTGAGCAGACCGTCGCGCTCGTCGCAGACTGGCCGGGCAAATAGCGTCATGTGTCGTCATCCTGCCCGCCACCCGGGAACGCGTCCACCCGGTCACGCTTGTCCGGCGGGCTGGCAGCGCGGGCACCACACAACGGTGCGCTCCTCGAGCGCCGGTCCGAGTTCGGCCCGGCGGATGGCCACTCCGCAGCGCCGGCACGGCTGGCCGGCCCGGCCGTAGACCCACACCTGCGACCCGCGGGCGGGGTTGCCGGTGGTGACGGTCCCGATCCGATTCTTGTTCGCGTCCAGCAGTCGCCGGGCGAGCTCGACGAGGCCCTGCAGATCCTCGATCTCGCCCACCGGCCGCCACGGGCTGATGCCGCGCAGGAACAGGGTCTCGGCCCGGTAGATCGTGCCGATCCCGGCCAGATTCCGCTGATCGAGCAGCGCCTCGCCGATTGCGCGGCCGGGCTCGGCGCGCAGCCTGCGCACCGCCTCGGTCACGTCGAAGGCGGGGCCAAGCAGGTCCGGACCAAGGTGGCCGACCACGGCGTCCTCCCGGCTGGTCCGGATCACCTCGACGATGCCGAGCAGGGTGCCGACAGCCTGCAACTGCTCGTTCGCGAGGATGATCCGGATGCGGTGATCCCGCAGTCGATAGCCCGTCGCCGGGCCGATCCGCCAGGAGCCCTCCATCTTCAGGTGCGTGTGCACGGTGATGTCGCCGTCGACCCTGGTGAGCACGTGCTTGCCGCGGGACACGGTATCGGTCACGGTCCGCCCGGTCAGGTCTGTTATCGCATAGCGGGGCACCCGGAAGTCACTGCGCACCAGCACCCGACCGGCGAGCGCCTCGTGCAGCTGGCGGGCCGTCCGCCACACCACGTCACCCTCCGGCATGCCGCCAGCATGTCACCCGGCCGGCCGGCTCATGGCCGCTGCTATGGACCTCGCCGCCTGCTCGCCTGCTCGCTGCTTGATCAGCCCCTCAAACGCGGTGCCGCGAACGCGCACCCGACTGCCGGGTCCTTGCTCAGCAGCACTGATCGTCACCGTGACCACTGTGGGGTTCATACTCAGCCAGCCCGAGCCGATAATGCCGACGACGCGGACCTGATCGAGGCCGCAGGGTGGCGGAGGCAGGTCGCAGTCCCCCAGTACATCGCGCGCACGCGATGCCGCCTCGTCCGGCGATATCGCTAAGTCAAGATCGACCTGCAGAAGATTCATCCTCCGAAGGGTCGAGCCCATGCCCGATATGATGCCCGCCAGCAGCTGCTCCTCGTAGGCCGCCAGGTCGGCATCCGCCTCGTATGTCACTTCTGCGCTCCCGCCGGGTCGTGAAATACCGAGCGCTACATCAGCTTGCGCAGGTGCAGCAGGTCGAACACGCTGCCCTGGACCTTGAGCTTGCCGGTCAGCCAGGCGCGCATGAAGCTGCCCGGATCGGCGGCGATCGTGACGACGACGTCGCTGTCCGCGATGAAGCGCACCTGGGCTGCCGGGGCGCCGCTGTCGGCCAGCCTGATCGGGTCGGCTCCGGTTGAGCTGAGCCGGGTCAGGAAGGTCACGCCTAGGTCGGGAACGCGGCAGCTCAGCGTGCGGTCGAGCAGGTTCGCTGATCGATCCTTGGCATCCATCTGCGCGATGCGGCCGGTCAGGCTCTCCAGCGCTGCCCTGCAGTCCTCGGCTGTCGCCATCGGTTCCCTTCCGCCGTCACCGTCATTGTGCGCCTTCGCGTCCCTCGGGGTCGTAGGGGCACGTCGCGGTGCGGGGAGAGGGGCCCCGGCCCCGGGCGCTGGGCGGTAGCGTGCAGGTTGGCGGCGGATGCGAGCGATACGCGGCCTGCCGGGCCGCGCCGGAGAGTGATGAGGCGGATGAACCACCAGGCTGGGCCCGAAGGCGACGCCGCGGACAGCGACGCCGCGGACAGCGCCGTCGCGGACGGTATCGCAGCGGACGGTATCGCAGCGGACAGCAACGTCGCGGGCAGTGCAGTCGCGGGCAGTGCCGCAGCGGACAGTACCGAAGCGGGCAGTGCCGCAGCGGGGGGAACCGGCGCGGGACCCGAGTCAGCCGGGCCAGAGTCCGCGGCCGCCGCCCCGGAGCCGGTCCGGCCGGATACCGGCGAGCCACGCGTCGACGCGGCCCTCACGCTGCTTGATCGGCTGGCTGAGCTGCCGGTGACCGAGCACGCCGCCGTCTTCGAGCAGGTACACGCCGAGCTCACCGCCGTCCTCGGCCAGCTCGACCCCGAGTCGGCTAGCGCCGACGGCTGATCCCGACTGACCGTCTCGATGAGCAGGAGGCTGCGGCTTGATGCAGAGCTGGTGCGGCGGGGCCTGGCCAGGTCGCGTGACCAGGCGGCGGACCTCATCGCCGCCGGCCGGGTCGCGGTCGCCGGTCAGCAGGCGGCGAAGCCGGCGTCCCAGGTGAGCACGGACGCCGCGATCACCGTGGCGCAGGCCGGCCTGGAGCAGGAATACGTGTCGCGGGCCGGCTACAAGCTAGCCGGTGCGCTGGCTGCGTTTCACGATCTCACCGTGGCGGGCAAGCGCTGTCTGGACGCGGGCGCGTCGACGGGTGGGTTCACCGACGTACTGCTGCGGGCCGGCGCGCGGCAGGTGGTGGCGGTCGACGTGGGCTACGGACAGCTCGCCTGGTCGCTGCGCGGCGACGACCGGGTCACCGTCCTGGACCGGGTCAACGTCCGCGCGCTGCGGCCCGAGCAGGTGGCGCCGGCTCCCGAGCTGGTGGTTGCCGACCTGTCGTTTATCTCGCTGCGGCTGGTGCTGCGCGCGCTGGTCGACTGCGCGGCGCCGGATGCCGACTTCGTGCTGATGGTCAAGCCCCAGTTCGAGGTGGGCCGCGAGTTCGTGGGTGGCGGCGTGGTCAGGGACCCCGCACTCCGGTCTCAGGCGGTGGCGGCGGTGGCCGCTGCCGCCGCCAGCCTCGGCCTCGGGGTGGCCGGAGTAACCGCAAGCCCGCTGCCCGGCCCGGCGGGAAACGTGGAGTACTTCCTGTGGCTGCGCCGCGGTGCCCCCGCGCTGGACACCGACCTGCTCGGACGCGCGATCGTGGCGGGGCCGCAGTGACCGGCTGGCCGTCTGCCGCCGCGGCTGGCCGCGTCGTGCTACTCGTCGCGCACACCGGCAGACCGGAGGCGCTGCGGGTGTCCCGGGCGCTGATCGCGCAGCTGGCCGGGCTCGACATCGGGGTCCGCGTCCTGGAGCCCGAGGCCGCCGCGCTCAGTATCCCGGCAGCAGAGGTGGTTCCGGTATCGCCGTCGGCCGCCGTCGGGGCCGAGGTGGTGCTGGTCGTCGGCGGCGACGGGACGCTGCTGCGGGCGGCCGAACTGGCGAGGCCAGCTCGAGTCCCGCTGCTCGGGGTGAATCTTGGCCACATCGGGTTCCTCGCCGAGGCCGAGCCCGAGGACCTGTCTGCCGCCGTAGCCAGCCTCGCCGCCCGCCAGTATTCGGTCGAGCAGCGGATGACGGTCGACGTCGCCGTCCGCAACAACGGCGAGCGGCTCGCGTCGACCTGGGCGCTCAACGAAGCAAGCGTGGAGAAGGCGGCCAGGGAGCGGATGCTCGACCTCGTCATCGAGGTCGACGGCCGCCCGCTGTCACGCTGGGGCTGCGACGGCGTGGTATTCGCGACGCCGACTGGCTCGACCGCTTACGCCTTCTCGGCGGGCGGCCCGGTGGTGTGGCCGGAGGTCGATGCGCTGCTGATGGTGCCGATCTCGGCCCATGCGCTGTTCGCCCGGCCCATGGTCGTCTCGCCTCAGTCGGTGCTCGCGGCCGAGGTCATCGGCGTGGCCGGCAGCCAATCTGACACGGCAGGTGCTGTTCTGTGGTGCGATGGACGTCGTATGGTCGAGCTTCCGCCGGGATCGCGGGTCGAGGTACGGCGTGGCGAGCTGCCGGTGCTGCTCGCGCGGCTGCCCGTGGTGACCGGGGCCAGAGCCAGGGTCGGAGCGCCGTTCACCGACCGCCTGGTTGCCAAGTTCGGCCTGCCCGTAGCGGGCTGGCGCGGTCGGCCCGACCGCAGCGCCGACCGGCCCGCCGACGGTGCGGCACATCAGGAGGCAGCGGCGCAGCGGCCAGACGAGGAGCCACCGGGCCATGCTTGAGGAAGTACGCATAACCGGCCTCGGCGTGATCGACGAGGCAGTGCTCGAGCTGTCGCCAGGATTCAACGTGGTCACCGGCGAGACCGGCGCGGGCAAGACGATGGTCGTGTCCGGCCTCGGGTTGCTGTTCGGCGGCCGCGCTGACCCGGCCCGGGTGCGGCCGGGCGCCGACCGGGCCGTAGTGGAGGGCAGGCTCCGGGTGGCGCCGGATGGCTCGATCGCCCGGCAGGTCAACGAATCCGGCGGCGATCTGGACGACGACGGCGGCACGCTGATCCTGGTGCGCTCGGTCAGCGCCGAGGGCCGGTCGCGGGCCACCGCCGGCGGCCGATCCGTGCCGGTGTCCCTGCTCACGTACCTGTCCGACGACCTGGTCGCCGTGCATGGTCAGGCGGACCAGCAACAGCTACTACGCCCTGGCCGGCAGCGCGAGGCGCTCGACCGGTTCAGCGGGCCGGAATTCGCCGAGCTGCTCACTAGCTACCAGCGTGCCTACCACCGGCACGCCCAGGTCCGCGCCGAACTGGACGAGCTGACTACCTCGGCGGCCAACCGGGCGCGGGAGGCCGAGGACCTGCGCCGTGGGCTGGCGGAGGTCGAGCGCGTCGAGCCGGCCGAGGGCGAGGACATGGAGCTGATGGCCGAGGACGAGCGGCTGTCCAACGCCGACGCGCTGCACGCGGCCGCGACGACCGCGCACGAGGCGCTGGCCGGCGACCCAGCGACCGGCAGCTACGACACCGCAGATGTGACGAGCCTGCTCGCGGCCGCCCGGTCGGCGCTGGAG
>JBAUAR010000277.1:0-3016 GCA_049675875.1 Streptosporangiaceae bacterium
TGGCCGGCGCGGTGGTGACAACGTGCGCCGGGGTCGCGGACACGTGGTGCGCGGTAACCCGGGCGGCGTGCGCGGGGGCTGACTCGTGAGTCGCGGTGATGGCGCCGGGGCTCAGTACGGCGCTAGCGCTGCCGGCTCCCGCCAGCGCGGCGACAGCACCGAGGCCAACGGCCAGGGTCTTGCCACGAACGCGCAGAGCGTGGGTCAGTCGGGCAGTGCGAGGCATGTAACGTCCTTCCTGTCGCCTTCGCTGTCAGCCGGGCTCGGGGCTCGGCCGGCGGTCACGGTGAGTAACCGCAAGCTTCGACGGGGCGAACGTCGAGCCGGTTTCGCAATGAGACGCACATCACTACTGCCGGGTAACTTTGGGACTCATCTGTCCCGACATTCCGGGCGACGAGCCGCCCGGCCCCAGCACCACGCGCCGACTGGCGCTACGGGGCATTGACCGCATACCGGCCATCTCGGCATCGCAGCGGCCCGGCCGGACGGGAACGGCGGCCATGGATGCCGATCTGGTGTCGCTGGAGCTACACCAGACCGGCATTGGCGGCTTGTGTCGATGGAGTCCGGGCCGCTCCGACGTCCGCGCGGGCTTGTGGCTGGCCCGTTGGTGCACCTGGACCAGCACCAGATGGACATCCATGCCGTGCGCGGGGCACAGCGCAGCCAGATTTATCCGGTGCGGCGATCAGCGCCGCTCGAGCGTGCGTTTCAGCGCATCCGGATCGGCGCTGTAGCGGCGAAGGTGATGAGCAGGTCGCGTGGCGTGTCGTGGGCGCGGTCGTGCGAAACCTAGCCCCTGCCGATGACTAGCCCGTGCCGATGACTAGCCCCTGCCCACGACTAGCCCCTGCCGATGAACGGCATCGTGGTTGCAGTGATCGTGAGGAACTGCACGTTGGCGTCCAGGGGCAGCTCGGCCATATAGCGCACAGCGGTGGCGACGTGCCGCGCGTCGAAGGTGGGTTCCGGCCGCAGCGTGCCGTCCGGCTGGCGGGCACCGCGGCTAATGCCGGCGGTCATCTCGGTGGCGGCATTGCCGACGTCGATCTGGCCGCACGCGATATCGAACGCCCGCCCGTCGAGGGCGATGGACTTCGTCAGTCCGGTGATCGCGTGCTTCGTCGCGGTGTAACCGACGCTTCCTGGCCGCGGGCTGTGCGCGGAGATCGAGCCGTTGTTGATGATCCGGCCGCCGCGCGGATCCTGCACCTTCATCAGCCGCACCGCGTGGTGCGCGCACAGAAACGCACCAGTCAGGTTGGTGTCGACGAGCTGCCGCCAGCCCTCGATGCTGACCTCGTCCACTGCCCCCGCGGGGCCGAACACGCCGGCGTTATTCACCAGCAGGTCGAGCCGCCCCCACTGCCGGGCTACCGCGTCGAAGAGCGCCGCCACCGAGTCCGGCACAGTCACGTCGGTGGGAATGGCGGCGGTGGCCGCGGCAGGCCAGCCGTCGCCCGTCACCGTCTCCTGCAGCGGCTGCTCCCGGCGGCCGGCTGCGGCTACCTGCCAGCCGGCGGTGAGCAGCTCCCTAGCGATCACCCGGCCGAGCCCGGATCCGGCTCCCGTCACCACGGCCACGCCGGTCGCTGCCACTGTCGCCCCTCCCGGGGCAGCGGTCAGCGCCTGGGCGCCTTGCCCCGCTTGACCATATCGCGCCAGTCGGTCTCGGATACCTCGACGTCGTAGCGCTTCGCCCGGGAGATGATCCGCTTCCAGGCCTTGTCCCGTTCGGCGTCGCTGACTCCCTCAACCTGATCAAAGCGGGCAATTGCATTCCGTACGTGGCGCGCATCGGTCAGCGGTTCCTTGCGCTGTCTCGGGAAGGCGAACTCGGAGTCGGGGAGCTTGTCCTTCGCAGCAGTGCTCAGGCTCTCGCTCTGGCGCGGAATCGCAGCGCCGTGTGCCCGAGCGCTCTGCACCTGCCTGGCCTTGGCGATGTTGCGTCGTGCCGCTTGCTTTTGCTTAGTGGTGGCCATTACGCCTCCTCCGCCTCGTCGAACCTCTGCACCAGCGCGCCTACCCGGGATCGGCGTGCCCATGCGACTGTCGGCACTGGCTCCTACGATGGCTGCGTGGCGGACGAGGATGACGTGCGGCGCCTTGCGCGGGCCCTGCCTGGTGTGGAAGAGATCGACTGCGACGGGTTCGACTTCCGCGTTGGCGGCAGTGGGTTCGTCTGGTCCTATCCCGAGCGACTGCCGGGTAAGCCACGCCGTGTTCGCACCGATATCGCGGTGCTCTACGTCGGCGACGAGGCCGAAAAGCAGGCCCTGCTGCTCGGCGAGCCGGAGCTGTTCTTCACCGCACCCGGCTACGACGGCTGGCCGCTCGTGCTGCTGCGGCTCGCAGCCGTCGACGCCGGCCGGCTGGCTGAGCTGGTGACGGACGCGTGGCGGATGCGTGCGCCAGCGACACTGACCGCGCAGTTCGGCGATGCTGTCCGTGGCTAGCCCGGCAAGCCGCCACGGGTGCCGTCATGACTGACCCGTCGCGAGCGCGCTCGCGCACGCCTGGCTGATCGCGGCGCGGAGCCTCGCGCTATCGGCCCGGTCCGTGCGCACCTCTACCAGGCGCAGGCCGACGCCCGCGATGGCAGCGGGCAGGTCCGCGGCCTGGCCAAGCCGCAGGTGCGGCAGCCCGGCGGCAGCCGCCAGCGCCTCGATGTCGGCGCCGTGCGGGGTGCCGAAGACCCGCTCGAACGAGTCCGGGAAGGCGGCCTGTTCCAGCGTGGAGAAGATCCCGCCGCCGTCGTTGTGCACCACCACCACGCACAGGTCCGGCCGCGGCTCACCCGGCCCGAGCATCAGGCCAGGCGCGTCATGCAGCAGGGCCAGGTCACCGAGCAGCGCGACGGCCGGCCCGCCCCCGTCGGCCTGGTGCGCCAGCGCCGCGCCGATCGCGGCCGACACCAGCCCGTCGATGCCGCTGGCTCCCCTGCTGGCCAGCACCCGAACGTCGGATCGCGGCGCCATGTGCCGGTCGAGATCCCTGACCGGCATGCTGGACG
>JBAUAR010000278.1:0-2011 GCA_049675875.1 Streptosporangiaceae bacterium
CCCTTGGCGTAGCTGATCCCGTCGAAGTTCGCCTCGGCCTCGCTCAGCGTCCCGACCCGGGCAGCGATGGGGTGCGTGGACGGCAGCTCGTCCTGGCCGTACCCCCAGATCTTCCGCCCGCCGCAGAACGTGGTCCACGCCTGCGTGAAGCGCGTCGCTTCTGCCTCGGCGAGGAACCCAGCCAGCTCAGCGAATGACTCGTTCAGCCACAGGTCCTCCCACCACTTCATGGTGACCAGGTCGCCGAACCACTGGTGCGCCATCTCGTGCAGGATCACCTCGGCCCGGATCTCGTACATCGTCTCGGTCACCTTGGACCGGAACAGCAGCGACTCGCTGGTGATGATGCAGCCAACGTTCTCCATGGCGCCCACGTTGTCGGGCACGAACACCTGGTCGAGCTTGGCAAACGGGAATGGCCCGGCGAACAGGCTGGTGAAGTAGTCCAGACCCTGCCGCGTGATGAGCAGGACGTCGTCGGCTTCGAGGTAGGGCGCCATCGACTGGCGGCAGGCCACCGCCAGCGGGATTGCCTGACCGCCCGGCGTGGTGTGCGAGTCGCGGACGACGTGATACTCGCCCGCGGCGATCGCGGTGAGGTAGGTGGAGATCCGCGGCGTCGGCGGAAAGTGCCAGACAGCAGCGCCGTCGCCGGCAGGCTGCGGCTCGGGCGCGGGCTGGTTCGACAGCACGGTCCAGTGCCTGGGCACCGTGACGTGGAAGGTGAACTCAGCCTTCAGGTCGGGCTGCTCGAAGTTCGCGAACACCCGCCGGGCGTGCGCGGCCTCGAACTGGGTGAAGGTGTAGACCCGGTCGTCGGCGGAGTCGACGGACCGCTGCAGGCCGAAGCCGGACGTGCCGTACCGGAAGTCGGCTACCACCCGCAGTTTGTTGCTGAGCTCGAGCCCGGCGAGGGCGACCCGGCCGTCGGCCCAGGCGGTCGCCGGGTCAACCGGAGAGCCGTTCAGCGTGATCTCCTGCACCGCCTCCGCGACGAGGTCCAGGTAGGTCGCGGCTCCGGCCTCGGTGCAGTCGAACCGGATGACCGACGCCGACCGGAACATCTCATCTCCGCCGGTGAGATCGAGTTCGATGTCGTAGGACTCGACGCGCAGCAGACCCGCTCGTGCCGCGGTTTCTTCCCTGGTGATGTCGGCGATGGCCATCTGTTCTCTCCGTGCGTGCTCAGCCGGCAGCCTCCGCGAGCGAGGCGCCCTGTCGACGATATCGCGCCGCTTCCAAGGACTCCGGACCATCGAGGCGACGCCCGGAACACAACCGATACGGGAACGAGCTGCGACGCCGCCGCGGCCGCTCGTCCGGCCGCCGCCACCTGGCCACACCAAACTGTGACTTGCCAGCGGCACCCCGCGAGCCCGAAGATCAGGCTGACGATCGCAGGGGAGCGGCCGTGGACGACACCGTAGCGTGCCTTGTACGAGGGCCAGCCAGCACGTATCCGCGCGGGTACGTGTGGCTTTTCCCCGCGTGGTTCCTCCTGCTGAGCGGGGTCGTCGCCCTGGTCAGCTTCAGTGTGAGCGGGGAGCTGCCGCTGTGGCTCGGTGTCTGCGAGATCGGCGGGCTGCTCGTGGCAGCCTGCATCGCGGCCTTCGTCCTGCTCACCGCGAGGCGGATGGCGTTCTGGGCGGACCGGCGCGGTGTCTTGCTGGGCTCGCGGCGAGTGCGCAAGCGGCCGAAGTTCCGCCAGGTCTATCTGCCGTGGTCGGACATCGCTCAGGTGCGCATGGTGCGCCGCCGCTACGGCGTGCTGGTGGAACTGCTGCTAAGCCCGGCCGCGCCGCCGGTGTACCGGCCGACCCTGCGCAGCCAGGCGTCCGTGCTCCTCGGCGCCCTGATCATGCCGATCGGCTTCGGGCGCGGCAGGCCGGCGCTCACGACACCGCGGGTGCGGCCGCCTGCGTACCGGGTCAGGATCTGCGAGCGTGCCGACGAACTGGGCGGCGCGTTGCAACTCGTGGCGCCGGATACTGTGCCGGTCAGGTTGCTGGGC
>JBAUAR010000279.1:0-12614 GCA_049675875.1 Streptosporangiaceae bacterium
CCCGTGCGCAGCGTGCGCGCGGTCCGCGCTGGCTGCCTTCTGCGTGTCGGTCGCGTCGTCCGCGTTGTCCGCGCTGAAGTCGTCGTCCTCGCGCAGCGCGGCCGGGCGGTTGCGGCTGCCGCGGAAAAGGTTCGTGGCGATGATGCCCGGACACAGCGCGGTGACCCCTATCGGAGCGTCCCGCCGGGCGAGGTCAAGGGCGAGCACCTCGGTGAGCGCGAGCACCGCGTGCTTGGTGATCGCGTACATGTTGCCGGCGCTGACGACCGCGGTCATCGAGCAGGTGTTGACGATATGACCGGGTTCCCCTCCCGCCAGCATCCGCGGCACGAACGCTCGGATGCCGTGCACGACGCTCCAGAAGTTGACCCCGACGGTCCACTCCCAGTCCTTCGCTGTTGCCGCCCAGATGGGGCCGTCCAGGTAGCCCTCGACGCCCGCGTTGTTGCAGAGCAGATGCACCGCTCCGAAGCGGTCATAGGCGGCGTCGGCGAGCCGTTGCACGGAGTCCGGGTCGGCGACATCGGTTGCGATCCCGGCGACCTGGTGCCCGGCCGCGGTCAGCTCGGCGACGGTCGCGGCGAGCGCGTCCGGCTGGATATCGGCGGCGACGATCGCCATGCCCTCGGCGGCAAACCGCAGCGCGAACGCCCGGCCCATTCCGCTGCCGGCGCCGGTGATGACCGCGGTTCGCCCGGAAAGCTGGTCCATGCCGCTCCTTACGTGGCGGCCAGGGCGCTGCCGTCGGGCTGGACGGGCAGCTTCGCCTCGCCTGGGAGGGACACGATGCGCACCAGGTCGCCGGGCATCTGCAGCCGGGCTAGGGCGGACGGCGTGTCGTCCAGGCTGACCCGCTCACTGATGATCGCGTCCGCAGGCACCCGGCCCGCCGCGATGTGCCCGACCGCGGCCTCATAGTTCGCGTAGCTGTACGCGCACGTCCCGGCCATCCGCAGGCCGCCCTGGACGAGCTGGAATAGTGACACGGCCGGCGACTCAGTAGCGAGGGCGACCTCGACGAACGTGCCGCCGCCCGCGAGCACGTCCAGCGACTCCGCGAACAGCCCGACCGCGCCGGAACAGTCGAGCACAGCCTGGAACTTGCGGCCACTGTCCGCTACGTGGTCGCGCAGGCTGATCTCCCTGGTGTCGAGGACAACGTCAGCACCGACCGCGGTCGCGGCGGCGCGGCGACCGGGGGAGCGGCCCGCACCGACGATGTGATCGACGCCAGCCAGCCGCAGCGCCATGATCGCGTTCAGGCCGATCGACCCGACGCCGTGCACCAGCACCGCGTCGCCGGGACCGACCTCAGCCTGCTCGACCGCTTGCAGCGCGACCGCGAGCGGCTCGGCGTGTGCACCCTGCTCCACTCGTAGCCCGTCCGGGAGCGCGACCAGCTGGCTGGCCTGGACGCTGACGTACTCGGCGTACGCACCAGGCGCCGACAGCCCCAGGTTCGGCAGCGCGGCGCAGCGGAACGGCAGCCCGGCCGCGCACTCGCCGCAGGACTGGCACGCGCCGAGCGGGTTCACCGCGACCGGCTGACCGGTCCGCCAGCCGGTCACCTCCGGGCCGACCTCGGCTATCCGGCCGCCGAACTCGTGGCCGAGTATCTGGCCGGACCGTGTCAGCCCGTGCTCGATGGCGTGCACGTCGGACCCGCACAGCCCGCACGCCAGGACCTCAACGACGACCTGGCCGGGTCCCGCCACCGGGTCGGGAACGACAGCTACCTCCGTGCCGCCCGGCACGCACACCACTGCTCGCACGTCGCGCCTCCGATCAGATCTCGGCCGGGCGGACCAGCTCCCGCGCCGCGGTCACAACGCCGGCCACTGTCAGCCCGTAGTACTCGTACAGGTCCGCGGGGACCCCGACCTCGAGGTCGGCGTCCGGCAGCGCGACCGCGCGCAGCGCCGCCGTCAGCCCGCGCCGCCCTGCGACCTCCGCGACGATGCTCGCCAGGCCGCCTATCTCGTTGTGCTCCTCGACGGTAACGATCGCGCCGGTCCGGGCCGCGGTCTCCGCAAGGGCGGCCTCGTCGAACGGCTTCAGGTACGCCGCGTCGTAGACGTCGGCCTCGATGCCGTCAGCCGCCAGCGCCGCGGCGGCCCGGACCGCGAGGCCCACGCCCATGCCGTGCCCGATCAGGGTCACGTCGCTGCCGCTGCGCAGCCGCAGCCACTTGCCGTAGCCGATGACCGGCGGCGTCTTGTACACCGTCGGCGGACGCTCCGAGATCCGCAGGTACACCGGGCCATCGAGGCTGGCGGTCGAGCGCATCATGCTGATCACGGCACTGGCGTCGGCCGGCGCCACAACCGTCATGTTGGTGATCGAGCGGGCGACCGCGACGTCCTCGACCGCGTGGTGACTGGTCCCGAAGAAGCCCATGGCCAGGCCGGATAGCCGCCCGACGAGCCGCACCGGCAGGTGGTTGTACGCGACGTCGGTGCGCAACTGCTCGGCGCACTTGAGCACGCCGAACGGGGACATGGAGAAGATATAGGGAACGAAGCCGCTGGCGGCCAGGCCGGCTGCCACCGACACGGAGTTCGTCTCCGCGATGCCCAGCTCGATGTAGCGGCCGGGATGGCGGTCGCGGAATTCGGCCAGCGGGGAGCTGAGGTCGGCGCTCAGCGTCAGCACGCGCGGGTCGTCGTCGGCGAGCGCGGCGATCGCGTACCCGGCCGGATTCGCCGCTGCCGCCGTCTCGATCTCGGTGTCGGTGAAGACGTCGACCATCCGGTCCTGCTCGGGGGGACGACCTTCGGTAGCCCCCCGCAGGGAGCTGGCGTCGGCGCCGTGCGCCACGTCCGTCACTGCATCCTCGCCGTGATCTCGTCGATGACCTCGGCACGCTGCTCGGCCGAGAGCAGGCCGAGGTGCCACGACTGGGGTGCCTGCTCGAACAGGGTCGCCCCGCGGCCCTTCCTGGTTCGGGCGATGACGCAGACAGGCTGGTCAGAACCGGCGTCGGGCAGGCTGTCGAAGGTCTGCAGCAGTGCTTGCGGATCGTTTCCATCGATCTCGCGGGTCAGCCAGCCGAACGCTTCGAACCGGCCCGCCAGGGGCTCGATGTTCATGGCCGCCGATGTCGGGCCACTGCCCGAGAAGCCGTTCGCGTCCACGATCGCGACCAGCCCGCCGAGACGGTAGTGGCTGCCTGCCATGGCCGCCTCCCAGATCTGGCCCTCCTGCAGCTCGCCGTCGCCGGTGAGGACGAACACCCGGTAGTCGCGCCCGGACAGTCGCCCGGCCAGCGCCATGCCCACGCCGACCGACAGGTTGTGGCCGAGTGAGCCGGAGCTGAAGTCGATGCCGGGTGCGAGCCGCATGTTCGGGTGATCGTTCAGCGGCGAGCCGATCCGGCCGAACTGATCCAGCCAGTCCGCGGAGAAGTAACCGAGATCGGCGAGCACCGGCCACAGCCCGGTGGCGACGTGCCCCTTGCCGAGCAGGAACCGGTCCCGGCCCGGCCAGCCGGGGTCGCAGGGCCGCAGCCGCAGCGTGTGGTAGTACAGCGTCGCGATGATCTCAGCGCAAGAGAACGTGCTGGCGTAATGGCCGAGCCCGGCCTGCTCGATGAGACCCACCGCATTCAGCCGGATCCAGTCCGCCCGCCAGGACAATTGCGCCGCCGTGACGGGACGGCCGCGCTCGAGCGTCGCCGGGGGCAGCGGGGTTACCGGGCCTGCGGTCATGACGTCAGCCTCCCAGCGTTGCGCCGCGGGTGAGCGGGCGAACGGTGCGTGCGTACACCGACAACCAGCCGCAGCCAGACGGCGGGGTGAGCGCGGGCAGCGTCGCGCGCCGCTGTGCCAGCTCCGCCTCGGGAACGTCCAGGTCGATGCTGCGGGCGTCGAGGTCGACGCTGATGACATCGCCGTCGCGGACCAGCCCGAGCGGGCCGCCGGCCGCACCCTCCGGGCTCACCTCAGCCACCGAGATGCCCTTGTTGACCAGGCCGGACAGCTGCCCGTCGGTAATCACGGCCACCTTGTCCGACAGTCCTGCGCCGTCGAGCGCGAACACGAACGCGGACGTGAAGCCCATCCCCGGGGCGCCGCGCAGCCCGAGACCGGTCAGCACCAGCGCCTCGCCTGCGCGTACCTCGCCGGCCCGGATCGCGGAAATGCCTTCTTCGCGCGACCGGTACACCCGCGCCGGCCCGCTGAACTGGTGCACGCCGTCGTCGGCGACGGTCCGCTTGGCCACGGCGCCCTCAGGGGCGAGCGATCCGCGCAGGATCACGATGCCGGGGTGGCGCGCGAGCGGGGCGTCCAGCGGGCGGATCACGTCCTCGTCCACGGCCCAGCTACCGTCGGTCAGCTCGCCGACAGTCTGCCCGCCGACTGTCGGCTGACTGAGGTCGAGCAGGGGCGCGAGCTGGCGGAGCAGGCCGAGGGCGCCGCCGGCGGCTTCGAACTCGTCGATGCGCCGCTCCCCGTTGGGCTTGACCGCCGACAGCAGCGGGACCTGCGGGGCCAGCGTCTCGAACAGCTGATAGACGTCCGCGTCGCAGTCGGCCTCCACCGCCACCGCCTGCAGATGCTTGAGGCAGTTCACCGAGCCGCTGATCGCCAGGATCGCGGTGACCGCGTTGCGGAATGCGCCCGCGGTCAGGATGCTGCGCGGCTTGACGTCCTGCTCGATCAGTTCGACGATGCGGCGGCCGGCGTCGGCCACCGTCTGCCACATCTTCGGGCTGCCCGCGCGGACCGGGGTGCTGCCTGGCAGCGCCATGCCCAGCGCCTCGGCGGCGATGTGCATGGAGTTGGCCGTGCCCATGCCCGCGCAGACACCGGGGCCAGTGACTGCGCAGCTGCTCATCTCCGCCAGCTCGTCGACCGTCATCCGCCCGGCCGCGACGTGGCCCGCGTAGGCGAAGATGTCCTCGAAATCGACGTGCTCGCCGCGGAACAGCCCGGAGGGCTGGTAGCCGCACGCGACGACGATTGTCGGGATGTTGAGCCGGCCCGCGGCCATCAGGTGCGCGGGCGTGGTCTTGTCACAAGAGGACAGGCACACCATGCCGTCCAGCAGCGCGCCCTCGGCGGCGACCTCGATGTCGCTGACGATCAGATCCCGGCTCGGCAGGATGTACTGCCCGGCGGCGCCCGCGCTCGTGATGGCGTCGCTCGGCGCGGCGGTGCGAATCTCGAACCCGATGCCGCCGGCCTCGATGATTGCCGCCTTCAGCGGGCCGACGATGCCGTCCAGGTGCGTGAAGCAGCTCGCCAGGTCGGAGGAGGTGTTGACGATGGCGATCTTGGGCTTGGCCATGTCGTCGTCGGTCAGCCCGAGAGCCATCCACTGCGCGCGCCGCATAGCCCAGCGGTTGCTGCCGGGCTCGAAGACGCTGCGCAGTGCTGTCACGGAACGTCCCGGCCGAGAAAGGCGCCGGCCCGCTCGAGCCGCTGCTGGAGCACCGCGACGTCGACGTTCGCGCAGCCGACGCCCGCGCCGAGGGCGAGACCAGCCGCGGTTCCTGCTGCCTCGCCCATTGCGAAGCACGGCCCGGTGACCCGCGCCGCCGACTGGGCGTCGTGCGTCATCGAGGCGCATCGCCCGATGACGTAGAGGTTGGCGATCCGCTGCGGCAGGATCATCCGGAACGGCAGCTGGTTGAATCCGCGCGGGTTCTCGCCGCGCTGCCAGCGGAATTCGACGCTGCCAGCCACGTGCGACTCGACCGGCCATCCGTTCACGCCGATAGTGTCCACGAAGTCGGCGCAGCCGAGTACATCGTCTTCCGTCAGCTGGTAGGCCCCGATGATCCGGCGGGTCTCCCTGATCCCGATCTGCGGCGCGATGTCGACGATGTAGGAGTCGCCGAAGCCCGGAGTGTTGTCCCGGATGAAGGTGAACGAGTCGAGTGCCTGCTGCCTGCCTTGCAGCTCACCGCGGGTGAGCTGGTCGGCGTCGGTGCCGTCGATGGCGCTGCCGTCGGGGTTGCTGAGCTGGGTGAGGTTGGCCCGCCACTCCAGCGGGTTGCGCTGCGGCCGGACGATCGGTTTCTTGCGCGGGAACGAGTGAGTGCCGGCTTGCTCGGCCGCCAGCATGAGCCGTTCCACCGTTCGCCACGGCGCCTCGCCGGCCGCAGCGACGTCCACGCCGTTGATCCGGAACATCAGCGACGGGTACAGCATCCCGTGCAGGCTCGGCGACTTCTCGAACGGCGCGCCGGCCCACGCAGCCAGGTCGCCGTCCCCGGTCGCGTCGATGAAGATCCGGCCGCGCACCGCCGCCCGACCGGACTTGGACTCGATGAGCACGGCGTCGATGGTGTCGTCGGCCTTAAGGACAGCGCCGACCGCGAACGTGTGGAACAGCAGTTGTGCACCCGAGGACGTGACCAGCTCATCGGCGGCGATCTTGTAGCTGGAGATGTCAAAGGCCTGGGCCTGGATGCCATCGTTGATGGTGAGGTGCGGCCGGGACAGGGCGTCGAGCTTCGCCAGCCGGTCCAGCAGCTCGTCGGCAAGACCATGGATGACCCGCCGGTGCTCGCCGTGGACCTTGGCGTGCAGTCCGCAGAATGTGCTCAGCCCGCCCGCGGTACCCGCGCCGCCGAGGAAGCCGTAGCGCTCCAGCAGCAGCACCGAGTACCCGGTACGGCCGGCGGCGGCCGCCGCCATGAGCCCGGCCGGGCCGCCGCCGACGACCACCACATCGAACTCGCCGTAGACCGGCGTGCTGCGCGCTGGTTCGGTGATGGATTGTGCGGTCTCAGGCGGATGATCATGGGAGGCCCGCGCCGGCGGACTGCTCACCCTAGTGCCCGGTGTCGGCGGGCAGCACGATGTGGTCGAGCGAGTACGGCGTCGGCGCCAGGGCGTCGGCCATGATCGATTCCATGATCGGCAGCGGCACCAGGCAGTCGGCGCACGCGTCTGGGCCTGCCTCGATCTGCACGACGACCGTCTCCTTCTCGGTCACCGACCAGGACAGGTCGTAGCCATCGGAGGCGAGCATCTCCCGGAACTTGCCCAGCGCTCCGTCCAGGCCGACCGGGGCGCTGGCCGCGGCGTCGCTAGTCATCGAGTGTCCTCACCTTCGCGATCGACGGGGGGTTGCCGCGCGGCCCGAAGGTCTCGATCACGGCGGAGACTCCGGCGTTGTTGGCGCCGGCAACCATCAGCTGCACGGCGGCTGGCGACTTCAGGGCGGGCACCGGGTCGGTGCGCTCATCGACGGGCAGCGCGTCCGGGTGCCCGGCCGGGAGCCGCCATCCGGTGTGCCGGGAGGTTGCGTCCTTCCCGACGGTGGCCAGCTCGGCGAGCGTGTTGGCCGCGTGGTCGAAGATGAACTGGCGCACGTCGTCCTTGCTCCACCCGGCGTCGGTCAGCATGTGCGCGTGCTCGGGCGACAGCACCACCAGCGAGCTCGTGGTCTGGTGGATCAGCGCGCCGGTCCGCGCGATGGTGCCGGCGATGTCGAGGGCGAGTTGCTCGGGCACCCGGGTGTGGCGAGCCTCGATGTGCACGACAGACCTGATGATGATCGCGGTCACCGTGCTGTCCGACGGCTCGAAGCCGTGCTCCACGTGCAGCGGCTGCCACGGGCTGAGCTCCTCGTTCTCCGCGAGGCAGCAGGTGTACTTGGCGGGCGTGCCCTGGGTGGCCTGGTCGAGCAGGTGCGGGTGCAGCCCGAATACGTTGATCGCGGTCAGCCGGATGGCCCGGCCGATCGTCGCGTTGGCCCGAAAGCCCGACCCGAATACGTTGCCAGCGCTGTTCAGGCCGATCTGCTGGCGGACCGGACCGTTGACAACGAGCAGCGGCGCCGTACCGGTAGTGCTCTGCCAGATGCCGCGCCCGGCCACACCGTCGGCGACGATGGCCTCCCAGGCGGCCAGCACGACGGGGAAGTACTCGGGCAGGCAGCCCGCCATCGCCGCGTTGATGGCGGCGAGCCGGACCGTGCAGGTCCGGTTCAGGTGCGGCATCGCGAACACCACGTCGTCGGGTGCCCGGCTTGTCAGGGCGAGAAATTCGGCCAGGTACGACTCGGTGACGGGCACGACCGGCAGGCCATCGGTCCATTGCTGCCGGGCGTAGTACTCCATGGCCGCGCGGATCTCCGCGCCGTCGACCAGCGGCGGATCGGTGAGCGGCGAGTTATCGCTGACGGCGGTCACCGTGTCAGGACTCCACGCCCAGGATGCGCAGCACCTCGGGTACCAGGTCGCGGGCTCGCTCCTCGAGCTGCCTCTCGTCGAGGCTCGCGAGCGGATGGGGCATGGTGATGTACCGGTAGCCGGGGAAGCCGTACACCTTAGCCATCGCTTCCGCGGCCGGGATGAACGCGTCCGTGCAGATGCTGACCGCGGGCACTCCGGCTCGCTCCAGCAAGATCCCATCGGCCAAACTGGCCGCGCTGCACGAGCCTCAATCGCCGACACCCGCCACCACGAAGTCGCAGTTGTGCAGGATGCGCTGGATCAGGCTTTCCTCGGTCGGCGTGCCGAAGTAGCTCTTAGCGAACATGACCGCGGTCGCGACGCCGTGCTGGCGTTGCAACTCCCTGCCCACATTGGCTAGCAGCGGCGCGGCGTTCGGCTTGGTGTTCTCCAGCAGCCCCACCCGCAGCCCGCGGAGGCTGGCCGGCCGGGGAGCAAGAGTCGTATCGGCAGACCGCTCGTCGAACCCGGTCGGGTCAAGAAGCTTCTCGCGTTCTGGCATGCCGCACCTCCGGCCTGCGCGATCGGGCAGGTCCTCCGGCTCAGCTAAGCACGCCGACCGTACGGACACAAGATTGTGGACAATCCAAAGCAAACGTGTTCGCGTCCGCTCCGCAGACCCGGCCGACTGGTGGATGCAGAGGCCGAGATTGCCATGACCTTTTGGCTGCCCTAGACGCTCGGAGCTGCGCCGACGTTGCGGGAAGCGCCGTCCTGATGGCTATTGCCCCACCTCGGAACCGCTCCCGGAGGTAGGGGGACGTCGAAAGCATTGAGCTGGAACGAAATCATCGTGTAGGCGCCACACAGGGTGACGAGCTCCACCATGCCCTTATCCCCGAGTAGCTCGCGAGCAGCGCGGTAAGCGTCCATGTCGACTCGCCCCGCCCGTGCCAGCTGGCTGGCAACGACGTGCACGACCCGCTCGTCGTCTGCCTCAAATGGCGGGTCTTCACCGCTGCCGATGGCGTTCACCACAACGTCAGGTACGCCGTGGTCGAGCGCCATCTGGGAGTGCTCCGCCCACTCGAATTCGGCCTGCCACCTAGCGCCGACAGTGAGGATCGCGATCTCGATCAGCCTTCGCTCGATCGACGTTCGCCCGAGCAGCGTCCCCCCAAGCGCGAGGAGTCGTTTTCCGGTGTCCGGTGCGTGCACCCAGGCGTTGAACGGGCCGGTCAGCGAGCCGTCTTCCTGCACCAGCCGGCTGCGGTCTAGCCCTGCGATCTGGATTCCGGCGATCGCGTCCCACAAGACCTGGCCTTCGGGCGTCAGCTGATCACGGCGCAGATGCGGAAGGCGGCTCATGCGCTGACCATAACGCAGCCTGGTATCCAAGCCCATGACGATGGCAAGCTGATGCGCAGCGTCATCGGCTGCCACGGAGGACGGATCTGCGCCGATGAGAGCTGCCAAGCTCGACCAACCTGCTAACGATAATGTTGACAATCTGATGCTGACCCGGTGGGTGCGGGCGTGGCTCGAGGAAGGGAGCGTGACCGATGAGCGAGGCGCGGTCCGCCGACCCGGGCGCGGTCCTTGCTGATGTGTTTGACGTGCGTGGGCGCGTCGTGCTGGTCACCGGCGGCGCCTCCGGGCTGGGCCTGGCCATCGCCCGGGTGCTGGCCGAGTGCGGGGCTCGGGTGGTCATCGCCGATCGGGACGAGGCGAGGCTGGCTGATGCTGCCAGTGACCTGCCGGACGTCGAGTGCGCCGCCGTCGATGTGGCCGACCCGGCGGCCGTCGGCGCGCTTGTCGATGGCATCGTCGACCGGCACGGCCGGCTGGACGTCGCGTTCGCGAACGCCGGGATCGCGGCTGGCCGGGGGCCGGGCAACGCGGCCGGCCTGGTCGACACGTTCGATCTGGCACTGTGGCGGCAGGTGCTCGACGTGAACCTGAACGGCGTCATGCACACCGTGCGCGCCGCGGCCGGCCCAATGAAGCGCCAGTGCAGCGGGAGCATCATCGTCACGGCGTCCACCGCTGGCCTCCGCCAGGGCCCGTATGTGTCCTACTCCTACGTCGTCGCTAAGGCCGGCGTGGTCAACCTCGTGCATCAGGCCGCGCTGGACCTGGCCCGCTGGCAGGTCCGGGTGAACGCCATCGCGCCCGGCCCGTTCCGGACCAATCTCGGCGGTGGCGGCCCGCGGCCGCCCGAGGCGGAGGCGCGCTGGGCCGCCGCCGTGCCGCTTGGCCGGATGGGCGACCCGGCCGAGGTCCGCGGCCTAGCCTTGCTGCTTGCCTCCGAAGCGTCCAGCTTCATGACCGGCGCGGTGTACCCAATCGATGGTGGCCAGTTGCTGCAGTCGCCGGCGCTCGGCCCCATCGACTAGCTACCGGCGCTGGGCGGCGTCGACTAGTCACCGGCGGTCGGCCCCGTCGACTAGCCACCCGCGGTCCCGCTGACGGGTGCTCGGCAACGCCCATCGTCCAGCATCCGATCGCTGGCCGCGGCACTGCCGGTACGGTGTGCGCTCGTGAGTGAGATCGCGATCCGGCGCGCCGGGGACGCGGACGTGGCCGCGCTCGCGGCACTGCGCAGCGAGTGGACGCGCGAGTGGGGCGGCGCCGGCGACGATCCCGCCTTCGGCGAGCGGTTCGCGGCGTGGTTCGAGCAGGACGGCGCGCGCCGTGTCACGTGGCTCGCCGCGCACGACGCGCGTGCGGTCGGGATGGTGAACCTGGCCGTGTTCGAGCGGATGCCGCAGCCGGGACGGGCGCCGAGCCGCTGGGGATACCTGGCCAACGCGTTCGTGCTTGCCGCCCACCGTGATCGGGGGATCGGCGGGCGCCTGCTGGACGCGCTGCTCCGCTACGCCGACGAGAACGACTTCGCCCGCGTGGTGCTCAGCCCGAGCGAGCGCGCCATTCCGTTTTACCTGCGCGCCGGGTTCCGCCCGGCCGACTTCCTGCTGGTCCGACTGCCTCCTGAGCCGGACGGCCGATCCGGCCCGGACGTGGGTGCCTAGTTCCTATCGCAGGCGCGCGCGCAACGGGCCACCCACGAGCGCGATTCGCGGCCCTGGCGGCCCGGCCACTATCCCGAGTCTGGCGGCGCAGCGATCGGACCGTGCTCACCGTCGGTGATGTCCTCGAGCAGTTCGGCGAACAGCCGCTCGACCCGGGGATCAGCGACGTGCTGCTCGGCCAGGTAATCGCCGAACAGTTGCAGCGGCGTCCGGCCGACCCGGCTCCGCCTCGCCTCGCCACCGCCGCCGGGCCGTGGCCGGTGCGCGTCGTCCAGCTGGACCTCGAGCGCATTGGGTAGCTTGTCCCGCACCAGGTCCCCGAGGCCCGCCCGGGCCGGCTCGGCCAGCACTACCCGCAGGTAAGCGTCGTCGGCCTGCTCGCCCTCGGCGATGACCTGGTCGAGCGGGCCGCGCAGGGTCCGGAGCCGGCGGCCGCCCTCGATCGCGACCCGGCGCGCGTCCGCCCGAGTGTCCGGGGCGGCCGTCACGATGAGCGCGCCCGGCTCGTTGGCCTCCTCGCCGAAGTCGACCGCGAGCGGCGAGCCGGAGTAATACGCCGGGCACGGGGCAGCGATCTCCTGCTGACGGTGCAGGTGGCCGAGCGCCGCGTAGTGTGCGGCAGCGGGCAGCGCGCTCGGCGGCACCTCGTACTCGAACGAGGTCTGCACGTCCCGTTCGCCGCCGCCACGACGCCCGCCGAGCAGCGTCGCGTGCGCCATCACGATGTTGACGCTGTCGCCGCGGAACTGGGCGGCCAGCGCGGTGATCATGGCGGCGACCCGCCGGGCGTAGTCGAGGGCATGCTGGGCGTTCTCGTGCAGCAGCAGCTCGGCGGCGCGGACCGCGTAGCGCTGGGACAGGAAGGGCAGCGCCGCGACGGTCGCCTGCTCCCCGCCGCGAGTGCTGAGGCGGACGACGCCGCCCGCCTCCGGAGCCTTGGGCGTGCCGACGACGTGCAGGCCGAGCTCGCCGAGGACCGGCCGGTAGACGTTGTCCAGCAGGCCGGCGTTGTCGTGGTTCCCGGCGATCGCGACGACCTGGCGGCCGTCTTCGCGCAGGGCCAGCAGCGTGCGCATGACCAGGCCCTGGGCGCGCGGGCTCGGCGCCGCCGTCTCGAACAGGTCGCCAGCGATGAGCACGAGGTCAACGTCAGCTGCCCGCGCCGCGCCGACGATGCTGCGCAGCACCGCCTCGTGCTCGTCGGACCGGTCGCGGCCCTTCAGCACCTTGCCGACGTGCCAGTCGCTGGTGTGCAGGATCTTCATGCCAGCAGCAACTCTACGGCCGGCCGCCCTCCCGGACGGGATCCTCGGCAGCGACCGCGTCGAGTAGCCGCCGAAGCGTCCGCTGGTCAGCCGCAGCGAGGCCTTCGACGGCGGCGTGGGCGGCCCGCTCGGCGCCCGCGGTCGCGGCGGCGAGCTGTTCGCGGCCCGCTTCGGTGAGGTGCACGAGGG
>JBAUAR010000280.1:0-3465 GCA_049675875.1 Streptosporangiaceae bacterium
GCTCGCCGCCGTGTGCGTGTCCGGGCCGGTGAGCAGACTCGGCCAGGCGCCCGGCCGCACGCTCAGCGAGCCGGTCACCGCGGCCGCCGCCGAGCTGTCCGCCCTCCTCGCCGAGCCAGCCGACAAGCCGCAGTCCGCTGCTGAGTCGCCGTGATCAATGCCGGGCCAGCCGGGCCGCGATCTGCACTATGGCGGCCGCAATCGGTTCGGGCCTGGTTGCGACGTCGAGGTGACCGCCGGGCAGCCGAACAACTGGCCAGCCGCGAGCGGCCGCTGCCGCCGCCTGGGCGCCGTACGCCTCGGCGCTGAGCAGGATGTAGCCACCGCCGGCGGCGGCCCACCCGGCCGGCACTGGCGCGGTGGTCTCGAAGTACGCCAGCGGCAGCCGTGGTAGCTCGGCTGTGATCACCGCACGCCGCTGTGCGTCGGGAACGAGCTCTCCCATCGCCGCTGGCCCGAACCACTGCGACCACGGCGGGAGAAGGCCGTCGACCGCGTTCGTGCGCAGCTCGGCGAGGATCTCGGCCGGCATCAGGCTTGCCTCGCCGGTGTCCGGCGGGATGTCCGCGTCCACGAAGATCAGCGGCCCGGCGTCGGTCCGCGCCGCTATCTGCGGCAGCAGCGGCCCCGCGCCGCTGTGCCCGACGAGCACCGCGTCGCCAAGCTGCCCTGCTTGCGCAGCCACCGCGTCGGCGAACTCCGACCAGCTGCTGACAGCGCCGACTGCCGGGACGAAGACTCGATGACCCTGGGCGACCAGGTCAGCCGCGACCCACCGCCACGTGCTCGGCCCCGTCACCGGGCTGTGCACGAGAACGAAGGCTGTCATCGGTCCATCGTGCCGCTACCCACGGGCCGTGGCTCCGGGTTTCGGGTCGGCTGGCGGGCGAGGAGCGCAGCTAGTTATCGGATAGCCAGCTGCCGTGGAAGCCAAGCGGGACTCGGGCCGGCAGGTGCACCGTTGCCACCGGATCGCCGGTGAAGTCCTGCGCGGCGAGGATAACCAGGTCTGAAGCGCCGCGGTCGGGGTTGTGGACGAAGGCCATGACATAGCCGTCATCCTCGGCTGCGTCAGCGGTGGACGGGGCAAAAACCGCCTCGCCCACGGTGGCGTCGCGGCCGAATTCGCGAGCTACGGTCGTCCCGCGCTCAAGATCGTGGCGGAGCAGCGCGTTGGCGAACGCGTCGTCAGTGAAGTCACCGGCCACGGTGATAGCCCGGGTGACCTCGCCGATCACCGCGCTATATCCGTACCGATGCCGCCGGGAGACGATCCGGTCATCGACGCGCGGGAACTCCTGGCCGCGGTCGTCGAGACGTTGCTGCGACACCGTGCCGGCGGTCGGGTCGATGGTCCACCGGTCCAGCGTGACGGGCCCGTGCGCGGCCCACAGCGTCGAGACATCGAAGGACTCGTTGTACTGGCAAAGGTCGAGGACAACGCGGCCGTTGTCGTCGTCATACGCGTTGAGGCAGTGAAACACCCAGCACGGCTCGATCTCGATCCAGCGTGTCTCCGCGCTGCCGTCCCGCGGCAACAGGCCGACGCGCGCCTGATGCTGCGGATTCCACCCGTACGGCAGTTCCTTGCCCGCGGTGACCGCATTCAGGCTGAAGGTCACAGGCAGGTCGAGCAGCACGACATACCTGCTCGTGAGCGCGAAGTCATGCATCATCGGGCCGTCAGCGACGGGGATGGCGGTGGTGCGCGTCACGTTTCCAGCCGGGTCGACGACGACGTGCTGGACATAATCCCAGGCCCAGAAATACGCGATGGCGTGCAGTTCGCCCGACTGGTGATCGAGCTTGGTATGCGCGGCGAAGCCGCCGGGGAGCGTGCCGCCGAAGTCACACGGGCCGACCGTGCCGAGCTCGTAGCTCAGCTCATACGGCAACGGCCCGGCCTCGACGGTGGCCAGCGTGCGGCCGCCATGCGAGATGATGTGCGTGTTGGCCGCGAAATCCATGTTCTCGTGTACCGGCCCGCCGGGCCACTGCTCGCCGTGTGCCTGCGCAACTGCCTTGGAGCGGACCCAGCGGTTTCGGTACCACGCGGCCTTGCCGTCGCGCAGGGCCACGCCATGGACCATCCCTGAGCCGAGGAACCAGTGGTAGCTCGGGTCGTCCAGGCCGATGGGATTCGGTCCGTTGCGAAGGTAGCGGCCGCTCAGTGAAGTGGGGACCTGACCGGTGACCGGCAGGTCATAGGCGGTGATCTCCTCGGTGACCGGCGCGAATGAACCTGCGAGAAAGCGACCGGGGTCCGGCATCCGCTTCCCTCCCGTGTGCTGGCGGGTGACCTGATCTGGCTTTACCCCGGCCGCCGCGGCGTCACGCGTGCAGGTCGGGGTTGAGGCCGGTGAACGTGCTGGACTTCCACGGAACGGCCTCGACGTTGCCGCGGATGCTGTTACGACGGAACAAGACGCCCGGCTGACCGCTCAGCTCGATCGCCTTGACGACCGCGCCGTCGGGCAGCGTGACCAGGGTTCCCCTGGTGATGTACAGACCGGCCTCGATCGCGCTGTCGTCACCGAGCGAGATGCCGGTACCCGCGTTCGCCCCGAGCAGGCAACGTTTGCCGATCCGCGTTACGTGCGTGCCGCCGCCCGAGAGGGTGCCCATGATCGACGAGCCGCCGCCGATGTCGGAGTCTGCGTCGACCACGCTCCCTGCGGTGATCCGGCCTTCGACCATGCAGGGGCCGAGCGTCCCCGCGTTGAAGTTGACGAAGCCCTCATGCATGACCACGGTGCCCTCGGCGAGGTGGGCACCGAGCCGGACCCTGCTGGCGTCGGCGATCCGGACCCCGGACGGCGAGACGAAGTCGGTCATCCGCGGGAACTTGTCGATGCCATGCACCGTCAGGTTCTTTCCGGCAAGTCTCCGGCTGGCGCGTAGCTCCTCGAGGTCGGCCGGATGCACCGCGCCCAGGTCGGTCCACACGACGAGCTGGAGCTGGCCGAAGATGCCGTCGACACTCAGCTCGCGCGGCCGCACCAACCGCGCCGACAGCAGGTGCAGCCGCAGGTAGGCGTCGGCGGTGCCGTCCGGCGGGGCGTCGAGGTCGATGTGCGTCTCGACCAGTTCGAATCGCACCCGCCGGTCTTCGTCGCGCTCGGCCCGGAGCGCCATCGACGGGGCGGGCGACTCACCCAGCGCCAGGCCGGCGTACCAGACCTCGAGCGTCGTGTCGTCCCGGCTGGCGATGGTGGCGATGCCTCTGCCTGCTGCGCGCATGCTTCGCGAGGCTAGCAGCGGCTGTTAATGGGGCGGTGCGGCCAGTGCTCCGGAGAGCACAGCGACGGGCTCGTCGGCGAGGTACGGCGGAGCGGGATCGTACTGGATGTACCGGCGGACCTGCCGCGCATGGTCGCGGCCGTGCAGCGCGCCGATGAGCCACAACGCCATATCGATTCCGGCCGAGACGCCTTGGCTCGTGACCAGGCTGCCGTCGACGACGTA
>JBAUAR010000281.1:0-1912 GCA_049675875.1 Streptosporangiaceae bacterium
GTGCACCAGCCGTTGATCCAGCGCGGCAGCGTCGGTCACCGTCGAGCCGGCCGGCAGGCCCGGCGGGACGGCACCGTTCGCCGTGGCCAGCCACCATCCGGTCACCGGGAGGGTACCGCCGAAGCCCTTGCTGGCCAGCGCGTCCTGGACCGCCGCCTGGTCGGCCACGAGCATGCCTTCGTCAGGGAAGGCCTTCACCGTCGCCACTAGCTGGCAGGGCATCTGCTGACCGGCAATGGTGACGGAGAACACTGACCCGATCCGCAGCCCGTTCCCCGCCGTAAACCCGGCGGTCGCGATCACCGGAACGGGCCGCGGCGATGCCGGGATGTCGAAGTCCAGCTCGGCCGGGCCGGGCGGCGGGGTGGGCGATGTGCCGAAGACGGTTCCGGGACCCAGCACGGAGGCCGGGATGAGCGGCCCGTTACCGGGGTCAAAGTTGACCTCCTCGGCGCTGCCCGCCGGGCCCGAGGCGAACACGAACGGCGCGGTCGAGCCGTCGGCGTCGCCACCGAGCAGGGCGATCTCGCCGGCCAGCGCGCCGTCGTTCGGCAACTGCGGCCACCTCGCCAGCACCTGGCCGGGTACGGACGACTCGAACGGCCCGGTCGCGGTCGAGCTCACCGAGAAACTGTCGAGCCGTAGTACTGCGCTCTCGTCGGCCAGCCGCGCCGCCGTGGTCTGCGGATGCGGCGGCACCTGATAACTGACCGACACGCCGATGACCCGAAGCGGATAGGCGGCGCCGGCGGCCGCGCCCAGCGTCGCGATGAGCTGATGGGGCCGTCCGTCGGCGGGCATGGCGGTCGTGGTCACCGGGTAGCCGACCCCATCGGCGTCCTGCAGGGTGAGCGTCGCCGACACCGGCCCGAGCGCAGCCCCGGCGCCGGGGCTCGCCATGCTGGCGGTGATCTCAAGCCGGACCGGCCGGCCGGCCAGCACCACGCCGGGACGAGTCCGCGGCGTGATAGTGCGGAACAGCTGCGCGGCCGGCTCGCTCGCCAGGTCCGGCCGGAGCGTCACGGTGCGAGCCGCGAGCGGCGCGTCCAGCACGAGCAGCTGCCCGGAGCCGAGCAGGGGCACCTCGGTGACGGGCATCGCGGCTGTCACTCCGGGCAGCTTGGTGATCTTGCTGACATCGGTCAGGGGCTCTGGCTGCAGCTGCTCGACACGTACCTGTGCTCCGGCAGCAAACGCGGCCTCGTCCCGGACTGAGCCTCGCCAGCTCTGGTACTGCGCGAGCGCCAGCGTGCTCGCGCCGACGGTCAGAATCACTAGCAGCGCGGGCCCGCTCTGCCGCAGCGGTCTCCGGCTGATCTCCCAGTTCGCCATCGCCGAGCCGAGCCGCCGCCCGCGCGCGCTGAGCCGCTCCAGGCCCTTGGCGGCGATGGGCAGCAGCCGCAACGGCACGATGGCCAGGCCCGCTAGGGCCAGCATCGGCGCGACTGCGATGACCGGATCGAGACCGGATCCGGTCAGCACCTGCGTCGCCACCGAGTAGCCGCGGAGCTCGCGGATGGCGAGAAGAGCGAGCACGACCAGCGCGATGTCCGCTCCGGCCGCGACCGCGGTGGCCACCGACGCGGACCGGCCGCGGCGGACCCTGACGTCTGCCGGGCGCGACGGCCGAGCGGCCGGCCAGATCACGATCGCCACGCACAGCACGACGAGCCCGGCACCGGCGACCAACACCGCCACGCCAGGCGCGGCCACGTGCGGCAGCTGGCCGGTCAGGCGGTCGAGCAGCAGGGCCGAGAGCCAGCTCCCGGCGATCATCCCGGCGGCGCTGCTGATCGCCACGGCGACCACGGCTTCGGCCAGGCTCGGCGCAATCAGCTGGCGCCGGGCTGCCCCGCGAGCGGCGAGCAGCGCGGTCTCCCATTCGCGATTGCTGGCCAGCAGTCTGCTGGCC
>JBAUAR010000282.1:0-2425 GCA_049675875.1 Streptosporangiaceae bacterium
GCCATCTTCCGGGCCGCGTTCGACCGCTGGGCGGAGCAACCGGAACGCGCCAGCCTGGCCGACCGTATCCGCGAGACGGCGGCCGAGCTAGCCGCCAACATGCAGCCCGCCGCCCCGCCGAGCAGGCACCGCAGCCGACCAGCAGCCGGCGGGCTCAGCCGAGGGTGACGCCGAGGGTGAAGTTGTAGTTCCCCACGCCATAGCGTCCCAGGCCCATCAGCAGCAGGCCCGCTCCCTCCAGCCAGTGCGCCATCGCCAGGCCACCGGTGTCCAGCGGCCGCAGCCCGAGGCTCTCGATGAACGCCGACACGCTCGCCTTGGCCGCCACGTCGTCGCCGGCGATGAGCGCGTCCATGTTGCGGCCCTGGGCCAGGATGTGGCCGAAGATGGTGTTGAACGCCTTCACGACGTGCGCGCTCGCCGGGGCGGCCTTGGCGACCTCCTGCGCGACGGAGGTGCCGTCAGGGTCGGCCAGCCCGTCGGCCGTGGCGTTGAAGGGGTTACTGATGTCGACGATGACCTTGCCTGCCAGCGCATCCCCGTACTGGGCGACGACCGGCACGGCGCTGGCGTACGGCACGGCGAGGATGACGATGTCCCCGACGGGGGCGGCGCCGAATGGCCTGGCCGTGGCGCCGCCGCTGAGCGCATTGGCCAGGACGGCGGCCTTGGCCGCGTCGCGGCCGATGATCTCGACGGCGTTGCCGCCCTTGACTGCCCGGGTGCCGATGGCGCTGGCCATGTTCCCGGAGCCGATGATGCTGATGCTGGTCATGATGTGTGCTCTCTTCCTTGTTCTCGGTCTTTCGCTTTGTCTGGTTTGTGCTGGGTCGGGCCAAGCGCGCTCCGCCGTCAACCGTTAAGCGGGTTGCCTGGCAGCGAGCGCCTAGGCCACGTCGTGCGCCGCGGTGAGCGCACTGACGCGGTCCCATCCGGGTGTCCGCGGCCCCGAGGCTCCTCTGGGGGCTGGTGGTGCTGGTCAGGCGGCAACTTTCTGGGCGGTGTTGTCCTTGACGAATCGGGCGACCCGGTTGAGGCCGGAGTCGCCGTCTTCGAGGAGGGCGTCGAATGCCTGGAAGACGTGCGGGACGCCGGGGGTGATGTCCAGGATGACGGCCACGTCGTCGGCTGCGGCCTTCGCCGCGAGGCGGGTGGCGTCGTCGAGGAGTACCTCGTCTGATCCGGCCTGGATCAGCAGCGGCGGCAGTCCGGAGAGGTCGGCGAAGACGGGGCTGACCCGGGGGTCGGCCGGGTCTGCGCCGGCCAGGTAGTCCGCGGCCCGGCTGCGGATGGCCCGGGCTGTGATAACCGGGTGGGCGTGCTTGCCCGCGTAGCTGCTGCCGGTCGCGGTGAAGTCGGTCAACGGGGACAGCAGCAGGGCCGCTGCGGGCATCGTCAGACCCTCCGCCTTGCCGGCGATAAGCAGTTCGACGGCGAGGTTGCCGCCGACCGACTCACCCGACACGACGATATGGTCGGCGTTGCCGACCTGCTCGAGCAGGGCACGGTAGGCGGCCGTGACGTCCTGGAGCGCTGCGGGGTAGGGGTGGTCGGGCGCGAGCCGGCAGTCGAGCGACACGGCGCGCATGCCCGTCTTGCGGGCCAGGCTGGACGCCAGCCCCACGGATCCTCCTGCGGAGCCGAGCGCGAAGCCGCCGCCGTGAATGTGGAAGATCGTGCCGCGCGGCTCGACGCCGACAATGCCGACATAGACCACGGGGATGCCGCCCAGGTCTCCGGGAGTCGAGCGGACGTCGGCCGGCATGGGATAGGAGGTGAGCATCTGCTCGAGGACGGGACGCTGGGCCGCGACGTCCCCGCCCAGGTCGAACGAGGCGCTGCGGAGAATCTGGTCAAGCATGTCGCGCTGCTGGGCGGTCATCGCCGTTCCTTTCACCGTGGCCGATCGGGGCGGTACCCCGAAGGCGGGGCCGAGTGCTGATCACAGTCTCGGATCCGCCTGGGTGAGTAGGCCTCACCTCGTTCGCGTGATCGTGGCGGCCGGGGCGCCATACCGGACCGGCTTGGCTAGCGAGTGTCACGCGGATCGCGGGAGTCGAGCCCTGGGCCAGGTGTGTTCCGCGGGCGGAGGGTGCGAGCAGGCCCAGGTCGCGGGCCCGAGTGACGGCTTCGGCCCGGCGGTGGGCGCCGAGCTTGGCGTACGGGCGGCCCACGCGGGTCTTGAGGGTGTCGACCGAGACGTCCAGCTCGCCGGCGATCTCCGGCGTGGTCAAGTTAGTCGGTAGGTAGCGCGGCACGCGAGCTCGCTCTACGCAGCCGGGATGCGCTCCGATGCTAAGCCAGCCTTATCTGTGAGGCCCCGGCCCGGTCAAGACCCCCGAGCGCTCATCGGGTTTCCCGGGGTTCGGGTGACTGGTTCTCCCTGCTTCCTGATAGCCGCCGATTGGAAGGGCCGGGCAGCGCG
>JBAUAR010000283.1:0-8294 GCA_049675875.1 Streptosporangiaceae bacterium
ACCTCGATCGTCGCCGACCGCTTATGCGGGTCCATGCCGATGATTACCTGGCCCATGCCGTCCTCCTTGCTCGACCCTGTCGCTGGCCGGGCGAGGCGGGCACCGCTACTTCGAGCAGGGCAAACCCTCTTGAGCCTCTCCTCGCCCTCAGTTGCGGTGCCCGGTCCGCGCAGGCCAAATGAGAGCCACACGACAAGCGCGGGCAGCCGATGTGAGAGCGACGGACCGGGCACCTGGACCGAGCCTCGCCAGGCAGCGGTCCTAGCGCAAGTCAACAAGTAGCCGCTGAGCGACTACTCGATATCTCTGGGTCGTGGGCCAGCGCGGCGGCCACGTCGGCGTCTCGCAGTTCGCCCGACCCGACAAGCTTGCGGCCCAACGCCCTCGCTCGTTCAGCGCCGTGGCGTTTCGCGAAGTCGATGATCATCCGCTGGTAGTAGCTGCGGTCCCACGTGTCGGGATCAGCCTGGTACTCGCGAACGTGCCGTCGCCAGCGCTCGTGAGCAACCGAGACATCCTCGGCCGCTGGCACCCCGCGAAAGGTGACGGCATACAGGCTGCTCAACCCCCAGTTCGCCACGTGCGTTGCGTTCGCGGTGTCCAGCAGCATTCGCGCCCGCACACCCAGCGCAACCATCGATAGGGCAAGCCACCGCCTGGGACGGTCAGTGTCATTGGCCCGGCGGGAAACGTCCACGACCCGGACGTCGTCGGCCTGGGCGGGCGCATCGACGAGTTCCTAGGCGGCCGCTCCGAGCGAAGTCCAGTAGTCCTCGCTTGCCGACATGGTATCGACTCTTTCTATGCGTGCTGCTGTGCTGGTGTGATGTACACCACCATAGAACTTCACCTCCGCGATCGCAAGTGCGCGCACGGGCAGGCAGACGTGTGACGTGCTTAGACGCCGATGCAGTAACGCGCTACCGAAGGAGGCCAAACGCCCAGCTCGGAAACCAGCATCCCGCGAGCAGTCGTCGGCCAGCCTACGTACGTGGCCAACCTCGTACGCCGACAAACTAGGTCGGCTGCGAGCTGCGCTTTGAGGCATCGCCGCAGGACGGCCACGCCGTCTCCCCCAGCTCATCTGCCACTCCATCCGCCCCGGTTCGGCACCCCCCGAACCGACGCTCACATAGCCGATGTGCGGTCGTGCCGCAATGTACGCATCTCTGGCTCGATCAGCCTTCCCAGGCTGCTCTGACTCGTCGCCGCCCCACCGCCTTTGCTCCACGAGACGTTCCACGCTGCCGCACCGGACGGCCCGTGAGTGAGCCGTGGAGTGTGGCGACTTCGGCATGCCAGCTTGTCAGGCGTTGAGCTGCCTGGCCCGCTGGGACCGGTACCGCGCAAGACCTGCTAGTCGGCCGGCCACCGCAGCTCGCACCGGTGGCGGAACAGCTCGGCGGGTCGGCCTCGTGTTCCGGAGGTTATCTCGCCGGTGCGGGCGAGCTGTGGTTCCATCAGGCGCCGGAAGGTGTCCCGTTGTAGCGCGCGGCCTTCGACTGATTCGTGCAGCGTGCGGAGTTCGAGGATGGTGAACGGCTCGGCGAGGAGCCGGTCCGGGTCGGGGGCGGTGGCGTAGCGGTTGCGGACGTCCGCTACCGCGCGTTCGATGATCTGCTCGTGACCGTAGGGCATCCGCCCGGGGCGATCGACGGGAACCAGCCGCGTGCGGCCCGGCAGGCGGTGCTGCAGCTTGCTGGCTTCCACGACGTCCACGTGGGCGACGGACAGGACCCAGCCGCGTGAGTCCCGGTGCGGATCATCGAACACCTGCAGTTGCCGCGGGGACATCCCTTCCACGCCGGCCTTGGCTCGCAGCGACCGACGCACGGCGTCGATCAGCCGCTCGCCTTCGTGCAGGAAGGTACCGGGCAGTGCCCAGCCGGCCGGTTCTGGCCGCTGCACCTGCAGCACCGACAGGTGATCCTCACCGGGCAGGACGGTCAGCAGCGCGGTGTCGACTGCCACCGAGGGACCGGGGTAGTCGGCCAGCGTCCGCCCCGAACTGTCCCGGTACTCGGCGCTCGCGCCAGCGGTTCCGTCAGACCTCATGGCTATCAGGGTAGACGGTTTAGCGCGGATGTGCTCTAATCATTTTAGCGCGAATCTGATCTAAAGATAGAGGTGCCACATGATCACGATTCCTGATCTGCACGTCGGACATGTCGCAGCAGCCGGGCCGGTGACGGTCTTCCCGGTCTGGGCCGACATGGTCCCGCTGCGCGGGGTCACGACCGGGATTGCCGCGCGCGTCGATGTCAGCGAACTGCCCTACGGTGCCGATGTGCAACGCCTGAGCGTTACCAACCTCGGGTCCAGGCCGGCCCTGCTGCTGGAGGGCGAACTGCTCGAGGGTGGCTGGCAGACCCGGGCGCTGGCATGCGACCTGCTGATTGCGCCGGAGGACTCGGCCGTGGTTGACGTTGCCTGCGTCGAGCATGATCGCTGGCACGGCGCCGCCGGCCACGCCCGCCGTGCCCGCCGGGTCAGCGCGTCCGTCCAGCACCGGCTCCGCGGCCGCCAGACCAGCCGCCAGCACGAAGTCTGGGACTCCGTGGCTCGCTTCGAGCAGGCCAGCGGTCCCACTGCCAGCGGCTCGTTCGCCGATCACCTCGACCGGCTTGCACCCGAGGATGCCGCGGTGCGTGTCTTGCCGGGCCAGACCGGGGTGATCACTGGCGTCGCCGGCTGGCCTGTCGCCTTGGAGTTGTTCGGTTCGCCCTCGGCCCTGAGCGCCCACCTGCCCGGCATCCTCGACGCCGCCCGCCTCGATGCCATCCTCGCGGGGAATGCCGAGTCGGTGCCAGGGCGGCGCGCGCGCCGGTTCGCTGCCGCGCTCAGCGGCCTGCCCCTCGAGTCGGTTGCCGTTCACGCCGGCGACGGACACGCGGTCACTGCCGGCGGGGCTCACATGGCCGCCCGCGGGATCGCGGTACCCGACGGGGTTCTCGCGCACCTGTCCGCGCTGAACCTGCGCCACGAGCTGATCGGAGCCGCGTGATGAAGCTGATCCCTGCACAGCTCGACCGCGCGTGCGGCGTCCTGCTCGCCACCGCTGCCGGGGACGCAGTCGGCGCCGGATATGAGTTCGGTCCTCCCCTGCCCGACGACACCGTCATCGAAATGGCTGGCGGCGGCCCGTTCGGCTGGCAGCCGGGGGAGTGGACCGACGACACGGCAATGGCGATCGCCATCGCCGAGACCGCGGCTACCGGCGCCGATCTGCGCACCATCACGGCACAAGACCAAGTGGTGAGCCGGTGGGAGGAATGGGCACAGACCGCCAGCGACGTCGGCTCACAGACCAGGCACGTCTTGTCCCAGGTCGCAGGCGGTGGCGCCGCCGCAGCCGCTGCTGCGTCAGCCGGGCTGCACAGGCGTACTGGTAAGACCGCCGGGAACGGAGCACTTATGCGAACCGCGCCGGTAGCGCTCGCCTTTCTGGATGATGATCTTCATGGGCTGGCTGAGGCTGCCAGGTCGTTGAGCGGTCTGACGCACTTCGATCCCGAGGCCGGCGACGCGTGCGTGTTGTGGTGTCTGGCCATCCGGCATGCCGTTCTTACCGGTGAACCCGACGTCCGCGCCGGGCTGCCCTGTCTGCCTGATGATCGGCGGGCCGCGTGGTCGCAGCGGCTTGAGGTGGCTGAGCGATCCCGCCCGGCCGACTTCACTCGCAACGGCTGGGTGGTCGAGGCGCTGCAGGCCGCATGCTCAGCCATCATCACAACACCCGTTCCCGTCGGTGACCCGGTGGCGGGGACGTTCCGCGCCGGGCATCTGCGGCTATCGCTCGAGCACGCCGTCCGCGGCGGCCGTGACACCGACACCGTTGCCGCTATCGCCGGCGGACTGCTCGGCGCCCGGTGGGGCGCCTCGGCCGTCCCTGCTGCCTGGCGCCTGAGGCTGCACGGCTGGCCCGCATCTAAGCCGCATGACCTGGTCGACCTTGCGTGCGCCATCGCGCGCGGAGGTGAACCTGACCCATTCGACTTCAGCTATGCCGACCGCGAGTTCCGGCAACCCGTCGTTTCCCACCCCTACGACGACGGGCTGCTGCTCGGCGACCTCAGCGCGCTGCGGGACCTCCCCGCCGGCGTCGATGCGGTCGTGTCGCTGTGCCGCGTCGGGCCGCAGGACGCACCCAAGGTGGCCGAGTGGGTCGAAGTCCGGCTCATCGATCACAACGGCGCCGAGTACAACCCGAATCTGGACTTCGTCCTGCACGACACCGTCACCACCCTCGAGCGGCTGCGCTCAGCGGGCCGGACCGTGCTACTTCACTGCGTCGAAGCCCGCAGCCGCACCGCCGTCGTCGCCGCCCTCTACGGCATGCGCCGCAGGCCCGTCGCACCCGACCAGATGCTCGCCGAACTGCGACAAGTCCTGCCGCAGGCCGACCCCATCGCGGACTTCCGCGCCGCACTCGAACGGTTCGCTGGCTGATGCCCGGCAACGTGCCTCCTCAGGGGATCGCCAGCCCGCGGGGAGGTCGGCTCGGTCGGCGATGCTCTCGCTGGTGCCGCCGTCGCCGGCCACCCGCGCGGCCGCACGCTAGTGGTGGCCTGGCGCTGAGGATCCCGATGAATGGCGATCTTGGCTGAGCAGAGCGCCTTGGCTGCAGGATGATGATCGCGGTACGGGACAAGCCCGGCGTGTGGCTCGCCGTGGGTCGGAAAGTCGCGCATCGCGATTATGTCCGGCTTGGCGGAAGGTCGCTGCGCGCGATGAGCCAAGTCGGCCAACGTCCATCTAGAAGCGTGGCTGGCACTCTGGTGATAGAAGAGCGAACGGCCTGTCGCCGCTGCGGCTAGCTGAGCCTTGTGGGCTAAATCACCCAGATCAAGGCAAATTATCGATAGCAGGGTCTCTATTCTTGGGTGCATGTCCCAGGGCGGCCTCGCATTGCTCCTTCGTCTGAGCAAGAACTGGCACGCTGGCATATCTGCCGCAGATCTCTACGAGATCACTCGAGCCTGGTGGGTGATGTCGCCTTCGAATGCACAGCGCGTGGAACTCGTGCTGGCGGTCGCGGGCGGGATCGTACGCGAGGTGTACCGGCCGACGCAGTGGCTGCCCTCGCCCGTGGAGGGGTTGGAGAACCGCATCGGGTTCGAGGGCGTGGTTGCCCCCGACCGCGAGACATACATCGGCCGTGACGTCTCCCGCCTGTTCCGTCACGGGTCAGCCAACCCGGTCCGCTACCTGCCCCTTGATGTGCTACTCGAAGAAGCGGTGATCACACCGGCTCCGGCCCCCGCGATCCCGTCGGCCAAAGCAGAGGAGTTGGATGCCGGAGCTGTCGAACCGGGCCTGCTGGAGCGGGTACTTCCGCTCCTAGATGCCTTCGAGAAGGACCTGCTGTGGGCACAGTCCCGGGCTGGGCAAGAACTGTTCCACTCCAACACGATCGCATGGCTGCTCAGGAATTTCCCGGTCCCGTGCGCGCCACTGCTCGACCTTCTCGGCACCGTGCATTATGACGGCGCTGACCGGGTGGACGTCTGGCGAGAAAGGCGCCATCTCGACATCGTGATCGACCCCGTCGGCGCGTCCCCGAAGATCGTCATCGAGAACAAGCTCTATTCCGTGCCCTACCCGGCACAGCTCAGCAAGTACAACGCCTACGCGCTCCCGTGGTCGCCCGATCATGGTGAAGGCGGGGCGCAGGCTACCCGGTACGTGCTGCTGAGCCTCATGGCGCCGTCGTTCCCGCTTCCCGACCCTTGGGTGCATGTCGGCTACGACGAACTTGCCGGGGCACTGGACCAGATCGACGCCGCTGCGCTCGGGCGCACGAGCGACCAGCTCATCCGCTATCGCGCACTGATTCACCGCCTGGTCTCGCTGGCCGAGGCGGTCGACCCGGCACAGGCACTCGACGAGCCGTTCTCCGCGACCCATGTCGTCGCGCAACTGCCAGGCGGAGGACTTGACGGGGCCATCGCACGCATGCGATTCAGCGGCCTCGCTCAGGTAGTTCAGACCCATTTCCAGGAGGCCAAGTCCTTTGTAGTGGGTGGCGACCACGGCGGCCTGATCACGTACTGGCGCCGTCTAGCCAGCGACCGCGGCATCGGCTGGCAATTCCAGGAGAGCCAACTCCGGTTCTTCATCACCGTCGAGGACCCAGACCGCCAGGGCAAGGCCCATCGGCGCGAGCGAGAGAAAATCGTCGAGGCCGAGCACGCCGACTTCTTCGACCACGCCGCCGTCGAAGCCATCCTCGGGTCCGAGTTGAAGGCGAAGATCTACGAACCCGGCGCGTGGCTCGGTTTCAATCCGGACTTCGTCTACCGGCACCGTCCAGTCAAGCCTGTCGTCTCAACGGCCGTAATCGCCCAGGCGCTAGCCTCGATGACAAAGCGGGTCGATGACTTCGCGGACAAGGCTGGGTAGTCATTCGCTTGCCGACATAGTCCGCGATGCCCATCTCCTGGCCCGTGCTCGGGCTTCGGCCAACGTCATGCGGCCGCGTGCTGATCGTGAACAAAGCTGGTCTCATATGCCTCCCAGGATCGAGATTCGACGTCACCGCGCGAGGCACCTGGCAGCTGATAGAGAGAACGTCCGCATTTAGCCGCTGACAGCGTGTGGGGCTCCCGACAGGGACCGGTCGGGAGTCCAGCTCTGCGATCGTGCAGACGGCAGCCGGCTCCCGACAGATTGACCCGCTGGCGGCTTTCCCCGCCCCTCCCGCGCGGCGAGAGCATAATGGTGTGCACCACACTGGGATTCTGGCCGGATCTGGACGGGCGCATCGCATGGTGCACGGTGACATCGGCAGCTTCGACACGCGGTTTGAGCGGCTGACCGAGCACTACCGGGATGCGATCAGGCGCGGCGAGCTCAAGCCAGGCGACAGGTTTCCGTCTGCTCGTGACCTGAGTGAGATGCACGGGGTAGGGCGGACGACGGCTGGGCGTGTGCACGGCACGCTGATCTCGATGGGCCTGATCGAACACCGGCCCGGTGTCGGAACGTTCGTACTCAAACCGCCACAGAAGACCACGGCCGGTCGCGAAGCGCCTGCTCTCAGGGCTACGGCGCAGAAGGCCGTGACGGTCTTCGATGAATGGCGGGCTCGTACGAAGCCGCAGGCTCTCGTCGAGGCGATGGACGAACTTCGGGACGCGCTCCGTTAGCGAGCTTCCACCTCATCCAGCAGTGCGAACACGGCCGGCGTCAACGATCTCCTGCATATAGAACGGCCAACCGGCGACTAGCTGACGACTGATGGCCTGCCGCACGAGTTCGCGGTCGTCGTCGGCAGCCTCGTCAGTCCCGCCGTCTGGCCTGATTGCCACAGCGCGGATTGCCGAGGCGCAGATGGAGATGTACGCCCGCTGGGTGATCGTCAGGAGCATGACCGGGAATTCCCCGGTCCTGACTTCTCGCAGAGCGCGCTCCCAGTCGACTCCGAGCTTGGATCAGGAGGTGCGCGCCTCCATGCGGGTCAGGTCCGAGAAGAAGAGCACCCGCTGACCGTGCGTGCGCCTGTAGAGGTCAGCGCACCCGAGGACCTGGCGGGCATCGTGGCTGAGCGCATCGCGCGGGATCCTTCCGGGCGCGATTGCTATGGCTGCCATGGCGATCGCCGTTGCCGTGAGCCCAGGTCGGGCGGCTTCTCACTGTCGGACAGGTCGCCGAACTGCTCGGGACTAGCGAGCGCTTCCCTCGTCGGCTCATCGCCGAACGCCGCATCCGGTTCGTGCGAGTGGGCCGCCATGTCCGGATACCCGAATCGGCCTTGGCCGAGTTCCTGGCCGCAGGCGTCGTGGAACCGATCTCCCGGAGGCGAGGTAGATCCGCGTAATGGCCACATCGAAGCGCCGATTCGGCCGCGTTCGGCAACTACCGTCCAAGCGCTGGCAGGCTCGGTATCTCGGACCTGATGGCGTGGACCGGCCGACACCCGAGACCTTTGCTGGCTCTTCGAAGTTGAAGGGGCTTGTCACCCTCGCAGCGGCTAGCTGATCATTGTCCGTTTGCAGTGCAACCGTACTCGGCGGCGCTGGTTGTCGAGGTTGCGGAACCCGAGCGCGATCCGGGCGGCGTCTTTGATCAGCCGGTTGTTCGCTTCGGTGCCGGCGTTGGTGATGCCGGTGTCGATGAACGCCAGGATCTGCGGCCACCACGCTTCGATGGTTTTGGCCAGGGTGGTGACTTCGGGGACGTCAGCGCGGGCGCACCAGTCGTAGAACGCGAACAGCCGGTTACTGACCTCAGACCCGGGCGCGTCCTGACGGGCTAGGACGAGCAGGTAGCGGAGTTCTTCCTTCGCGATCTAG
>JBAUAR010000284.1:0-3538 GCA_049675875.1 Streptosporangiaceae bacterium
GTCGGTCCGTTGATGGCCCAACTAGTGTCGCGTGAACGAAGTTCTTTTACCTGGTTTGCAGTGCGGGAGTAACTCGTCGGCGGTCTTGGTCCATACGAATGGCCGGCAGCGTTCGTTCCAGCCGTCGATGAAGGTCTCGATCCTGGCGATGAGGTCTTTGACTGATGTGAAGGTGCCGCGGCGGATGGCCTGGCGGGTGATGATGCCGAAGAAGATCTCGACCATGTTCAGCCAGGATCCGGACGTCGGGGTGAAGTGCAGCGTGATCCGCGGATTTTTCGCCAGCAATGCCCGGACGTCGGGGTGCTTATGGGTGGCGTAGTTGTCGGCGACGACGTGCAGCTCGACCCGCGGGTAGGCCCGGGCGACTTGCTTGAGGAACTGCTGGTGCCGGTGGCGGGGGTAGCAGGCGTCGGTGACCTTGCCGGTGGCGATCTCCAGCGCGGCGAACAGCGTGGTGGTGCCGTGCCGGACGTAGTCATGGGTGGCTTTCTCCGGCAGGCCGGGACGCAGCGGCAGGATCGGCGCGGTCCGGTCCAGGGCCTGGACCTGCGATTTCTCGTCCACGCACAGCACCACGGCGTTGTCGGGCGGGTTCAGGTAGAGCCCGACAACGTCGCGGACCTTGGCTTCCAGCTGCGGGTCGGTCGAGAACTTGAACGTCTCCCGCCGCCAGGGCTGCAGCCCCCATTTGCGCCAGATCCGCGCGACCCAGACATTCGAGATGCCCAGCTCGCTGGCGAGCAGCCGGCTCGACCAGTGCGTGACTCCCAGCTTCTCCGGCGGCGCCTCGGGCGTCGCCAGCACCACCGCGACCTCGTCGACCTGCGCAGGCCGGCCCGGCTTCGGCCGGTCATCCAGCCCGCCGATCCCCTCTACTACCTGGACGCGCACACCATGCCGGAGTTCGGGCCGATGCGCATGATCGACATTCTGCCCGAGCACGTCCGCGAATGGATCACCAAGATGGAGGACAAAGGTGCCTCCACATGGACGATCCAGTACTGCAAGTATTCGATTCTGAACTCGATCTTCACCACCGCGATGCTAGAAGACCGGGTGATCACCTTCCACCCGAGCCGGGGCGTACGGACACCCACAGTTCCCAGCACACCGCGGCAGATCATCACCCCGGACCAGTTCGACGCGATCTATCAGGCGCTCCCCGACGCTGATATCCGGCTGCTCGTAGCGACTGCCGTCGAGAGCGGGCTGCGCTGGGGAGAACTGACCGAATTGCGAGTACGCGACCTCGGATTCGGCACGCAGATTCTGACCGTGAGCCGCAAGGTGATCGAGGTCAACCGGAAGTTCCAGCCGGAGGGAAGCGGTTCACAGTAAAGGAGTACCCCAAGGACAAGGAGTACCGGCGGCTCAAGCTCAGCGCGCAACTCATCCAGAAGATCAGCGCCCACGTGACGTCGGAAAGGCTGGCGCCCGACGATCTGCTGTTTGCCCGCCGCCGGGCGCCTCTGCCAGTAAGACAACCCCGGGTGGTCCCCGATCTGGCCACTCTTGGACTAACCGAGCCGAACGACGCAGGCGGCCGATACCGGCACGGCACGCTCAGCGCTTACACCGCCGGCAGGTGCCGATGTGACCATTGCAAAGGCGGCTTCGCCGCCTACCGCGCCAAGCGGCGCGCCGAGGGAAGGGACCAGCCGCGCGCGCCGCGGGTCGACGAAAGCGACGAGCATATCTCGCGTAACTGGCTCCGCCGCAGCACCTGGGCACCGGCCTGTAAAGCAGCCAGCCTCGGCTTCAGTCCGCGCGTACACGACCTCCGCCACGCTCATGCCTCGTGGCTCCTTGCCGGAGGCGCCGATCTCCAGGTCGTCAGGGAAAGACTGGGCCACGCATCGATCATGACGACCCAGAAGTACCTTCACACGCTCCCCGACGCAGACGACACCGCACTGGATGCTATCGCGAAAATCCGCACGAGGGCGAAGGAAGAGACGGCGTGAACCTGTGGACCCAGCAAGCGGCAATGCGGGCGAACGGGCCTATCGCGATCCTGGCGAGCGTCAACGCGCTCGCGCGCAGCAACGGGTGCCCATACCACCTGGCCGTCCATCGCCGAAAAAGCCGGCGACCCGGCGACGCGGAGTGCACACCCGGCGGCCCCGACCGCACAGCCGGCGCATACGCCGGGAGCGCCGGGTGAACCCGCGGACCCGGCGGGCTGCGCTGCAGGCGATCGGGGTGATCGCGATCGCGGCGAGCGTCAACGCGCTCGCGCACAGTTACGCGGGCTTGTATGACTGGGCGGTGCACCACCGGCTCGGCGGCTGGCAGGCCATGTCTTGGCCGGCCGAGATCGACGTGTTCCTGGCCGTCGGCGAACTCGCCCTCTACGTCGCCTACCTCGACGGGTGGCCCGCCCGGCAGCGGGCCTGGCCGTGGGCGACCGCGCTGACGGGGCTCGCGGTCAGCGTCGCAGGGAACGTCGGCCACATCCAGGCCGGGCCTGGCCACCCGGTCATCCTGGCTGACCGGCTGACCGACCAGCCCACTGGCTGCGTTCGCGGGCCCGTCGGTCGGGCTGCTGGTCCTGAAAATGACCCGTCAGCAGGCAAACGCCACCACCCGGGCAGGCACACCGACGGCAGCGCTGGCGCTCGCTGCGGCGCCGGTCAGCCCTGACTCGTGCCACTTCATGGGCTGGCAGTGATTGCGGGTCGTTGACCTGCTGACTCGCTTCGCGATTGCGCGGGATGTGGTCACTAAGAACCTCGTCGTGGAAGCCTTCGGGGGTGGTCTCGCGATTCGTGCGCAAGGTCCGCACTACTTCAGGGGCGGTCGCGGTTCAGGTCGTCACGCGCCGGGGCCGGCAGGTCGAGCGGATCGAGCACGTGGGGTCCGCGCATACCGATGCCGAGCTCGCATTGCTGCTGGCGGCCGCGCGTGAGCGGCTGTCCCCGGGTCAGGACGTCCTGGACCTGGGGGACCTGCCGGTGGTCCCGGCGCGGATGGACGAGGTCGCGGACTGGACCGGCGAACCGGAGTTGCCTCTGCAGCCGGCGAAGCCGGCGGCCGGTGGGCGTCCCGCCTCCATCGCTGCGGGCGGGCGGGTCGTGGAGACGTCCGCTGATCTGCTCTGGGCGGTCTTGACCAGCGCCTATGCGCAGCTGGGGTTCGACGTCCTGGGTGATGACGGGTTCCGCGCGATGGTCCTGGCGCGCATCGTGGAGCCGACATCCAAGGCCGAGGTCGTGCGGGTTCTGGACGAGATCGGCGCGCCGGCCGTGAGCCTGCGCACGTTGTTCCGGTCCCTGGCCCGCTCGCAGGCCCGCGACTACCGCGGGCAGTTGGCAACGGCCGCCTGGGCGCACTCGGTCCGCACGAGCACCACCGCCGCCTTGGTGCTTTACGACGTGACGACGCTGCACTTCGAGCGCGATGATGAGGACGAACTGCGCAAGGTCGGGATGAGCAAGGAGCACCGGGTCGACCCGCAGGTCCAGGCCGGGCTCCTGGTGGACCCTGCCGGGTTCCCTCTCGAGGTGCACCTGTTCGAGGGCAACAAGGCCGAGAC
>JBAUAR010000285.1:0-8893 GCA_049675875.1 Streptosporangiaceae bacterium
GCTCGGCCTCGACGTACGACGTCACCTCGACTCCGTTGACCACCAGGTTGCTGACCAGCCCGTCGATGACGGCGTCCTGCATCACCACCCCGATCAGACGGGCGCGAGTCAAGTCGCACTCGCGGAATTCGGCATCAGTGAGGTCCTGGTCCTCGAATCTCGCCATGCCGGGCAGTATCCACCAGCGTTCCGACACCCGCGTGCCCGGACTGCGGGGTTGACAGTCCCGTCGTCCCGTCGCCGATCCGCTTGCCGCGCACCCCTGGGGCGATGACCGGCGTCCCAGAGAACAGAACTGGTCTATCCGGCGCAGGCCACTGGCTAGAGGTTGTCAGCGGAAACACGCCGAGTCGCCGATCTGCACGACGAAGACACACACCGCCCACTCCGGTCGGCGGCAAATGAGTGCACGCTAGGCACCGCCTAGGGTGCATAAACATGCAGAACCCACGACGATCGAAAGGGCCAGCAAGATCTTCGAGTAAGAGCTGCTTGAAGAGCGCTGGCCCGCCGTTATTCTCGCTGTAACCCGATCTGGCGATTCATCAGCAGAGCTGCCTCGACGAGGTCGCGGGCATGCTGAGACTTTGGATCGAGTTATCAACGAACGCAATATCCTCGCCGAACACCGACCTGCGCTGACCAGGCCGATGGGCGCGGTTAGGTACACCGGCCGCTGGCATCGGTCAGCAGTGGCCACTGGGCGTCTGTATAGCGATGCCAGAATGCGTCTGGCTAGTCGCCGGTTCGGTGCGGCAGTATTAATTTGGTCGAAGTGCTATGCACAGCGGGTCAGGGAGGTCCTTGGATAGTTGCCTCTGCAGGTTAACCCGAGGTTAACTTGGCATGACCGGCTGTCGTAGGCTGGCCACGGTGCCGTGCCCCCGCGACGCCAGCATTTGCGGAGTCCTCCGAGGCCTTATGACTTCCTGCAACGCACTGGTCTACGAAGCCATCCAGCGGGTCTACCGGAACGCGGTGGTCGACCGGATCCGGTCCGGCATGCAAGCGGCCTACCCCGATGACTATGAGAAGCGCGTGACGTCACGGTTCGGCTCCTGGGACGCGATTGTCAGCGCCGCTGCCGAGTCGGCTATCACAGGTGTAGTTGCACACCCGCATCAGATGTCTTCGACTATCTCGATGTGAGTCATTTTCCGGTGCTTCTGGACAAGTACTTCAGCGTCCTGGCTCCTGTGGAGGGTCTCTCGCCGGAACAGGCAAACCAGCTGAAGAGGCAGGTGCTGTCGTACGCCAGGGAGATCAAGGCAATCCGAGATCCCCTCTCGCATCCTGGGACCCCGGACATCGAAGCGTTTGACGCGCTCCGCGCGGTCGATAACGCCGGCCGGGCACTCCGTGTGCTGGGCCTGCCGGAGGCAGCCGAAAAGATCGAGCCGCTCCTCAGACAGGTCACAGCGAAAGCGTCAGCATCTGATACCGCGAGCTGGGCCCAAGATGCGCTAGGGGCAGAAGTAGCCAGTGGTCACGTTGTGCTGGTCGGTTCGGACGATGCGCGGACGAGCCAGTTTATCCAGGCGTACATCGAATCTCACCTGCCGACCGCATCGGCGGTCGGCCCACTGGCCGTCGGAGATGTGCCACATGCGGCTCCGGAGTTTCTTCCTCGCGCCGCGCTGGCCGAGCGGCTGGCGCGGAGCAGCCCGGGTGTCCCGGTGTCTCGGGTGATCACGGGCATGCCCGGCGTGGGCAAGACTCAGATCGCGGCGGAGTACGCACGGTCTTGTATCGACGCGCGCTGGCGGCTGGTGGCGTGGATTAACTCATTGGACCTGGCCCAAGTGCTGAACGGCCTTGCGGAGATCGCCGCAGCCCTGAGGGTAAGCGTGCCCGGCGCGGATTTGAAAACCATCGGAAGGGAGGTCAAGCGACGTCTGGAGACTGACGGGGAGCGGTCCCTAGTGGTGTTCGACGACGCCACCAACCCTGACGACCTTTCACAGTTCATTCCCGTCGCCGGGCGGTGTCAAGTAATTATCACGAGTAACCATCGCAATATGGCAGCGCTAGGCGAGCACATACCGGTGAAGGAATTCGCCGAAGAGGAGGCGTTATCGTTCCTAGCCAAGAGCACCGGCCTAGCCGATGAGCTCGAGGCACGCCAGCTCGCGACGGAACTAGGATTCCTGCCGGTGGCCCTCGCGCAAGCTGCGGCGATGATTAAAGCCCGGCATCTTGAATACCCCACGTACCTGGCGCGGTTGCGCGAGCAGCCCTCCAGGGATCTCCTGAAACGAACTGCGGGGGAACCGTACCGCAAAGGTGTCACCGACGCCATCACGCTGGCCCTGGACACAGTGGCCGACAATGACCCCACGGGCCTGTGCCGAGGGCTAGTAAACGTGGTCGCACTTCTGTCTGAAGCTGGGGTCGCTCGCGACCTGCTCTACGCCGCAGGCCAACAAGGCGTGCTCCAGAGCCCGGGCGCTGAGACGAACGCCCGGCCGCAGGAGATTGATGAGGCGCTCGGGCTACTGGCTGGCGCGTCCCTGCTGACCTTTGGCACCGATGGCACCCAGGGTGACACCACCGTGGCCGCGCACCGGCTGACCATGCGCGTGGCTGTCGAACTCCAGGCACAGCAGGGAAACCTGCTCAGGCTCGGCGCCGACATAGCCTCGCTGCTCGTAGTGGTGACCGAATCCTTGCCTGAGCCGTGGCAGAACCGGGGTGCCGCCCGCGATACCATCCAGCAGATCATGGCTCTGAACGGACACCTCGCCCCGCACCTCGGTGCCCAAGACGCTGAATTGGCTCGGACGCTGCTGCGGCTGCGCATCTGGACGGTCGGATGCGTGAATGAACTCGGCGATAACTTCGCCCAGGCCGTCGACTACAGCCGGGACTTGGTCACCGACTCCGAGCAGGTTCTGGGCCAGACCCACCATGACACCCTGACCGCCCGTAACCACCTCGCCACTGCCTACCGGGCGGCCGGGCACCTGGATGAGGCGATTCCACTGTGTGAGCGCACCCTGGCTGATGCAGAGCAGGTTCTGGGCCCGACTCACCCCGACACTCTGATCGCCTGCAACAACCTGGCCCGCGTCTATCGCGCGGCCAAGCGGCTGGATGAGGCGATCCCGCTGTATGAGCGCAATCTCGCCGACAGTGAGCGTGTTCTAGGCCCCACCGATCCTGAAACCATGAAGTCCCGCAACCACCTGGCAGATGCCTATCGGACCGCCGGGCGGCTGGATGAGGCTATCCCGCTCTTCGAAGGCAATTTCGTGCTCCGCGAGCGGGTCCTCGGCGCTACCCACCGCAGCACTCTTACGTCCCGCAATGATCTAGCGCGCGCTTATGAGGCCGCCGGGCGGCTGGAAGAAGCGATCCCGTTGTATGAGCGCAATCTCGCCGACCGCGGGCAGGTTTTTGGCAAGACCCACCCCAAGACTTTGAAGTCGCGCAACAACCTCGCCCACGCTTATCAGGCCGCCGGGCGGCTCGATGAGGCCATCCCGCTCTATCAGAGCACGCTAGCTGACCGCGAGGAGGCGTTGGGCAAGACCCACCTCGACACCCTAAAGTCTCGCCACAACCTCGCCTGCGCCTATCGAGCTTCCGGAAGGCTGGAAGAGGCCAATACTCTTCACCAGCGCACCCTCGCCGACGCCGAGCACGTCTTGGGCCCCGACCATCCCGACACTCTCACATTCCGTAACGATTTCGCAGCTGACTAACGGCTTGTCCCGATCGAGGCTCCTACACGCCCTCGTGGGCGCGCACATTTCCCTGCTCGCCCGGAAATTGTTCTACAGGATTGGCCCTGGATCAATTGATGTGGGCGCCAGCCCTGAGGCACTCGGCCTGCACATCGACCATACGTAATCTGCCGGGGGCGCCCCCTGGTCGGCGCGGATGCTAGGCGACTCGCGGATCGCCACGGGCGAGGGCCGCCCAATATTTGGGAGTAATCACGCACATCACGGCATGATTATGCGCTCGGCCCAGCGCCCGCTATTCGGCAGATCCGCGCGTGCGGGCAGATTGACCTTAGTGGCACGGAATTTCGGTGACGTATTGATCGGCGGTCAGGCGGCGAGCGGCGGGGCGGTGGAATCGTGCGCAGCGAGCCGCTTGAGCAGGAGGTCGAGGTCGGGCTTGGTGAACTTCCACCGGAACGGCGCGGCGATCTGCTGGTAGTAGTCCTGGAAGGCCAGGAGCGCTGCTTCGGCTTCGGCGAGGCTGCCGAAGTCGTTGGGCGTGAGCACCTTGCGCTGGATGACGGAGAAGTAGACCTCAACCTGGTTCAGCCAGGATGCGTGGACGGGCAGATGAACCAGGCGCAGGGTGGGCCACTGATCTTGGAGCCGGCGGGCCGCGGCCTGGCCGCGGTGGCTGCTGCCGTTGTCGACGACCCAGTACACCCGGCGCGCAGAGGCGTAGGGCTCGGTGGTCATGACCTGGGCGACGAGCCGGCCGAACGGCTCGATGCCGGTCGCGGGCTCGCAGCGGCCGAACACCTTGGCGCGGTGGACGTCCCAGGAGGCCAGGTATTGCAGCGCGCCGCCGCGGGTGTATTCGAACTCGGTGCGGGCCGGGCGTCCGGGCGCGGCGGGCAGGCTGGGGTGGCGGCGGATCCGGGCCTGGATGGAGGTCTTCTAGTCGGCGCTGAGCACGTAGTCGTCCTGGCCAAGGGGCTGGCCGTCCCGGACCCTGGCGTACAGCTCCAGGACCCGGCCGGCCTTTGCCGCGAAGGCCGGGTCGCGCGGGAAGATCCACGACCGGACCCGCCACGGCTTGATCGCGTCGGCGGACAGCCACCGCCAGATGGTCGTCCCGGACACCGACGCGACGATGCCCTGCTGCACGGCGGCGCGGGCAGCGTGCCAGCGGCACGCCCTCGGTGGCCGGCAGCTCACAGGCCAGGGCCTTGACAGCGATCACCACGTCAGGGGGGAAAGGCCGGGGGCCGTCCGCCCCGCGGCAGGTCACCCAGCCCGGCCAGGCGCTGGCGGCAGAACCGCTTGCGCCACTTGGACACCACCTGGCGCGGGGTGTCGAGCCGGGTGGCGATCTCGTCGTTGCCCAGGCCATCGGCGGCGTACAGCACGATCCTGGCTCGCACGACGTCCCAGTACGGTGACGTATATCGGCGCGCGGCGGCTTCCAGGAAGCGGCGCTCATCCTCGCTCAGGACGATGCTGTACGGGCTGGTGCGCGGCATCTCTGCTCCCTTCGCTGAAGGAACCATGCACGTCACCGTACGGAAGTGTGGGATCTAAATTACGTCACTGTAATTATGTCAGCGAGTACTTAGCTTGCGGACCATTCAGCTCTGTTCACCGCGGCCCCCCGCACGGCTGAGGCTGCCGTGTCTATCGTCGACGGGGCTTATGTAGTTTCACGGCGCGGTCAAGGATGTCTGCGAGTGTGTCGCCGAATACGGGCGGCTCTGCCTTGGACGTGTCGCAGCATGGTGGCTTGTCGCGCCCGGAGTCCGGTTGAGGCTCAACGCCGAGGAGCCGGTAGAGCTCGGCATAGACATTCAGGACGGGATCCTGATCATCATGCTGGCCGACTAGGAGAATCCACGCCCTGCGCGGCGACTCGAATGCCACGACGACCCGCAGTGACCCTGAGAGATGCTTGACGCAAATGTGATCGATGGGCTGCTCGCCGCTGAGCCGGTAAGCAAGCGCCTCGCAGCCGTGCGCAGCCAGCTCGTTGAGGAAACCGTCAAACGCCCTGGTGTGCTTGCGGGTGAGGCGTTCGATCTGCTGGTCCGCGCGGGAAGTGGCCAACACCTCGGTGGGCATGGCCCGCCACTTTACCGGCGTGGCGGACCATTCTTCTCAATTGGGCGCAAGACACGCCCCTCACCCCGGTGCATCTGATCAATGCTCTCTTGCAGGTCTGTGCGCTCCAACAGGGCGGAGTCGTTCAACCGCCGCCATACCTCATCCAGCAGGTCGCGATCCGTGCCGTGTTCCCGCAGTTCGCGGACAATATGGCTGACCTGGTGAACACTCTGCAAATCCAGCAGTAGCCGCGGAGCCCGCTGAGCGGCCGCAATCAGTCCCTGACCAACCCACGCCCTGACAGTCTTCTCGCTGAGGCCAAGCAGCCGAGCCGCAATGACCGGGCGGACGGTGCTCTCCTCCGCCAGCGCGGCACTGGAAACCTCCAGCAACCGCGCCCTCCGCTCGTCGTCCTCTGGGAGGGTACGAGCGACGTCTTCGACAGTCTCCACCCGGTCGAACAGGTTCCGGATCCGTTTCTCCTCGATGGCGACCGACATCGCGAACCGCCCCCCTGCATAGGTCTCGACTTCCGAGTATACGGAACTTTCTCAGACCCTGCTAGCGTGCGTGTCTCTTAAGCTGCTGATCCCGGCGGGCATACAACTGCGGTTGCCCACGCCTGAGCTGCAGGCATTACCCCTCCGGCAGCAGAAGCTCGATGGCTCCGGGACCGTCGTGCCGTGGTTGCCGACAGGCGCTTTCAGTCGGGGCTCCGAGAGCCAAACTGAGAGCCAACACCTACAGCAGCCGAGCGTCGTCAGGCGTCGTCAGGCGATTGTCGTCCCAGCTCAGCGCCGTGTAGGGCGGCGTTGAGCGTCGTCTGGCCTGGTTCGGGTTTGCCTCCTAAGCAGTAGGCCGCAGGTTCGAGTCCTGCTCGGGGCGCCAAGATCAATAGTCGAGTTATGCCAGCTCACGGCGCCTGCCGCCGATGACCCTTCGGATACGCTCACTCGGCTTTGGCACCGTTTCCGGGCCGCCGTGCCCGTTGCGTGCCCGATGCCCTTCGGCGAGGAGTGCCTCTCAGGTCCTCGGCGCGCCGTTTGAGTTCGGCTACGGCAAGATCGCTGAGCGCGTCGGCGATCGCGTGCTGACGCTTGTCGCTCCGGTGCTGATAGATCAGCGCGGCTCTGGTGGTCGAGTGGCCCATGCGGTCCATAAGGTCGCGCAGACTCGCGCCCGTCGATACGGCGAGGTCGTTTCCGGTGTGCCGGAGATCATGAAAATGCATGTCGGGCAACCCTGCGGCTGCCAGCGCCTTCTTCCAGACACGCGTGCGGAAGTGGCCGTGACGAAGCGGCTGCCCCGTCGGGCTGGTGAATGCGAGAGCAGAGTCACCGTCGGCTGCGAACTGTTCAAGGTGACGGCGAAGGTGAGGAATGATCACCTCGGGGAGCGCGACAATGCGTCTCCCGGCGTCGGACTTCGGCGGTCCGATGGCAAAGCCGCCGCCCGTGCCTCAGCGAGTTGCCGAACGACCCTGACAGTGCGGCCACCCAGATCGATGTCACATCTACGGAGACCCGCAAGCTCGCCCCACCGGAGGCCGGTAAGGCTGGCAAGCAGAACTAGCGCCTGATAGCGCTCGTCGATCTTTTCGGCGAGAGCAAAGACCTGGCCGAGGTCGAGGACTGGCCGCTCCGGTGAGGGCTCTTGACCCGCCCCCTTGATCCTGCACGGATTGCGTCGAATCAGGCCATCGTCGACTGCGGTGTTCAGGATCGCTTTGAGGAGCCGGTAGGCCTTGGCAAGGGTGACATTACTGACTTCCGCATCAAGCAGGTCTTTGCGCCAGCGCCGGATATGCGCCTCGCGGAGGTCTCGGATCGGCCAGCTGCCGAACGTCGGCACCAAGTGTCGCCGCAGCAGGTAGCGGTACAACTCAATCGTCCGGGGGCGCAGGTTCGGGCGCTCACTGATCCATGCCGATGCGTAGGTGCCCAGCTGGACAGCACTGCATCCGGGTCGATCCAGTCATCGCCGATGATCTCAAGTTCGGCTCGGCTGAGCCAGATCTCTGCGTCCTTCTTAGTAGCAAAGGGGCTCTTCTAACTTGATGGGGCAGGACACGGGCTCAGCCTGACAGGCGAAGGCCCGTGGCTCCCCGACACTGGCTGTTGATCAAGGACAGCTGGTGAAGGAGCCACGGGCTTATGGAGAACGGTACTTCGATTCTGTTCGGGCTGCCTGGCGTGGCAGTGGATCTCGTTGAGCGCGTCATCGTGGATGGCGAGCTGGTGCGGTTAGTGCACGTCGTGACGGCCGCGAGCAGCGCGGCGGGCTGCCCGGCGTGCGGGGTTGTGTCGACGTCGGTGAAGCAGCACCGGACGACCCGGCCACGCGATCTGCCGTACGGCGAGGAGCCGCTGGCGGTGCGGTGGCGGAAGCGGCAGTACCGGTGCCGGGAGGAAGCCTGTCCGCGGAAGGTGTTCACCGAGTCGGTCACCGGGATCCCGGCGCGGGCGCGGCTGACCGGGCGGCTGTGCCGGCAGCTGGCCCGGCAGGTCGCCTCGGGCCGCAGCGTGTCCGCGGTCGCGGCCGAGCTGGGCGTGAGCTGGCCGGTGGCGCACCGGAACTACGTGCAGCATGCGGACGGGCTGCTGACCGAGCCGGCGGCGCCGGTGGTGCTGGGCATTGATGAGACCCGCCGCGGCAAGCCGAAATGGGTCCAGGACGACTCCGGGAAGTGGGAGCGGACGGAGCGGTTCGAGACGAACTTCACTGACCTGTCCGGGACCGGGCGGCTGCTCGGCCAGGTCGCCGGCCGGACCGGCAAGGCGGTCACCGGGTGGCTGGACGACCGCGGTCAGGCCTGGAAGGACCAGCTCATGTTCGTGGCCATCGACCCGTGCGCGGTCTACCGGTCCGCCGTCACCAACGCGCTGCCGCATGCCGTGATCGTGGTCGACCACTTCCACCTGGTCCGCCTCGCCAACCAGGCGGTGACCAGGGTCCGGCAGCGGGTCACCCGGCAGGTCTACGGCCGCCGCAGCACCACCCGCGACCCGGCGTGGGCGAACCGGCGGCGGCTGCTGCGCGGCCGCGAACGGCTCAGCGAGCAGCAGTACATGCGGATGTGGACCGAGATCCTGGCGCAAGAGGCGACCGGCGAGCTGCTCGCGACCTAG
>JBAUAR010000286.1:0-2653 GCA_049675875.1 Streptosporangiaceae bacterium
CGCCAGCACGTGCAGGCCCGCCGCGATGCCGGTGACGGTGACCGCAGGGACATCCCTCGCCAGCGCGCTGACCAGCCGGTCCCGGCGCCGCCGGTACGCGAGCCTGGCCCGGCGGACCTGCCGGTCGTAGCCTCCTGACCGGATCAGCTCGGCCAGCGTGAGCTGATCCAGGCTGCTGCTGAGCTGCCCGGCCACCCGCTTGACCGCGGCGAGGTCGGCGGCCAGCCGCTCCGGCAGCGCGAGCCAGCCGAGTCGCAAGCCGGGCGCCAGGCTCTTGCTCGCCGTGCCCGCGTAGACGATGTGCTCGGGCGCTAGCGGTTGCAGCGCGCCGACCGCCTGCCGGTCGTAACGGAATTCGCCGTCATAGTCGTCTTCGATGACGACTCCCCCGGTCCGCATCGCCCAGCTGGCGACCTCGCGCCGGCGCTCCGGAGCGAGCGCGGCCCCGAGCGGGTACTGGTGCGCGGGCGTCAGCAGAACCGCGCCGGCCACCGCCGGGAGCGCTGCTACGACGGCGCCGCGGTCGTCCGCCGGCAGGGCGGTCATTCGCATGCCCGCCCAGTTCGCAATCTGGCGATGACCGGGGTGGCCGTAGGCCTCGACCGCCAGCGCGGAAGTCCCGGCGGCGCGCAGCACCTCGCAGAGCAACCCCAGGCCCTGCGCGAAGCCTGCGCACACCACGATGCGGTCTGGTGTGGTCGAGACCCCGCGGGCCCGGCCGACGTACTCGGCCAGCGCCACGCGCAGCGGCTCCAGGCCACGGTGATCGGCGTAGCTGAGCTCGTCGGCAGGCGCCACGGCGAGCGCCCGGCGCGCAGTGGCCAGCCAGGCCGCGCGCGGGAACGCCGCGACGTCGGGCACGCCCGGCCGCAAGTCGTAGCGCGGGCCACCGGAAACGGCCGGGCTCGGCACGCTGATCGCTGCCGTGACCTGGCCAGCCCGCTCCGCCACCCAGGTGCCTGATCCGTGCCGGGCCGACAGCCACCCTTCAGCTATGAGCTGGCCGTAGGCCTCGGCCACAGTGTTCCGCGCGACGCCGAGATCCCGGGCCAGCGCCCGCGACGCGGGCAGCGCTGTCCCTGCCGCCAGCCGTCCGCTGCGCACCGCATCGCGCAGCGCCGCCTCGAGCCCGGCCCGTGGCCGGGTGCCAGACAGCTCGAGGTGGAGGTCGAGACCGGCCGAAGTGGACCACGTTCCCCGCATGGAATTGGATCTTAATCTTGATCCTCTTGTCGCCTAGCGTGGAACGAGGAACAGCAGCAACCAACACGGAGGGAACCCTCGATGACCGTAGTGGACGAGGCAGTCCGGTCCCGGATCGATTTCGACGCGCAGGCGCCCGGCTTCAGCCGTGCGATGGCCCATCTCGACCAGGCTGCGACCAGGGAACTCGACAAGGTCGACTTCGACGTCCGGCTGCGCGAGCTAGTCCGCATCCGCGCGTCCCAGCTCAACGGGTGCGCGTACTGCATCGACATGCACACCAAGGACGCCAGGGCGGCGGGCGAGACTGAGCAGCGGATCTACGCGCTGCCCGCCTGGCGGGAGACGCCGTTCTTTACCGCGCGCGAGCGAGCCGCGCTCTCGCTCACTGAGTCGGTGACGCTGATGCCGCAGACGCACGTGCCAGCCGCCGACTTCGCGCAGGCCGCCGAGCAGTTCAGCCCGGCCGAACTCGGCGCGCTGATCAGCCTCATCGTTACGATCAACGCATGGAACGCGATCGGGGTGAGCACGAGGGCGTGGCTGCCAGGCTCGTACCAGCCATGAGTTCTGGCGCGCAGCGGCTGCGGGACATGCATCGTGGCCCGCAGCCGCTGATCCTGCCGAACGTGTGGGATCCGGTCAGTGCGCGGGCCTTCGCCGATGCCGGGTTCGCCGCGCTGGCGACCTCGAGCTCGGCGGTCGCGGCTACCCTCGGCTACGACGATGGCCAGACGCCGGCCGCCGAGATGTTTGCCGCGGTGGCCCGGATCGCGCGCAGCGTGCCCGTTCCGGTGACTGCCGACATCGAGAACGGCTACGGCCTGGCGCCCGGCGAACTGGTCGCGACGCTTGCTGAGTGCGGCGTGGTGGGCTGCAATCTCGAAGACTCCGACCCGGCGCAGGGAACGCTGACCGACCCTGACCGGCAGGCCGACTTCCTCGCCGCGGTTCGCGCCGAGGCCGGCCAGGACCTGGTCGTCAATGCCCGGGTCGACGTGTTCATCCGGCCGCCCGCCGGGGATTCCGGAGCCGATCCGGCCGCGCTGGTCGACGCTGCGGTCGCCAGGGCGAGCCGTTACCTCGCCGCCGGCGCGGACTGCACGTATCCGATCGTCGCGCCGGAGGCGGCGCTGCCAGAACTGGTGCGGCGTATCGGCGGCCCGGTCAACGCCATGCATCAGCGAAACGGCCTGACGCTCGCGGAGCTCGGCGCCACCGGGGTGGCCAGAATTACCTTCGGCGGCGGCCTGCACCGGCGCGCTGAGACCGAGCTGCGTGCCAGTGCGACGGCCCTCGCGGCGACCGCCGGGGCCAAGGCCTAGCCCACGCCAACACCGCCCAATGCGCCCCAAGCGCGGCCCGTCGCCGCCGACATCCTGGCCGCGCTTGGCGGTACCCGCCCGCCCTTGGGGGCACCCGCCCCGAAGTTGGCGGCACCCGCCCGCCC
>JBAUAR010000287.1:0-4986 GCA_049675875.1 Streptosporangiaceae bacterium
GTTGAGGTGCGCGAGGGTGTTCCACTCGTGGCAGATCGGCACCGGGAACTCGCCGAACGACTCCTCGCACGCCGTGGCCCAGCCGTAACGAGAATCGGTGAGGTACTCGCTGAACAGCCGAAGATCGGTCTGGTAGCCGCCCCGGCGGGAACTTCACGAGCGCAAAGGGCGACAAGCCTACTTCGATCAGCAGCTTGACCTAGAGGATTGGCTGCTGCCGGTCATGTTCGCCCAGCGCCCACTGCAGATCCGGCTCCAGCCCATGACAGACCGCTTCATCACCACCGGCACCAGCCGACGGCGTCACCCTCTTGGCCAGCACCGACTGGGAAGCCGCCATTACCGCCCTCAACGCCGGCGAGTTCCCGTCCAGCAGCGGCGAGCGGCGGATGCTCCTCCTGGCCGCCAGCATCGCCGGCGGAACCCCGATCAGTCACTACGACGCCCTGCCCGGCATCGACCGCCGCAACGCGAGCCTCGTCGTCAGTGCCATCGCCCACGCCACCGGGCACGCGGATCTAGAAACGGACAAACGATATCTAAACGGTTAGTTCAGAGAAACAGGCGTGCTCGTGCTGGCATGGGGTCCCGTAGGGTCGGGCGCATCCTCCCAGTTCGACCTTGCGCTGGTCGAAGTGTTCTTCGAACCCGAGCCACTTGGGCTGGGTGACGGCCGGGTACTCGTCGGCCGGCCGGGCTTGGCGGCGCCGGTCGAGGAATGCCTGGTAGTGGCGGATGACGTCCTCGTTGAAGACGGCCTCTGGCGGAGTCAGATATTGGAACTCTCGGAGTACCTCTCACCAGAGATCGTCATCGGTGCCGTCGGCAAGCTCGTTGGGGTCGTGTTGACGACGGCTGTAGTCGGCGGCGTAGTTGGTCCAATCTCCGCTGCTGGCGCGTTGCCAGGCGACGGCGACGCTGATGTGGATGCCGAGCAGCCGGGCGAGCAGGGCGGCGGGGAGTTCGGTGGCGAGGGCGAACAGTGCGCCGGAGCGATCCTGGCCGGGTCGCAGGCCGAGCTGGCGCAGGCGTTCGCCGAGGTGTTCGGCGCTGATCGGCCGGCCGGGCCGGCCGCCGGGGAACAGCCATGGGGAGGCTCCCTGGTCGCCAAGGGTGGCGTGGCCGTGGCGGGCGGCGACGAGTTGGAGGACGAGTTCGGCGAGGGGCTCGGGCAGCACGATCGGTTCGCGGCCGAGCCGAAGCCGTACCTGGTGTTCGTCGGCGTGGACGTGCTCGAGGGTGAGGCGGGCGACCACGGCGGGCCATTGCGCGTAGAGCAGGACGAGCAGGCCGGCGACACGGTCGCCGGTGGTGATGGCGTCGTCGTGGAGCAGCCGGCGGGCCTGCTGCCAGCGGATCTCGGTGTCGAACTCGCCGGCCGGGCCGTCCCATCTGGTGGCGGCGAAATCGAGGTTGGTCAGTCTCTGCGCTCTGGCCCAGCGGACGAAGTGCCCGGCCTCGCGGCGGTGTTTGGAGCCCTCGCTGGTCAGCCAGGTGTCGAGATCACCTTGCTGCACGGTGGTGAGGGTGAGGTCGTGGCTGGTGATCCAGTCGAGCAGTGTGATCGCGCCCCTGACCTGTTGCCGGGCACCGACGTGCTGGCCGTAGCTGATGTGTCGCCCGTTGTTGCGTTGCCGCAGCCGACGCAGGACGTGCCAGATGGCGTAGCGGTGCAGCAGGTGCTGGCCGGGGTGCGCGGTGATGGTGGTGGTGATCCAGCGCTCAAGGCGGATCAGCTGTTCGTCACGGGGCGGCAGTGCGCCGGTGGCGACCAGGACGCTGCGCAGGTGCCGCAGCGGCTTGGCGTCGGGCAGCTCGTCGAGCCCGGCGTGGGTCAGTGCGCGCTGCCCTGCGGCGAGTTCACGCAAGACGGTGGTCGTCGCGTCCTTGTTCAGCCAGGCCAGCACAGTGTCTGGGCGGTCGTGACGGGCGAGATTGTCGTGCAGGACCTGCAATTTGGAGTGGATCTGTCCGGTGTCATCGCGCAGCAGCTCACCGAGCCGCTGCCGCAGCGAGCAGCGGGCGCAGCGCCGCGAGCGGTACTGGGTGCGCTGCCCGCAGCCGGGGCAGGCGTGCCAGGAGGCGTCGGGGCGGGTGCAGGAACCACAGACCGGCTCGGTGAGCGTGCCGCTGCGGATGGGTTTGACGGCGTTGCAGCCAGTGCAGCGTGCTCGCCGCTGCAGGCAGGCGTGACAGCAGGGTTGCCCGGTGAGTTTGGAGAGCACTGCGGGCGCGAGGCGGCCGCAGATCGAGCAGGTCATCGTCGTCTGCGGCCGACACGAGGGACACAGCGGACCGTCGGGTGTCCGGACGCTCACCGAGCGGCGACGGCCGCAGCCTGCGCAGGTTTCCAGGTTCGCCGGATCGGTGATCAGACAGTGGGGACACAACGGTTCGCCGTGCTCGTCGCGGGCTGCTGCTTCGCGGCGCGTGCCGCAGCGCGCGCAGATCACGGCGCGGGATCTGGCGACACAGTTGCGGCAAAGCCAGATTCCCTCGCGCCGCTTGAACAGGGTGATCGTCCGGCGGCAGTGCGGGCATGCGGGGCGCACGATGCGCCCGGCACCGGCGTCGGTCAGCGAGTCGATCAGCCGCAGCACCGAGGGGATCGGTGCCTGGGCTCCCGACCCGGTGAGCAGTTCGGGATGGTCGCTCAGTGCCCACGCCAGCCGGTGGCGTTGCCCGGTCCTCGCGACGGCTTGCACCGCAGTCGTGATCGTCTCGCTCGTGAGGCCGGGCTCGATCCCGCCGATGATCTGGTGCAGGGTCAGCATTGCCTCGTCGCTGTCATCGGCCCGGCACAGGTGACACAGCGGTTGTCCGGCCCGGTCGCGGCGGGCGATCCGCCGCGTCTTCCCGCAGACCGTGCACGGCTCACGCGCGGGACCGCAGACTCCGCAATACCAGTCCTGGCCGCGACGTTGCAGCGTGCGCAGAGCCTTGCCACACTCGGTGCAGACCGGCGGCGACACGCTCGTCACGTCGGCTTTGCGCAGCGCAATCAGCAGATCGCCGACGATCCGTGGCGCCGGGGACCGGCCGTCGGCCAGGACCGCCGGCCGATCCAGCAGTGCCTGCGCGAGCCGTCGGCGACTGGCCCGCCCGCCGGCCACCCCCGCCACGATCTCGCCGATCCCCGCCCGGCCCAGCGCCGGCTCAAGGCTGGCCACCAGATCGACGATGACGCCGACCGGGTCAGCGAGCACCTCCGCTGTCGGTGCGGTCACCGGCTACCGGCCGGCCGGGGTGATGCGCGCACGCCTGGGTCGCAGCTCACCCACTCCCGCATCGGCGCCGCCGGCTGTCTTGGTCTTGCGAGCCCCGCCCCCGGCAGCGACGGGTTCGATCAGCTCAGTCATCGAGCAGTCCAGGATGTCCAGCAGAGCCATCAGAATCTTCAGGCGCCGCTCAACCACCAGCCGGTAGACCTGGCTGGAGGACAGCCGGATCCCGCGCGCGGCCAGCGGGTCGATCAGGTCGGTGGTGGCGAACATATCGCGGTCGGCCATCACCTGCCGCAGGTGCCAGCGGTAGTCAAGCCTGCGTGCCATCAGCGCTCCTTACCGTCGTTCGGTTGCCCGGCCGGGTGTTGCCCGGCCGGGACGTCCAGGGTCGGGGCGTCGAAGGCTGGACCGATCGCCTTACGCAGCGCGGTGTTCATGAAATCCGAACTGACGTGGGTATAGATCGCCGTCGAAGTGTCACAGCGATGCCCGACTTGCTCCTGCAGGAACCGGCGGTCCGCCCCATCCTCGGTCAGGTGGGTGATATACGAATGCCTCAGCGAATGAGGCGACAAGTCGCGTGGCAGCCCGAGCGCGTCGCGGTAGGCGACGAAGCGGGCGTTGATCTCGGCCGGCTTGATCCGCCCGCCCCGCTCGGTTACCCACAACGCCGGATGATCCACGACACCGAACCGAGGCCGGATGTTCTCGACGTAGTCGGTGACCGCGTCCACCGCCCAGCCCATCACCGAGGCCACGTTGCGCCGCCGTGGCGGCTGGCCGCGCACCGCCTTGCCGTAACGCACGTGCAGCATCCCGTACCGGCCGAACTCCGCCGCTGCCGGATTACGGCCCCAGTCGGTCAGATCCAGCTTGGAGGTCTCAGTGCGCCGCAGCCCCCAGCCGTAGACCACCTTGAACAGCGTCGCGTCCCGGTAGGCGGCCAGCGCGCCCTTGCGCTTGCTGAGCGCGGCCCGCTCGACCTGGTCGTCGGCGTAGTCCAGGAACCGCTGCAACTCCTCGCGCGACAGCGGCCGGGCTTCGGGGCTGCCTTCATAGTTGTTGAGGTGCGCGATGGTGTTCCACTCGTGGCAGATCGGCACCGGGAACTCGCCGAACGACTCCTCGCACGCCGTGGCCCAGCCGTAACGAGAATCGGTGAGGTACTCGCTGAACAGCCGAAGATCGGTCTGGTAGCCGCGGATCGTTGCCGGGGCAAGGTGATTCTCCGTGGTCAGGGTCAGTGTCCACTCGTCCACGTGCCCCGGTCCCCACTGCCACGGGAACTCATTGGTGAACGACACGAACCGGCGCACCAGTCGCTCCCGCGGGTCGATGGTCGAGACTCGCAGCCCGCGCGCGGTCTGCTGCGCCCGCCAGCCCCGCAGCATCGCCTCCACCATCGCGTCCTCCGGTCGCAGCTGCCGGACGCCATCCACGAGCTCGGCGCTCGCCGCGCCCGCCAGCACAGCCTGTCGCAACGCGACCCCCATCTTCGGTTGATGGGCATATCATGCATCAGGCGGGATCAAGTGGCCAGCTCGACACGCCGCAAGCCCGAGTATGCGGGCAACTCCGCGCGCGGTTCAGGCCGCCAATTGCCGGAGTGCCGTATTCGGCTCGCCCATCTGATGCAATTCCCGAGAGTTGGCGTAACCCCGGGTTGTTTCAAGGTTCAGGTGTCCAAGCAGGGCGGCTCCGATGTGGATCGGCAGCCCGTTGTTGACCAGGTCGGTGGCCAGCAGCCTGCGGAAGTCGTGCG
>JBAUAR010000288.1:0-2347 GCA_049675875.1 Streptosporangiaceae bacterium
GTGCGGCCTCCGGCGGCCTGGCCGCTGGCGTGTCAGCCCCTGCCGTACCGTCCCCATCAGCGGGTGGCCTGCCATAGGGCGGCCGCAGTGGCCGGATCGCCGCCTTGTTCTTGTCTCGCCGCGGACCTGACCACGCCGCGGGGACCGCGTCGATCGCATACGCGACAGCGAACGCCGCCTGTTCGTAGTTGACCCGCCAGCCGACAAAGTCCGGCCACGCGTCCTCGGGCGAGCGCTCCATATCGAAGTGGACGAGTCGCAGCACGGCGATCGCTTCCAGGAACTCTTGGTAGCTGACAGAGATGCCCAGGCTTGGGTCCGGCTCTGCCGGTATGTCGAATCCCATTGCCCTGGCGACGTCGCCAAAGCAGATGAATCCGGCGCGCAGGCACAGCCGGGCGGACACGACCGGCGCCGTCGACGGATTGAGTGACAGCATGAGCGCCGCCGAGTCCAGTACGGCCAGCAAGGACGTGACCCAGGAGGACAGCGGCTTCGGAGACCGGAACCGGACGAGCGGGAGGTAGGTGGTGTGGCTCTCGCCGACCTCAGCAGCCCAGATCTCCCACTCGCCGTACAGCTGCGGCAGGGTGTCCAGCGTGGACACGCCGGTGCCGAGCGCGTAGTGGGTGCGGGCGAGTAGTTCTGGTCCCCAGCTCGGCACCCCGGCGCGCGCCGCCAGCAGCGCCACGGCGTTCTCACGCCGGTTGAACTCGGTGTAGAGCGTGGGCAGGTAGGCGATCTGCAGCGTGATCGTCAGGATGCCGATCACGGCGGCGATGTCGAGCAGCGCTCGCTCCACGCCGCCGCGTGCTTCGTCGGTGCCGATCTGCCAGAGGCCGGGCCCTGCCAGCCGGAACGCGTCGGTGATGCCGCCATGCACGAGCGGCCAGAAGATGAGCCCGAAACCGAGGAAAAACATGCCCAGCCACGCCGCTATCTGGGCGATGAGGATGGTGGCCGCCTGTGTGGCCAGAATCCGGTCGCGCCTGCGGTGGTCGCGAACCACCGTGGTGATCATCACGAAGACGCCGTTGACGACCTGGTCGACCTTCCGGGTGAGCCAGCTGCTCACCGACCGCGGCACGATGAGCGTGCCGACGACGCTGCCGCCCGCGGTGATGACGAGCAGCACGCCTACCGCCGCGGCCACGTATCGCGCGGCCAGCGGAACGACCATGTGTCTCCCCGTGCCGCCATCGGCGGCCTTCGCAGCAGCCCGCAGTCAAAGCGGCAGAGTAACACCGGCGCCGTTAGCCGCGCCGCCGCTGGTCGAGCAGCGCGGTGAGATCGGCGAGCGGGCCCAGGTGCCGCAGCTTGTCGCGGCTGATGATGCTGCGGAATGTCTGGACCTGACCGTCGACGATGTCGAGGCTGAGCACGCCGATCAGGCTGCCGTCCGCCGCCCGCACGAGCGCTCCTGGCTGGCCGTTGACGCCGGCCGGCTCGAGCGAGCCGTGCACGGCACGGAGCTGCCTGGCGATCGCGACCAGCAGACGTCCGACGTGGTCCCGGCCGCCGATGGTCCGCCGCCAGTGCACCGGGGCGCCGGCGCTGTCGCCATGCACCTCGACGTCGGCCGCGAGCATGCTGACCAGGGCGGCCATGTCCCCGTGCTCGACAGCGCCGAAGAACCGCGCGGCCAGTTCGTCGCGCTGGCTTGCCTCGGGGTCGAATCGCGGCCGCCCGGCTTCGACATGCTGCCTGGCTCGGTGTGCGACCTGCCGGCAGCTGACGGCGCTGCGGCCGACGATGCCCGCCGTCTCGTCGTAGGCATAGCCGAATATGTCATGCAGCAGGAATACCGCCCGCTCCAGCGGCGTCAGCCGCTCCAGCAGCAGCAGGAACGCCATGGACAGGGTGTCGGCTTGCTCGGCAGCCGCGGCCGGGTCCTGGCTGCCGCTCGCGAGCGGCTCCGGTCCGGTGAGCAGCGGTTCTGGCAGCCATTCGCCCACGTACGACTCGCGCCGGACCCTGGCTGACTGCAGGTGATCGATGCACAGCCGGGTCACCACGGTGGACAGGTAGGCCTTCGGCGAGTCGGGCTGACCCTGGGTGGAGACCACGCGGTGATACCGCACGAAGGCCTCCTGCACGATGTCCTCGGCCTCGGTCACGCTGCCGAGCATGCGGTAGGCGATCGAGAACAGCAGCGGCCGCAGTGTCTGGTAGATCTCGGCGGTCTTGGTACCGCCCGCCGGACTCTGGCTCATCGCTGTCCCTCCGGACTGCTCGCTGTAGCTATCCGATCAAATGCTGAGACGAGATCGCGCCTCGCCCTGTGACATGACGGCGGCGCCCGCCCAGCGGCCGGCGCCCCGCCCAGCGGCCGTGCTCGGCCCAGCGC
>JBAUAR010000289.1:0-3275 GCA_049675875.1 Streptosporangiaceae bacterium
GGTCCCGGCCGGCGAGCACCGCAACGCCGGCGATCCGGCCGTGCGGGCGCCGCTGCCGCGGCGCATCCGGCTAGCCGCGCCGCCGTTCGGGCAAGCCCCGTCAGCGGTCCCGGTAAGCGCCGGTACAGATGAGGCTCCGGGCGCAGCCGACCGCGATTCCGACCCGAGACCCGGCGACGAGCCAACAATTCCCTGATCGCGAAGGCTCTTCCGGGCCGGCCGGCGGAGGCGTCCCGCGCGTGCGGCATCGCGTTATCCGGCAGGCGAGCTCTCGCTCGCAGTGGCAGCGCGCCGAACCGCCGCCACGCTGCGGTCGATGTCGGAGTCGGTGGTGCTCCAGCCGCTGACGCTGACCCGCATGGCCCGAACGTCCCGCCACGTCGTCGGACCACACCAGCAGGTGCCGTCCGCCTGCACCGCCGCGATGACCGCATCGGTCTGCGCTGGCGTGCCGAAGGACACCAGGACCTGGTTGAGGACCACCTGGTTGAGTACGTCGAAGCCGGCGTCTCGAAGCCCCGCCGCGAACCGGCGCGCAAGACGGCAGCTGCGGCCCACGAGCTCGGCGACGCCGGCTCGGCCGAGCATCGCCAGCGCTGCCCACACCTCGACGCCGCGGGCGCGCTGCGAGGACATCGGCGTTAGCGCCATGCCCTCCGCGTCGGCGCCGGGCAGATACGAGGCCGACGCCTCCATCGCCGCTAGGAGCGCGTGCCGCTCCCGGACCAGCGCGACGCCGCAGTCGTAGGTGGTGTTGAGCCACTTGTGACAGTCGGTGGCCCAGGAGTCCGCGTCGGCCATCCCGGCGACCCGATCCGCCAGCTCGGGCGCAGCCGCGGCCCACAAGCCGAAGGCCCCGTCAACATGGATCCACGCACCCTGCCGACGTGCCCAGTCCATCAGCGGCGGGAACGGGTCGCTCCCCCCGGTGTTCACGTTGCCCGCCTGCAAGCACACGATCGCCGGTCCGGAGACGGCCGGCAGGTTGGCCGGATCGATCCGGCCCTGGCCGTCGGCGGGCAGTATTGTCACCCGGTCCCTGCCCAGCCCGATCAGCCCGAGCGCCTTGCGGACTGTGGTGTGGACCTCGGCGCCGACGACGACAGTTATCTGCGGCGCGCCCACCAGACCCTGGCCGGCGGCGTCCCAGCCGTGCCGGGTCAGCACGGCATCCCTCGCGGCGGCAAGGCACGTCGCGTTCGCCATGGTGGCACCCGTGACGAAGGCACCCGCCGTCTCTTCGGGCAGCCCGAGCAGGTCGGTGATCCAGCGCGTCGCTACCACGCCGAGGCGCGCGGCGACCGGCGACATCACGGTCAGCGCGGCGTTCTGATCCCACGCCGCGCCGAGCCACGCAGCGGCCTGCGCGACCGGCAGGGCCGCGCCTGTGACGAAACCGAAGTACCGCGGACCGTTGCTCGCGACCGTGGCCGGCGAGCCTATGGTGTCGAGCCGGGCAAGGACGTCAGCGGCGGACAGGCCGACGGCCGGCAGCGCGAAGTCGAGCTCCGCTAGCCTGCCCACGGCAGCGGCGTCGGGTGCTACCCGCCGGTCCCCGATCCCGGCCAGGTAGCGGGCCGCGCGGTCAGACGCGTCCCGCAGCAACTCTGGTCGGCCAGCCAGCATGATCGGTACGTCGAGCGCGTCCTCCGGCACAATCCCACCCCCGCACTGGCGGTCACGCGCGTCTGCCCGCGTGACGTCCGCGCTGCCCACGTTAGCCAGCGGATGCGGCGGCCGAGAGCGAGCGATACAGCAGCTGCTGGTCGCCCAGGCGGCGCCGTAGCTCGCGTTCCAGGCCACCGATCGGGACCAGGTTCTGCGGCGCCCGCGGATCCTTGTGCCGGGAGCTGGCGAGCGGCGGCAGCAGCCGCGCGCTCAGGTCGGCGAGTCGCCGTACCTCCGGCAGCAGCAGGTCGGCCGAGCATTCCAGTCGCACCACCCCTGCCCATGGCGCGTCGCCCGCACCAGGCAGCCGCAGGTACCAGGAGTTCCGCCGCCAGGACGTGCCCATCGTGAACGCGGGCGTCCGCTGGCCGGGCCGCAGCGCGCCGACGACCGCGGCCTGCTCGGCCGGCAAGTAGCTGGTGTGGTGCGTCTTCACGTATCCGATCGTGCGGTCCAGGTGCGTCCGGCCGCGTAGCGGTCCGTCGACGAACAGCAGGTCGTCGCCGTCCGGCTGACTCGCCCGGAACAGCAGCGCGAGCCGCACCTCGGTCTCGCTCAGGTGCTGCTGCAATGCCAGCGACAGCTGCTCCGGCCCCGGCCCGGCAGCCTTCCGGGCAACGTAGCGTGCGTGCCTGCTGTCGATGTCGACGGCCCCGGCCGCCGGGGTGAACAGCCCGCGCTCCACCGCAACGTCCGCGATCTGCGCGGTGCCGTTGAGGCAGACCAGGCCAGCGGCGTAGGAAGCCGCGATACCGGGCGCGGGCTGCGGGTCCTCACCGTGCACCCACACGCGCGCGTCGATCCGGCGCACCCCGTCGAGAAAAACGATCATGCCGGGAACGGGGTCGCCAGGGTCCGCGGTCACCGGCTGCCATCGGTCGGCGGGCACCTCCAGGTCGAGGATCAGCTCCGCAGTCGACTCGTGGTGCGCCGGGTCGCCGGTGAGTTCCTCGCCGAATGCCATCCCGTAGCTGGGGTCCCACGGGTCGACGGAGAACGACACCGGCCGCGCTGTGGCGCCGGCCTCGGGCGGCGTCACGACCGCTCCCTGACGATGCTCGACGTGGTACCGGCCCGACTGACGACGAATCGCACCGGTACCCGCTCGGCCAGCTCCGGGACGTGGGTGATGACGCCCACCATGCGGTCAGAGTCTGCAGCAAGCCGTTCTAGCGTGTTCGCAACCGTGTCCAGCGTGTCGCTGTCCAGCGTGCCGAATCCCTCGTCCAGGAACATGGAGTTCAGCTCGCGCATGCCCGCTGACAGGCCGATGACCTGGTGGGACAGAGCCAGCGCCAGCGCGAGGGACGCTTGGAAGGTCTCGCCGCCCGACAGCGTGTGTACCGACCGCCGGGTACCGGCGTCTGTGTAGTCGATGACGACCAGGTCATTTCGCTCGTCCCGGTCCAGCTCGTACTGCCCGCCGGACAGGTCGAGCAGCGTGGCCGAGGCCTCACGCACCAGCGAGTCCAGCGCCTCGCTGCACAGCCACCGCTCGAAGGACGTCGCCCGGAGCAGGTTGCCGAGCATGGCGGCGACCTGCGCGTCTTCCCGGTGCGCGGCGATCTGCCCGTCCAGCCGGACCGCTCGCGCGCGGTCGGTCCGGA
>JBAUAR010000290.1:0-25642 GCA_049675875.1 Streptosporangiaceae bacterium
GGACCAAGCGGCAGCGCGCTCGCGATGAGCAGCGCGACCGGCCACTGCAACGTCACCGCGAGGACCGTCGGACCGAGCGCGGCCAGCAGGCCAACCGCGTACGCCCCCGCGAACACGACCAGGATCAGCCGCCGAGGTTCGCGGGCTGCCGTCGCGCCCGCGAACGTCGACACGGCCATGCCGGCCGAAGCGCACAGCACGGCCAGCACCCGGGTCCGGCTGACGCCGCGAAAGGACACGAATCCGGCCGGCAGCGCGCCAAGCGCGGCAAAGCTGCCGTATTCGACCCGGCCGGTGGCTACCCCGATGACGAGTGGCGTGAGGACGCCGATCGCGGCGCGGACCCCCTGAGCCAGCGCCAGGTCACGCCAGCGAAACGCGCCGAAGTCCAGCCAGCCCGGTCGGCTGAGCTCGGCGGCGAGAAAGGCGCGGCCGCCGCGCAGGTCGGCGAGCACGCGCCTGCTCGCCTGCTGAGCCGCAGCGCGCCCTGGTTGTGGCCGCCGTCTCGAGGACAGCTGATTAGCCCGTCAAGCCGGCCGCACGGGGTGGTACACGGCCTGCCACATTCGGGCCCGGACAAGGTCGGTCACGTCGTCGGCGGCGAGCGGAGCGCGCGCCACGCCGTCAGCGACGGCGGCCCGTGCGACCGCGACCGCGACGGCGAGCGACGTGTCGCGCAACGTGGCGATCTCAGGCAGCAGCGGCGAACCGGGGGCGCCCGCGTCGACAAGCGTGGCCACGGCGTGCGCGGCGGCGCTGAGCATGCTGTCGGTGATCCGGCTCGCCCGGGCGACGATCGTGCCGAGTCCGAGTCCGGGGAAGACCAGCGCGTTGTTGGCCTGGCCGACGACAAACCGGATGCTGCGATAGTCCACAGCCGGGAACGGGCTCCCGGTGGCCACGAGCGCCCGGCCGCCAGTCCACTCGATGAGGCTGGCGGGCCGCGCCTCCGCCAGTTCCGTCGGGTTGGACAGCGGCAGGATCACCGGGCGGTCGGTGTGTGCGGCCATGTCCTTGACGATGTCCTCGGTGAACGCGCCGCCGCGCGCCGACGTGCCGATCAGCACGGTGGGATGCACCCGTCGCACCACCTCGGCGAGCCCGATGCCGCCCAGCGCTGGATCGCGCTGCCAGCTAGCCACCTCAGCCGGACTCCGGGCGTACCTGAGCTGGTCGACGGACAGCCGGTCATCCCCGGCTTCGACCAGCCCGTACCGGTCGACCGCCCAGAAGACCGACCGTGCCCGCTCCGCGGACAGGCCATCGGCCTCCAGCGCGGCGGCAAGCTGGTCGGCGATCCCGGTACCGGCGGTGCCCGCGCCGAGGATCACGACGCGATGGCTGGCCAGGCCGAGGCCGGTGGCCTTGACTGCCGCGAGAACCGCGGCCAGGTTGACGGCACCCGTGCCCTGGATGTCGTCGTTGAAGCTAGGCAGCTCGTCTCGGTACCGGGTCAGCAGCCGCCGGGCGTGGGCCGGCGTCATGTCTTCCCAGTGCAGCAGCGCGAGCGGAAAGACCTTCCTGACTGCCGCCACGAAGGCGGCAAGGAACTCGTCGTACCGCGCAGCTGGTACCCGTGGATGCCGGTTGCCGATGTACAGCGGGTCGTCGAGCAGGCTCTGCCGGTCGGTGCCGACGTCCAGCATTACCGGTATCGCCCGGCCCGGGTGGATGCCGGCCGCGGCCGTGTAGACGGCAAGCTTGCCGACGGCGATGCCCATGCCGCCGACTCCCCAGTCACCGATGCCGAGGATGGCACCGGCGTCGGTGGCCACGATCAGGTCCACGTCGTCGGCGCTCAGCCCGAGCGACCGCAGCGACTGCTCGATCAGCTCAGGCTGGTCGACCGATAGATACACGCCCCGCGGGCGCCGGTACTCGTGGCTGTAGTTCTCGATCGCCTCACCGACCGTCGGAGTGTAGATCACCGGGAGCATTTCGCTGAGGTGATCGGCAAGCAGCCGGTAGTACAGCACCTGGTTCCGATCGTGCAGCTCGTTGAGCAGCACGTTGCGCGCGAGGTTGCTGGACTGCCTGAGGAACTGCGCGTAGACGCGGTCGGCCTGTTCGGTGAGCGTCAGGTGGCCCGCGGGGATCAGCCCGATGAGGCCCAGCTCGGCGCGCTCGGTGTCGCTGAAGGCGGTGCCCTTGTTGATCCTCGGGTCAGTCAGGACCTGCCGCCCGCGCAGCGTGGTGCGCCAGGCGCCGTCCTCGTCGAGCCAGAGCGTGCGCACCGCCGTTCCCTCCGTGCATAATGCTGGGCGGCCTGTGGACGCGGACCGTAGCTCATTCTGCACCGCCCGGGTCGCGGCGATTCGCGCCGTCCAGCTCGTCGCCCGACCACAGGGCCCGGATGGTGTCGATGCTGTCCGCCTCGGCCGGGCTCTTGTCCGGTCGGTACCGCAGCACCCGGGCGAACCTCAGCGTCACGCCGCCCGGGTACCTGGTGCTCGCCTGGACACCGTCGAACGCGATCTCCACCACCAGTTCCGGCCGTACTCGCACCACCCCGCGCCGGGTCGGCTCGGGTTCGCCCTGCGGTGCATCGGCAAGCTCCAGGAGTCGTTCGGTCTGCCAGCGCAGGAGTGCGTCGGTAAGCCCCTTGAAGGTTTTGCCGAGCATCACGGTGCCCCCCGTCGCCGGATCTCGAGCCCCGAGGTGCAGGTTGGACAGCCAGCCCTGGCGGCGACCGTGACCCCACTCCGCGGCCAGCACCAGCAGGTCGAGGGTGTGGCGTGGCTTGACCTTGATCCACTCGCTGCCGCGCCGACCGACACCGTAGGGGGCGTCGAGCGACTTGATCACCACGCCCTCATGGCCGCGATCGATCGCCGCGGCGAAGAACTCCTCGGCCGCTGCCACGTCGGCGGTGACCAGCCGCGGGATCACGAGCGCCGCGGGAGCGATCGCAGCCAGCCGGGCAGTTCGCTCACTGGCGGCCGCGTCGACGAGATTCTCGCCGTCTAGGTGCAGCAGATCGAACAGGAAGAGGGTGAGCGGCACGGAGTCGGTGGTGGCGGACTGGCTCGCCGCACGCGCCGAAGTCACCTGGAACGGCTGGGGCCGTCCGTCTGGCCGCAGCGCCACGGCCTCGCCGTCTGCCACCGCGGTGCTCGCCGCCAGGGCGAGCCCGGCCGCCGCGAGCTCGGGGACTCGGTGGGTGATGTCATCCAGCGTCCTGGTGAAGACGCGGACGACGGGGCCGTCGCGGTGCACCTGGACCCGCACGCCGTCGATCTTCCACTCGACCGCCGCCGGGGAAGTCCGGTCCATGGCCACGCTGACCGTGGGTGCGGATGCTGCGAGCATCGGCCGGACCGGCCGGCCGACCTCCAGCACCACGTCCCGCAGCGCCGCGGCGGCCTGACCGGCGGGCGCGGTGAGCGCCGTCGCGGCGCTGGCCGCGAGCGACCCGCTGAGCTGATGTGCCCGGCGTACCTCGGCTGCTGGTACGGCCGCGGCCCGCGCGATCGCGTCGGTCATGACGCCGTCGAGCGCGCCCTGCCGCAGATCCCCGGCCAGCAGCCGCACCAGGAAGCCGCGCTCGCTCTCGGTGGCGCGGGCCAGCAGGCCGCCGAGCAGGCGGCGCCGCTCGGCCTGTGAGCCCTGTCCCGCTAGCACGCCGATTTCGCCGAGGATCTGGTCGGTCTCGGTGAGCGTGAGCTGCGGCTCGGCAACCGCGACCGGCAGCACTGCGGACACCGCTCCGGCGCCGTACCCGCCCATCAGGTCGGTCAGCGCAGAGTATCCGACGCCTATCTGCCGCTGGGTGAGGTCGCCGGACAGGAACGAGGCGGCAACGTCGATCTCTCCCGCGGGCACGTGCGTGAGCAGGTCCGCGATCAGGGCTATCTTGGCCAGCCGGGATGGGGTAGCGGCGACGGCCGCGGAGGTGCGCACCACGGTGTCGAGCAGCATCAGTTACAGCCAGCCCTTCTGCTGCGCCATCTGCACGGCCTCTGCCCGGTTCCTGGCGCCCAGTTTCTGGATGGCCGCGGACAGGTGATTACGCACGGTGCCGGGCGACAGGTGCAGGCGCGCTGCAATGTCGGTGATCGCGTCATGGCCGGCCGCGGCTGCCAGTACCTCGCCCTCCCGATCGGTCAGCGGGCTATCGCCCTGCGCGAGCGCTGCCGCGGCCAGGGTGGGGTCGACCACCAGCTCGCCAGCCGCAACCCGGCGGATGGCTGCCGCGAGATCCGCCGCCGGAGCATCCTTGAGCAGGAACCCGCGGGCACCGGCCGCCATCGCGGCGCGCAGGTAGCCAGGACGGTCAAACGTGGTGACGATGACGATTCCGCCGTCGAACCCCGACGTGCTGAGCTGGCTCGCGACCTGGATGCCGGTGGCGCCGGGCATCTCGATGTCCAGCACCGCCACGTCGGGCTGATGCCTGCGGGCCATCGCGAGCGCTTCGTCGCCGGTTGCCGCCTCCGCCACGACGTCGATGTCCGGCTCGAGCTCCAGCAGCGCGACGAGCGCCTGGCGGACCATCGTCTGATCCTCGGCAATCATGATCCGCACGGTCACCTGACCATTCTGTCCCGGTCCGGCCCGAGCCTGGCTGAGATCGCCATTACGCCTGCGGGCCGAGCGGTACCGTGACCCGAAGCCGGAAGCCGCGCGGTGCGACGACCCCGGCCGCCAGCTCGCCGCCGAGGCTGTGGACGCGCTCGGCGAGACCGGCCAGCCCTGAGCCAGCGAGCCTGACCCGGCCCTGGCCGTCCCGGCCGTCCGGGCGAACTTCGTCGTCGGCGAGCCGCAGCCGCGAGGTCGGCCCGTTGTCGGCGGACGGCCCGTTGTCGCTGATCTCCGCCATGGCCGTGGCAGGGCCGGCACTGACGCTGATGGCGGCGTGCGTCGCCTTGGAGTGCCGGACGATGTTGGTGGTGCCCTCGCGGACCGCCCAGGCCAGCGCCGCATCGACGTCCTGCGAGAGGCTGCCCGTATCCGCAGCGGTGATCTGGCTGGCGATCCCCGCGGAGTCCAGGAGCTGTCTGGCCGAGTCCAGCTCGGCGGCCAGGTCAGGCTGCCGGTAGCCGGCCACCGCGGCGCGCACGTCGGTCAGTGATTGCCTGGCCACCGACTCTAGCTCGGCGATCTCCGCGCCGGCCCGGTCCGGGTCGGTTCCGATGACGCGGCCCGCGAGCTCTGCCTTCAGGGTGATCAGTGAGAGCGAGTGACCCAGCAGATCGTGCAGGTCACGCGCGATGCGCAGGCGCTCTTCGGCCACGGCGGTCCTGGCCAGGTCCGCCCTGGCGCGCCGCAGCGCGCTCACAACCTCGGCCCGTCTGCCCGCACCGTAGGCGAAGAACGCGACTATGGGTCCGATAACGGTAGCGGCGAGGGTGTTGCCGAAGCCGACACTGCCGGCGATGGCGACGCCAAAGCCGGCTCCCGCGCACGCTGCCGAGCTGACCACAGCCGGCCAGCGAGTCTGGCAGAACCGCCCGCTGGCACCCGCCGCTACCGCGAGGACCGCCAGCCAGTTCGGCCCGCCGACCGCGAACAAGGCGACGGCCAGCCCCACGATTGCGGTGATCGCGAGCCAGGGCGCCGGCCGGATCCCCGGCGATCCCGGCGCGATCCCGAACGCGTAGGCGATGATCACGAAGACGAGGCTGCCGACGAGCAGGAACCACCGCTCCGCGGCAGACACGCTGTGGTCGGCGAACACGCTGACTGCAGGCGATAGCAGGACGAACAGCAGGATGACTGCGATCGCCAGCCGCCGGTAGTGGTTCAGCCGTGCATCGTCGGCGTCGTCCGGCAGGCCGGCCGAGAGGCGGAGCATGCCCCCAGATTAGGCAGCGTGACCCGATGCGTCATGTACCAGCGGTACCGCCCCGGCCGTGACGGATGTCACGGCCGCGGCGGCGCTGCTGGCGGTCACTGCCGTGCAGGCCGCGGCTCAGACGATTCGCGAGTGCCCGTCGGCGTCCGGATCGGGTCCCGGCTCCTCGGGCAGTCCGGATTCGGCCGACGGCGCGCTGGTCTCCGCTGCATCGGCGGCAAAGCCGGTGTCCTGCCGCCGCATCCGGATCGCGGCGAAGGTCGCGGCACCCGCGGCCGCTAGCAGCGCCACCGCCCCGGCCACCATGCCGCCGCGGATGCGCTTCTTGGGCTTGGGCACATCGATCTTGTGCGCGGCGGTTATGAGCGCCTCCGAGATCATCGGTGCGATGCTGTCGGTGATGGCGTGGGCCGACTGCTCCAGCTGCGGGGCAGCCCAGGACCGCGCGGCATCAACCGCGGGCGTCGCCTTGGCAATTGCCGTTCCGGCGCCCTGCCGGACGGTCGTGCCTGCGGTCTGCGCGAGCGGCACGGTCTTGCCGGCTAGCGTGCCCACCGGCCGGCCGGCCCGGGCGACCCGGTCGCTCAGTCCATTGCTAGTCGAAAGAGGCTGTTTCCTGGTCGTGACGGACACGATGACCTCCGAGGTGTTGTCCGGTCAGGCTGGACATCTTCCCGGCATTACCAGGGTCAATCGCGCGACGGCTCAGCGTCAGGCGCCTCGTGGCCTGAGCACTCGCGGTGCGTGGCAGGATTCGGAGTATGACGAATACGCTGACCGCGACGCTGCGGACTAGCCAGGGAGAGGTCGTCGTCCGGCTCTTCCCCGATCACGCTCCCGCGACCGTGCGCAACTTTGTCGAGCTGGCTGAGGGCAGCCGGGAGTGGACCGACCCGGCCACTCGCACGTCCAGCCAGGCAAGGCTGTACGACGGCACAGTCTTCCACCGGGTAATCCCGGACTTCATGATCCAGGGCGGAGATCCGCTGGGCACCGGCACCGGCGGGCCGGGCTACAAGTTCGCCGACGAGTTCCACCCGGAGCTGGCCTTCGACCGGCCGTACCTGCTGGCGATGGCGAATGCAGGACCTGGCACCAACGGCTCGCAGTTCTTCATCACGACCGTGCCCACGCCGTGGCTCAACCGCAAGCACACGATCTTCGGTGAGGTCATCGACGGTACGGACATCGTCGATGAGATCAGCCGGGTGCACACCGGCAGTGCTGACCGGCCGGTCACCGACGTCGTGCTGGAGTCGGTCGAGATCAGCCGCGGCGCCAGCCAGTAGCCAGCGCGCAGGCAGATGACCACCCCCCATAACCAGGACCACGCACAGGCTGCCCCGCCGGTGTGCTACCGGCATCCCGGCCGGCCGACCTATGTCTCCTGCGTGCGCTGCGGCCGGCCGGCCTGCCCTGACTGCCTGCGCCCGGCAGCCGTCGGTCATCAGTGCGTGGACTGCATCCGTGGCGGCAACCAGACCGCGCGGCGGCCGGCCGGCCGCTTCGGCGGCTCGATCCCGAGCGGAGCCAAGGTCACGCAGGCGCTCATCGGCCTGAACATCGTGCTCTACCTGATCTTGCTGGCGCACCCGAGCCTCGCCGTCGACTGGGGGATGCTCAGCCGGGCCGCTGTCAACGGACAGCCCGCAGGCGTGGCCGCCGGCCAGTGGTACCGGCTGGTCACCAGCGCGTTCCTGCCTGGCACCGGCGGGCTCGGAATCCTGGACATCGCGTTCAACATGTGGGCACTGCTGGTAGTCGGGCCGCCCATGGAGCGCCACCTCGGCGCGGTGCGGTACCTCGCGGTCTATCTGGCCAGCGCCATCGGGGGCTCTGTCTGCTACTACTTCCTGGCGCCGCCGAACCAGCTCGCTCTTGGTGCATCGGGCGCGATCTTCGGCCTGTTCGGCGCCTGGTTCGTGATAGCCCGGCGGCTCGGGCTCGACGCTCGCGGCGTGATCTTCCTGATCGTGATCAACCTAGCCATCGGTTTCGTCGTTCCGTACATCGCCTGGCAGGCACACGTCGGCGGGCTCGTGACCGGCGCGGTTCTCACCGCGGCCTACGTCTACGCGCCACGGCATCGACGCGGTGCGACCCAGCTAGCCGCCACCGTGGCGGTGCTGGCGATCCTGGCGCTTGGCGTGATCATCCGCGACCATCAGCTGGTCGGGACGGTTCTCGGCTAGCGAGTCAGCGCCACCGGGTGGCGAGTCCCAGGCCGACGATGATGAAGGCAAAGCCGACCACGAGATTCCCCGGGCCCATGGCGCTCACCGGCCAGGTCTCGCTGCTGACATAGAAGACCACGATCCAGACCAGGCCGATCAGCAAGGTGCCGAGCATGGTCGGCGCGAGCCAGCGCGGGCTCACCTTCCCCCTAGCGGCCCGGGGCGGCGGCGTGTAGACCGCTTTGCTTCGCGTTCGGGACTTCGGCACCGTCAGTCATCTCCCGGTCGACACAGGCTCTCCGCCGGCGAGCAGGCCGACGGTGGGGCGGCCCGGCCGCGCCGACGCCCCGGCCGTAAGCGTAGTTGGTCTGGCGAGATATCGCGCCCGGCTGCCGGAGGGCCTCCGGGCTCACCACGTTCGGCTGCATGAGCGACTACGAGTCGCTAGCATATGAGCACTCTCTGCTATATAGCTCGTCCCGGCATACCAGGAATCCCGAGTGCTTTCGGAGATGGACAACGGTGCGGCTTTGCCTGCGGGTGTCAGGGGAGTTACTCAGTGCGCTCGGCGTGGTCGTGCTGGGATTCCTGGCCTATCTGTACTGGGGCACGGCGCTGCGAGCAAGCGCCGCGCAACACGCCTTCGCCAGCGAGCTGGCCAGCCAGTGGTCGGGCGCGAACCAGCTCGCTGCTCTCACCGGCCCTGCTGGTCTGCCGGTTGGCAGGCCGTTCGCCCTGCTGCGCATCCCGCGGCTGGGACCGAGCTGGCAGTTCGTCGTGGTGCAGGGCAGCGGGCTTGCTCAGCTCGCGGTCGCGCCGGGGCACCTGCCTGGCACCGCGCTGCCCGGCCAGGTCGGCAACTTCGTCGTGGCGGGTTACCGGCTGACGGCCGGCAACCCGTTCTGGCGGCTGTCCGACCTGCGCGCCGGCAGCCTGGTCATCGTGGTGACGATCGACGCCAGCTACACGTATCGGGTCACCAGCGGGCCTAGGCGGGTTGTGGCCGGGGACACGGCGGTGGCCGCGCCGGTACCGGACCGGCCGGGCAAGCGGGCCCGGCTCCGGATGATCACGCTGATCACCTGTGACCCGCCGTGGACGGGTACGAGCCCGGTGGTGGTCACGGGCGTGCTCGTCCGCGCGCTGCCGCGGCAGCAGGAGAACTGACCGCGGTGTATGGCTGGCTCTGGCGCCGGTTGCCGGGCGGGCCTGCCGCCCGGCTCGCGCAGCTCGTGCTGCTGGTCGTGATCGTCGGTCTGCTGCTGTGGTACGTCATCTACCCGTGGGCGTCCCTGCACCTGCCATTCGACCAGCCCGGACTCGGCTAGCCCCGTCGCCGACTCGTCAGCGACTAGGGGCCACCGCCGCCGCCACCGCCACCACCGCCACCGCCCTGCGACGTCGATGGTGACGGACTCGGCGATATCGACGGCGACGGGCTCGCCTGGGCCTGCACGTAGATGGTGATGCTCCCGCCCGGCGCCAGCGGGCTGCCGGGACCGGGGCTGGTGGAGTAGACGGTGCCAGGCTGGTACGTACTCGGGCCCTGACCCTGCGTGACCGTGACGATGTAGTTATACGGCGCGCTGGTCAGCGTGGCCATGGCCTGGTCCGACTGCTCACCGATCACGCTGGGCACCGTCTCCTGCGACGGCGTCACGGTGATCGTCACGGTCGAGCCGTGCGGCGCTGGCGTTCCCTGGGTCGGCGACTCGCTGATCACGGTGCCGGGCGCCGCGCCCGCCTGCGTGCCCTGCCTCACCGATACCTTGAAGCCAGCAGACCGGAGGATCGAGGTGGCGTCGGCCGTCGACTTCCCGCGCACGTCTGGCACGCTGAGGCCCGTCTTCGCTGGCTGCCCGCTGGAGTAGACGATGTTGATCGTGCTGTTCTTCGGCTCGGTCGCGCCGTAGGCGGGGTTCGTGCTGATCACGTCGCCCTTGGTCATCGACGCCGATGACCGGAGGGTCGTGGTGCCGATCTTGAAGCCGTCATGGACCAGGGTGGCTTCTGCCTGGCTGAGCGGCGAGCCGACCACGTTCGGCACCGGGACACCGCTGCTGCCGCTGCCGACGAACTTCAGCAGCACGATCACCGCGATGAGCACCACGACCACGGTAGCCAGCGCGATCCACGGCCACACCCGCCGCCGCCGCGGCTGCCCATCCGGGCCGCCGCCGTCCGGCCCGTAACCCGGCGAGCCGTACTGGTACGGCGGGATCGCCGCCGTGCGGCCGGCTACCTGGGTGGCTGCTGACCCCATCCGGCGAGTGCCGGGGCCGTACGCGACGGCCGGCATCGGCGCCGCGAGCGGCACGCCGGACAGCGCGCGCTGGATGTCATTGCGCATCTCGCCGGCCGACTGGTACCGGTCCGCCGGGTCTTTCTGCATGGCCTTGAGCACGATGGCGTCGGCCCAGGCCGGCACCTCCGGATCGATCTGCGAGGGCGGTACCGGATCTTCCTTGACGTGCTGGTAGGCGATGGCCACCGGGGAGTCGCCGGTGAACGGCGGCCGTCCGGTCAGCAGCTCATACAGCAGGCAGCCAGTTGAGTACAAGTCGCTGCGAGCGTCTACCCGCTCGCCCCTAGCCTGCTCTGGCGACAGGTACTGGGCCGTGCCGATCACCTGGGCGGTCTGGGTCATGGTCAGCTGTGAATCGGCCACCGCCCTCGCGATGCCGAAGTCCATGACCTTGATGTCGCCGGTCCTGGTGAGCATCACGTTGCCGGGCTTGATGTCGCGATGCACGATGCCATTCCGGTGGCTGTAGTCCAGCGCCCGCAGCACGCCGTCGGTGATCTCGAGAGCGCGCTCCGGCAGCAGCCTGCGATCGTCCCTGAGCAGGTCGCGCAGCGTCCGCCCGTCGACAAACTCCATCACGATGTACGGCACCGGGAGGGTGCCGACCATGTCCTCGCCGGTGTCGTAGACGGCGACGATGGAGGGGTGGTTGAGCGAGGCGGCGGACTGGGCCTCCCGCCGGAACCTGGCCTGGAATGTCTGGTCACGGGCGAGGTCGTCGCGGAGCGTCTTGACCCCGACGACCCGGTCAAGACGGATGTCGCGGGCCCGGAATACCTCGGCCATGCCGCCTCGTCCGACGATGCCGTCGAGTTCGTAGCGGCCGCCGAGCAGCCGTGGCTGAGTCATGTCGCGCACTTAGGTTACCGTCCTGCTTATTGAGGGCTGCGACCAGCATGACAGTCTGCGGTTCCTGCCGCACGCCCGGCTTGTCACGTTACCCGGCGATGCGCCGTGGTAGGGCCTGCCCAGGGACACCCTGCTCATGAGTGTGCCCTGAGGTAAGCCTGGATGACCTGCACCGCGATCGGCGCGGCCGCATCCGCGCCGAACCCGCCGCCCTGCACGATCACGCCGACGGCGATCGGCGACGGCTGACCGTCGCTGCCCGGCACGAAGCAGGTAAAGACCGCGTCGTTGAGGTTGCCGTTGTCGATGCCGTTCTGCGCGGTCCCAGTCTTGCCGTCGATGGTGATGCCGCCCGTCGCCTGCGGTCCCGCCGTCGCGTAGGCGGTGCCGCCCGGATTGTGAGTGACGGCATTCATCATGCTCTGCAGGTACCCCGCGACCTGCGGCGAGACCGCCTGGCTCAGCACCGACGTCTTAGTCGAGTCGATGAGCGCGAGGCCGGGCCCGACGACCTGCTGGACCAGGTAGGGGTACATGAGCGTGCCGCGATTGGCCACCGCCGCCGCGAACATGGCCTCCTGGAGCGGCGTCACCGCGTCGTTGAACTGTCCGATAGCGGAGAAGGCGGTCAGTGACGGGTCGGTCCAGCCGCTCACCTCCGGCAGCACGCTGGGTGCCACGTGCAGCGGGATGGACAGCGACCGGTTCATCCCGTACTGGCTCGAGTACTGCCGCAGTACCGGCGCGGTGATCTTGATGCCGAGGTTGCCGAACGCGGTATTGCAGGACATCCAGAACGCCTGAATGATGGCCGGGTTGCCGTCGCCGCAGATTTCACCGCCGTCGTTGACCAGGTGGTTTCCGTTGGGCAGCGTCAGCGGCGACGGTGCGGGCACCAGCGTGCCCGGGTTTGCCACCTTGCCCGTCGAGAACGCCGCCGAGCTGGTGACGATCTTGAATGACGAGCCGGGCGGGTAGGTCTCGGAGATGGCCCGGTTCAACAGTGGCTGCGATGGATCCGCCAGCAGTTGCTGGTCGACCTTGTTGAGCTGCGTGCCGTTCTGGGTCGCGAGCAGGTTGGGGTCGAACGTCGGGTAGGACGCCAGCGCCAGGATCGCCCCGGTGCTCGGGCTGATCGCCACCAGGGCGGCGGGATGCCCGCCGTCGCCGGCCAGCGCCGTGTAAGCAGCCTGCTGAGCGGCTGGACTGATGGTCAGCTCAACGGTGGCGCCCTGCTTCTGCTTGCCGGTCAGCAGCGCGGTGAGATTGTGCACGGCCAGCCGCGGGTCGGTGCCGGACAGCACACCGTTCTCGGCCTGCTCGATACCGGACGTGCTGTAGATCGTGTCGTAGCCGGTGACCGGCGCGTAGACCGGGCCTTGCGGGTAGTCGCGCTGGTAGGTGCTGGTGCCCTTCACCGGCACCGACTCAGCGATCTTGAGGTCGGTGTTGTCGCCATTGGCGATGATCGCGCCGCGCTGGTAGGTGAACTGCTCGTTGAAGACCCGGATGTTGCCCGGCTCGGCGGCCAGCTTGCTGCTCTCGAATGCCTGCACGTAGTTCAGGTTGAGCAGCAGCAGTACGAACATGACCAGACAGGCCAGCGAGATGCGGAGCAGTGCGCGGTTCATCCGGCCCGCACCACCTGGGTCATGCCCTCGTCCTGAATCGGCTGCGGAGCGGGTCCGCGGGCGCTGTCGCTCACCCTGATGAGCAGGGCCACCAGGATCCAGCTCGCCACGAGGGACGAGCCGCCCTGGGACAGGAACGGCGTCGTGATGCCGGTCAGCGGGATCAGCCCGCTGATCCCGCCGACGATGACGAAGACCTGCAGCGCCAGCACGAACGACAGACCGCCCAGCAAGAGCTTCGAGAACGGGTCGTTGACCGCGAGCGCAGCGCGCAGGCCGCGCTGCACGAGCAGCCCGAAGACCAGCAGCAGCGCCATGACGCCGACTAGGCCGAGCTCCTCTCCGAACGCGCTGAAGATGAAGTCACTCTGCACCAGCGGGGTGTGATACGGCTGGCCCTGACCAAGACCAGTGCCGAGCAGACCACCGAACGCCATGCCCTCTAGCGCTTGCACCGGCTGATAGGCGATGCCGGTAGGGTTGCTGCCCGCGAACGGGTGCAGCCAGATCGTGAACCGCTCCATCACGTGGCTGAACAGCAGCGCGGTCAAGAACGAGCCGGCCAGGAACAAGATCACACCGATGAGCAGCCAGGATGTCCGCTGGGTCGCGATGTAGAGCATCGCGATGAACATGCCAAAGAAAAGCGCGGACGTGCCGATGTCGGTCTCGAAGACCAGGATCAGCAAGCTGGCACCCCAGGCGATGAGCACGGGACCGAGGTCGCGTGCCCGCGGCAGCACGATGCCGAGTACCCGCCGTCCTGCCAGCGCCAGCACGTCCCGCTTACTGACCAGGTAGCCGGCGAAGAACACGGCCAGCACAAGCCGGGCGAACTCCCCTGGCTCGACCGAGAACCCGCTGCCGAAGATGATCCAGACCTTGGCGCCGTTGACGACGCTATGACTGCTCGGGAGCAGCGCCGGGATCGCTAGCAGCGCCAGCCCGAGGGCGCCGAGAGTGTACATATAACGCTGCAGCACGCGCGCCTCGCGGATGAGCACGAGGACGGCGATCACGGCGGCCACGCCGACGCCGGTATACAGCAACTGCGTGGTCGTCGCGGAGCTGGCCATGTCGGTGACCTGCAGGCCGGGGTTGCCACCCCGGCCTGACTGCTGCAGCCGGTAGATCATCACGATGCCGAGACCGTTGAGCAGCGCCGCCAGCGGGAGCAGCAGCGGATCGGCGTGCGGCGCGAATCGCCGGATAGCCAGGTGAGCGACCAGCATGAGAGCGGCGAAGACGACCAGGTCGAACGGCAGGCCGGGCACTTTGCCACGCAGGCCAAGGCCGACCGCGACGTACGCAAACAGCACCACGACGACGGCAAAGCCAAGCATGACCAGCTCAGTCCTGCGCCGACCGGGCGGCATCGCGACTGGCCGGTCAGCCTCCGCGGCTGCGGTCACCCGGCCCCCTGTGCCTGGCAGTAAGCCGGCACGCGAGGCTGGGGCGGGGGCGCGGCCGGTGCCTTGCTGCCGGGGCTTTGCGTCGGCGCGGGCTTGCCGTACTTGGCAGTCCACGCGTTGAGCGCGGTCTGATCCTGCTTGCACGTGTAGGACCGGGTGATGGACGTCAGGGTCGCCTGCGACTTGGCCAGGGTGGTGGGCGTCGTGGGCAGGGTGAGGTCGCCGGGCACGTGCGAGAGCGGGACGCCGGTCCGCCGGTACACGCTGGACAGGCTGACGAACGCGATCTTCTCGTTGATGCCGCGGAAGATGCTGACCTGCCCGCCATCCGCCCCGAGGTAGTACTGGCCCTGGGTGGCGCGGTAGCCGACGTACAGTCCGCCGGCGACCACCGCGACCAGGACGACGAGGATCGTGGTGACCACCGGCCAGCGGCGCCGTGGCTCGACGAACTCGTCCTCGCCGTCGTCTATCTCACCGCCCCGCCCAGCCGACGGGCTGCGGCGTCCGTTGAGGCTGGCGCCAGTCAGGCTGCCAGGGCCGTCTGCGGTGTCGCGACCGGTGGCCGCCCGCAACAGATCCCGGATATCGCCGCCCGCGGCTGCCCCGGCTAGCTCCGGCTTCCGCGTCGGCGGGATCGGGCTCGACTCGTCTACGACGTCGGCCACGATGCAGGTGACGTTGTCCGGGCCGCCGTTGCGGATGGCGAGCGTGATCAGCTGGTTGACCGCCTCGTCCGCGTCGGGCACGGCAGACAGTACCTCGTGCACGTCCTCGTCACTGACAACGTCCGTGAGGCCGTCGGAACACAGCAGATAGCGATCGCCGAGCATGGCCTCGTGGATCGCCAGGTCGGGTTCGGCCTCCGTGCTGCCCTGCAGGGCGCGCATGATCAGGGACCGCTGCGGGTGGTTGGCGGCGGCGGCCGGGCTGAGTCGGCCCTCATCCACGAGCGACTGGATCAGCGTGTGATCACGGGTGATCTGGTACAGGTCGTTGTCTCGCAGCAGGTAGGCCCGTGAGTCGCCGATATGGCACACCGCTACCTGGGCATCGTCCCACAGCAGCGCGGTCAGCGTCGTGCCCATGCCCTCTACAGCGGGGTCGGAGGCGCTCATGTCGTGCAGCGTGTCGCGGGCGGCTGCCACCGCAGCGGCGAGCGCGTCGAGCATGGCCTCGGCGCTGGTGAGATTCTGCTTGTCCAGCGGCGCGATCGCAGCGATGGCGACCGCGCTCGCGACCTCGCCGGCGGCATGCCCGCCCATTCCGTCGGCGATCGCCAGCAGCCGCGGACCGGCAAAGGCAGAATCCTCGTTGCCCTCCCGGAGCAGGCCCACGTCCGAGCGGAGCGCGTAATGCAGGGCAAACGTCATCTGCGCAGCTCCAGAACGGTCTTGCCGATGCGGATCGGGACTCCTATGGGCACCGGGGTGGGCGCGGTCACCTTCTGCCGGTCCAAGTAGGTGCCGTTTGTCGAGCCGAGATCCTCAACCAGCCATTGACCATCTTGCGGAAAGAGTCGGGCGTGTCGGGTCGAAGCGTAGTCGTCGGCGAGGACCAGCGTGGCGTCATCGGCGCGGCCTATGGTGATCTGCTGATCGGTCAGGCCGAGCGTGGTGCCCGCCAGTGCCCCGGCCGTCACGAGCAGACGCTGGGGAGTGACCCTGGCCGGCCGGGGCGGCCTGCTGGCAGGTACGGCCGACTGCGCCGCGGCCCGCTGCATCGCGGCCGTTCGCCGACGCCGCTGGCTGCCCTGGCCGAACAGGTCGGTCCGTACCACGCCCACGGCGGCGATGACGAAGAGCCAGAGGACAGCGAGGAACCCGATCCTGATGAGGGTGAGCTCAAGCGCGTTCATCGAGTCATGATCCTTGTCCCGACGCCACTGCGCGGCGTCGGTGCGGAGGGCACCAGCCAGTGCCGCCTCGTTCCCTTTGCGTCGTGGAAGTCACAAGCTGCGTCCGTAGCTGCCGAGATGCCGCCGTCAGTAGCTGCCGTCCCGGCGGAACACCAGCGTGGTGCGGCCGAGGGTGACCCGGGTGCCGTCGGTGAGCGGTACCCGCCGGACCGGCTGGCCATTGACGAAGGTGCCGTTGGTCGAGCCGAGATCAACCAGCACAACCTCGCCGTCCTCGACCCGGATCTCGGCGTGGTGCCGGGACACGCCGGGGTCGACGAGCCGCAGGTCGCAGTCCGTCCCACGGCCGAGGATGACCAGCGGCGTGGTGATCTCATAGGTGCGCTGGTGGCCGCCGTCCGGGCCGCCGTCCGGACCAGAGACCAGCAGCCGTGGATTGCCGCGGAATCCGCCGGCGGGCTGGGGCAGGTCAGTGACCGGCCGCCGGATCTCTCCGTCCTCGACGGTGGTGCCGCGGATGACGCCGGACAGGATGCGGAACGTACCGGTGGTGAGGTCGCGGACGCCCTCGAACCGCATCCGGACCGGGCCCACGAACGAGTAGCCCTGCTCCTTGGCGTACTCGCGGGCGAGCGTCGCCAGCTCGATGCCCAGGCTGTCGGCGTACATGTCGAGCCGCGCGTAGTCGTCCTCAGCCACCTCGACGACGAAGTCATTCGGCACCAAGGTTCGGCCCTGGGCCACGATGGCAGCCCGGTCGTCCATTTCCCGCTGGATCGCGCTTGCCACCTCGACCGGCTGAAGCTCGGATTTGAACGCCCGCGCAAAGGCACCCTCGACCATACCTTCGAGCCGGTGCTCAAATCGTTGCAAGACTCCCACCGTGGCGCCCTCCTCTCCCTGCCGTATCCGATCGTATCGGCGATGTGGGATAGCTTGCGGACGTGCTAACCTGACTGCTGCTCCCGGGGCGGGTGGCGGAACGGCAGACGCGCACGGTTCAGGTCCGTGTGTCCGAAAGGACGTGAGGGTTCAAATCCCTCCTCGCCCACTGCCACTTTCCCCCGCACTGGCCGGCTGCCGACTCGGTTAGCTGGCCGCAGCTTAGGCGCCCGACGCGGTGCTTGTCACCGGATCGGTGCTGCTCGCCAGGCATTTGAGCGCGCTGCCAGCCCTGGTGTGCGGGCGATCGAGCGATGCGCGGCCTATGCGTGGACTATCCGGCGCACGATCATGACGACTGGCCCGCGGACTAGCCGCCGTCGGGGCGTGCGGCGCTGGCTTCGCGGGCCGGGCCACGGCCCAGATCAGGCAGAATCAAGGTGTGCCGGAACTGCCTGAGGTCGAGGCGCTCGCCGCCGACCTGCGTGAGCGCGCCGTCGGCCGCGTCATCGACCGCGCCGACGTGGCCGAGTTCTCGGTCCTGAAGACCTACGATCCGCCGCTTGCCGCGCTGTCCGGAGGCGTGCTCGCGGGCACCGCGCGGCGCGGCAAGTTCCTTGACCTGGCGGTGAAACCGGCCGGCGACGGGCCAGTCCTGCACCTCGTGACGCACCTGGCCAGGGCCGGCTGGCTGCGCTGGCGGGAGTCCTTGCCGCAGACCCCGCCGCGACCGGGCAAGGGGCCGCTGGCTTTCCGGCTGCGGTTCACCGACGGGACAGGCTTCGACCTGACCGAGGCCGGGACGCGCAAGCGGCTGGCCGTGTACCTGGTCACTGACCTTGCCCAGATCCCTGGCGTTGCGGCGCTCGGGCCTGAGCCGCTGGATCCGGCGTTCACGCCCGACGTGCTGGCGGGCATCCTCGCCGGGCGCCGCACCCAGATCAAGGGCGTGCTACGGGACCAGAAACTGATCGCAGGCATCGGTAACGCCTACTCCGACGAGGTACTGCACGCGGCGAAGATGTCGCCCTTCCGGCTGGCATCCAGCTTGACGCCGGCGGACGTCGCGGAACTGTACGCGGTGATCGTCAGCACACTGCGCGAGGCGATAGGGCGGTCCGACGGGCTGACCGCGAGCGACCTGAAGCAGGAGAAGAAGGCCGGCCTGCGGGTCCACGGCCGCGCGGGCCAGCTGTGCCCGGTCTGTGGAGACACGGTGCGCGAGGTGTCGTTCGCGGACTCGGCGCTGCAGTACTGCGCGACGTGCCAGACCGGCGGCAAGCCACTCGCGGACCGGCGGCTATCCCGGCTGCTGAAGTAACGGCGCTCCGGCCCGTCGTCATCGTGACGTCGGCTGCCGCTGCGCTGGCTGCCTGCTGGGCCGTCGGCCGGCTCGGCCGCTAGCCGAACACGTGGTTCAGCTCGACCCAGCGCGGTATGTCACAGCCGCCGTCGGCGATGGTCGCGGACACCTGCTTGCCGAGGTACGTGCCGTAGACAACGAAGCGGCTGGCGCTGGCCAGGATCATCGGACATATCATGTGCCCGCTCGGCGGCGCGAACAGGCCAGGATCGGCGAGCAGCTGAGCGCACGCGGCGGCCGGGTCTGGCACGGTGCCGCCGGTTGGGTCGCAGGACAGCGTGAAGTGGCCGGTCGGTGTTGAGGGAGTTGTGGTCGCGGCGTAGATCGTGACGTCCAGGGACACCTGGGCAGCTGCCGAGGCGGGGGTCGAGCTAGCGCAAGAGCCCGACCCGCTGGCCGGCAGGCACGGATATCCCTGCGTCGGGTGCGAACCGCTTGGCTGGGGGGTCACGGACGGGCCGACGAAGCCTGCGGGGCCCGCGGGGCTATGCCCGCCGGATCCGCTGACGCCCTGCGTTCCGGCGGTGCCGCAGCCGGCTGCCAGCAGCAGGCAGGCGGCCGCTGCGCAGGCCGACACGACGGCCCGCCGCCGGGCACGGCTCGGGATCGGGTGCCGACCAGCGGGCGCGGCCGGGCGGGGTGACTGCCCTAAGTGCGTCGAAGATGTCATGCCGGTTAGACGTTACCGGTCACCGCGCTGGTTCCACCACCGCGCGAGGTTTGCGCAGTTCGGCGGCCGACGGCCGGATCTGGGTGGGACGATGAGGCCGTGAGCTGGAAGCGGACGGCGCGGCGCGATGACGCGCCCGTCGACGCCGCCCGCTCGGTCATCGAGTCCGTGGCGGACGCGATCATCGCGCTCGGTCCGGATCGTCGGGTGACCGTCTGGAATCCCGCCGCCGAGCGGCTGTTCGGCTGGCAGGCCGCCGAGATCGTCGGCCAGGAGCCCGCGTTCGTGCCCGAGGAGCTGCGGGCTGAGCACAACGCGGTGCTCGAGCGGGTCGCCAGTGGCGGCCAGGTGTCCTTCGCGACGCGGCGGACCTGCAAGGACGGCTCCGTCGTCGACGTGCGGGTCGATGCGAGCGGCATTCCGGACCCGGCCGGCGGGCCGCCGGGCTGGGTCTTCGTCTGTCACCAGGCCAGGGACGACGAAGCCGTCCGGCACTACATGGCCGAGCGGGCCCGGCTGGTGCGCCGCCTCGGCGACGTGGTTGCGGACATGAACGCTCAACTGGACCTGGAGTCGGTGCTTGACCGGATCGCGGCCAGCCTGCGCGAGCTGACGCGCGCCGACGCCGGCGGCTTCGTGCTGATCGAGAAAGACCAGCTGCGGCTGGTGAGCCTGGACGGCCTGCCCACGGAGCTGCGCGGCCGCACGGCCGACCTGCAGAGCAGTACGGTCGGCCAGCTGATGCGGTCCGGCAAGACCGTGCTGATGGCGACCAGCGACTCGTACGGATTCGACGACCTCATCTGGGCGGCGCTGCCGGGCCTGCACACGATCGCGCTCAGCCTCTCGCACGTCGCCGGCCGGCCCTATGGCGCGCTGTACGCGCTCTACAGCGGGCGCCGGGTCGGTCACGTGGAGCTGGAGCTGCTCGAGCTGCTCGCCGGCCATGCCAGCGTCGCGCTATCGAATGTGACCGCTTTTGAGGAGGTAGTGCGCCAGCGCGCGCACGAGCGGGCGGTCATCGACGCCAGCGCCGACGGCATCGCCGTGCTGGATGCGGACGGCCTGGTGCGCCAGTGGAACCCGGCCGCGCACCGGCTGACGGACCTGTCGCCGGAGCTGGCGACCGGCCGCCGCCCGCCGTTCCCGCTGCCAGAGCCCGGTGGCAAGCTGACGCACCGGCTGCCGAATGGCCGCTGGATCGACCTACTCTGCACCGGCCTGTCGGGGCGCGGCGAGCGGGTGCTGGACTTCCGCGATGTCACCGCGGCGAAGGAGCTCGAGGAAGCCAAGGACCTGTTCCTGGCGACCACCAGCCACGAGCTGCGCACCCCCATCACCGTGGTGCAGGGGTTCGCCAGCACGCTGGCGAGCCGCTGGGACAAGCTATCCGACGCCGACCGGCGATCGGCCGTGCAGACCATAGCCGACCGGGCCGGCGCGCTGGCCCGGCTGGTGGAGCAGCTACTCCTCGGCTCCCGGGCCGGCGCCGAGCAACTGCATGTCAGCAGCGGCGCGTTCGACCTCGACGGGCTGCTCCGCGGCGCTGTAGCGGCGTTCCGGCCGCTGTCGGACCGGCACACACTGGACGTGGACATACCCGACGACCTGCCGGAGGCGAACGGCGACGCGCTGGCGACCGACATCATCATCGGGCAGCTGCTGGAGAACGCGTTCAAGTACTCGCCCGACGGCGGTTCTGTCACCGTGCAGGCCCGGACCAGCGGCAGCGCCATCGAGGTCGCCGTGTCGGATGAAGGGATCGGCATCTCGCCGGAGGACCGGGAGCGGGTGTTCGAGCGATTCGTCCAGGGCGAGGCCGGCGACCGCCGCCGGTTCGGTGGCATCGGACTCGGGCTGTACATCGTCCGGCAGCTGGCCAGGGCGCAGAACGGCGAGGTCACCGCGGAAGGGCGGGATGGCGGCGGGACCGTGATGCGGCTAGTTCTTCGCCGCGCGAACTACGTGGCCGCCGCCCCGGCCGTGCCCGTGGCCATGCAGGAGCCGTCCGCTCCCTGAACCCCTGCCGCCGGCCTCGTGGCGGCATCAGGTCACGAGGCTGCGGTGGTACCGACCTCGTCCTTGATCCGCCGCCGGGTCTCCGGGTGACGGAGGACGGGCTGGCCGCCGGATGCGGCGATGTACCGGTCGACGACGCCGATCACGTCCTCGCCGTGTTCCACGATCTTGCCCTGCTCCAGCCAGATGACCCGGTTGCAGGTGAGCTCGATCTCCTCGAGGTCGTGCGCTACCAGGAAGACCGTGCCGGCCTCGGCGCGCAACTCCTGGATCCGGGCGTAGCTCTTCACTCGGAACTCCGCGTCGCCGGTGGCCAGCGCCTCGTCGATGAGCAGCACCTCATGGCTCTTTGCCGCGGCTATCGCGAACCGCAGCCTTGAGCCCATGCCAGAGGAGTAGGTCTTCATGGACAGGTCGATGAAGTCGCCGACGCCGGAGAAGTCGACGATGCTCTGGAATCTCGCCTTGGTCTCCTGCTTGGACATGCCCATGGCGAGGCAGCCGAGGATCACGTTCCGCTCTCCGGTCAGGTCCTCCAGCAGTGCGGCGTTGACACCGAGCAGCGCCGCTCCGCCGGTGGTGTAGACGTTGCCCTGCTCGGCCGGCAGCAAGCCAGCTATCGCGCGCAGCAGGGTGGACTTGCCCGAGCCGTTGCGTCCGATCACGCCCACAGCGTCGCCGCGGTTCACCACAAACGACAGCCCGCGAAGGGCGCGCACTTCACGGATCGACGCCCGCCGGCGGCGCTTGAGGATGCGCAGCAAAGAGGCCGCGGCGGTGCCCCGGTCCGCGCCCCGGCCGTAGACCTTGTACACCACGTGCAGGTCATCGACGACCACCATCGGGTCAGCCACGGCCATACTCCGTTTCGGCCCGCCAGAAGAAGAAGAAGCCCACGACCAGCGCGACCACCGCCCAGGCAACGGCGTAGTACCAGAAGTGGGCCGGGTTCGCGCCCGCAAAGGGGCAATGCGCGCTGTCGTACCGCAGTTGCTGAGCTGCGTTTGCCTTCTGGCCGGCGGTATGCCAGAGCGTGCACAGCCGCGCATTGTAGGGCTTGCTGCCCTGCGCACTTTGCCGCTGACTGGCCATCAGCGCATTGCGGGTCAGCGTGATGTAGAGCGCCGCCGGGTTGAGCTGCAGCGCCGCGATGACCTTATTGCTGGTGCTGAAGCTCAACCCGGCAACGCTGGGGCCCAGCGAGGCGATGCTGAAGATGACGCCGGACATGTAGAGCCAGGTCCGCGTCAGGAACGGCAGCAGCTGGCTGACGTCGTTGATCTGCGCGCCGAGCCGGGACACGGCCAGGCCGCAGCCGACGTTGAACACCGTCTGCAGGGCCAGCGCCGGAATGGCGAGCAGCCAGTGCCAGCTCAGCGGCTCGCCGGTGGCCACCAGGATGGGCACGAGAACCGCCATCGAGAGCAGCATCTGCTGCAGTTCTATGACGACGTAGCCAATCGGCAGCGCGGCCCGCGGGAACTGCAGCGCCCGGATCAAGTCGATGTTCATCGTCATCACGCTGGACGTGGAGATGAACGTCCGCTGGGTGAAGTTGAAGACGAAGATGCCGGTTACCACGAAGCCCAGGTAGTTAGGGATGCCGCGGCTGATGTGCAGGAGCTCGCCGAAGATGAGCCAGTAGACCCCGGCGTTCAGCAGCGGCGTCAGCACCTGCCAGAGCTGACCGAGCTTGGCCTCGGTGTACAGGGCGATATTGCGGGCGGTCGCAAAGGCGATGATGAAGTGCCGCCGTAGCCACAACTGGCACAGGTATTCCGGTATGGGAGGGCGCCTGGCGCTTGGCCGCAGCCCGTGCCGCCGGGCGAGGTCCGCCAGCAATTCCCCGCTGCCGGTCGTAGTCATCGCGGGATCATCGGACCGCAGCTGGCCAGGACCCGCGACGCCGCCCGGATCGGACCCGCGCAGCGGCGTCTTCTGGTTCGTCACGCTGTCCCCCTGGCGGAGGGTGAGTTGTGCGGGGCAACTGTCACGCCCGCGACTGTACCATCACCACGGTTGTGCGGTACAACTGTTGCTATGGACAATGTCCTGCCCGAGGATGCCGAACTGGAGACACTCCTTACCCGGCTGTTGCGGATGGTATCGCCTGCGGCCACCGCCCACGGCAGCGTGCTCGCAGACCAGTCCGGGCCGGCTTTTGATGGGCACGGGAACGACGGTCCTGGCGGGCCCGAGCCGGCCAGTGCCGGCCGAGCCACCACCGCTGAGCAGGTCATGCCCGCCCTGACGGACGGCAACCTGGCCGCGCCGCCGGTCTCCGCGTCGGAGGCACGAGCCCTCATCGAGCTCGCCTCCGCGCGCGGCATCGCCCAGGGCGAACTGGCCAGCCTGCTGCACCTGGACAAGAGCACGGTGAGCAGGCTCGCGGCGAGCCTCGAGCGCAAAGGCTGGCTCCGGCGCGGCCGGGACGAGGACAACCAGCGATACGTGCGGCTCTACCTCACGCCGCAGGGCGCCGACGTGGCCGCGAGAGTATGGCAGACCTGGCTGTCGCGGCAGGCCCGAATACTGGCCGGGCTGTCTGCCGACGAGCGCACCGGGCTGACGGCTGGCCTGCGCGGACTGATCCGCGGGCTCGCGGCCGAAGGTCTGCTGGGCGAGCCCAGCGCCGGGGGTGTCTCGTAGCTTTCGGGCGGCGCGGATCGGAGCCGCCCGCAGCCATTCGATATCAACGAGATACCCCTGGCCGCCGCGCCGGTTTCCGGTCGTGTGGAGCCGGGCATCTCCGCCGCAACGGGTCGACAGGCTGACCCAGGAGGTCCGATACGGCCTGCGCGGGGAGGTGAGGGCGGCGGGGACGGTACTCCTGCCCTGGGCGCCGGCGAGCGTCGCGGTCGCCCGGCAGCGGCTTGCCGCGGACCTGAGCGCAGCCGGGATCTTCGACGCCGCAGTGGGTGATGCGGTTCTCGTGGTCAGCGAGCTACTCAGCAACGCCATCCGGCACGCTAGGCCGCTACCCGGCGCGAACGTGCAGGTCGCGTGGGCGGTAGGCGCTGACGCCGTCGAGGTCGCCGTCAGCGACGGAGGCGCGCCGACCTTGCCGGTGCGTGCACACGCCACGGTGTCCTCGCTCGGCGGCCGCGGCCTGGACATCGTCGAGTACCTGGCCAGGAGATGGGGCGTCAGGTCGGACGACTCCGGGCAAACCGTCTGGGCGGTGCTGGCTGCGCCAGCCGCCGGGCAGCGGAGCTCAGAGCCGGCGACCGCAGCCGGCCGCCGATAGCTGCCAGCAGGCGTAATCGCGCTCGCTGGCGGCAATACCTTTCTGCAGCGGAGCAGCCAGCCTGGCGGGGACTGCGGTACCGCGCGCAGTGGCGGTGATGGCGGGGGGATTCGTGACTGAGATCCAGGGTGTTGACAGCGAGGTAGGCCAGCTGAACACGGTGCTGGTGCACCGTCCCGGACTGGAGCTCCAGCGGATGACCCCGCGGCACGTCGGCCGGCTGCTGTTCGGGACGCTGCCGTGGGTGAGTAAGGCGCGCGAAGAGCACGACTTGCTGTGCGAGCAGCTCCGCGACCAGGGCGTGCGCGTGCTGTACTTCACCGCGCTACTGCAGGACACGCTCGAGTACCAGGGGGCGAGAGAAGAAGCGGTGCGGCTGGCGGTCGCCGACACTCGCCTCGGCGACGAGCTGAGGACACAGCTACGTGCTTACCTCGAGAATCTGGACTCCGAGCAACTCTCGACGGTCCTGATCGCGGGCCTGACCCCGGAGGAACTTCGGCTCGGTCACGGTGTGGTGTTCGAACTGCTCGACCGCCACGATTTCGTCCTTGACCCGATGCCCAACCTGGTCTTCACCAGGGACTCAAGTTTCTGGGTCGGCGACCGGGTCGGGGTGGCCAGCCTTGCCCAGGATCGGCGCCGGGAAGCTGACCTGATCGGAGTCGTCTACCGTCATCACCCCCGGTTCGCGGCGACGAGGTGGGTCTACCAGCCCGATCTGGAGAACGTCGACGGAGGCGACGTGCTGCTGCTCGGGCCGGGCGTGGTCGCGATCGGGGTTGGCCAGCGGACGACGCCCGCCGGGACGGAGCGGCTCGCGCGCCGGCTGTTCGGGGCCGGGCTTGCGCACACGATTCTCGCGGTGCCGATCGGCCGGTCACGCGGTTCGGGCCTCAGCGGGCCGGTCATGGCCGATGGCGCCGGTCATCTCGATACCATCTGCACGGTTATCAACCGCGACGCGTTCCTGATGCACCCGGCTGCTGCCTACACGCTGACTGCGCACACCATCTCGCCGCGGCCCGACGGCATGCGGGTATCGAGGCCGCAGCCGTTCCTGGAAGCGGCGGCGCTGGCGATGGGAATCGACCGGGTGCACGTGATCGACTCAGGCACGGAGCCGTTCTGGGGCCCGACCGGACGGTGGGACGACGGCAGCAACGTGCTCGCTCTCGGGTGCAGCGTCGTGGTGAGCCACGAGCGGAACTCGGACACCAATGCGCGCCTCGAGGCTGCTGGGGTGCGCGTGATCCGGGTGCCGAGCAGCGAGCTGGGCAGCATCCGCGGCGGTCCCCGATGCATGACGTGCAGCATCAGCCGGGAACCGGTAGGACGGCGGACACCGCCAGCTCCGGTGCCGGCGGTCCGCTCAGCAGGCCTGGCCGCGGCTGCCGTGCCGGTGGCCGCCGCCGGGGCCTCGCCGGCTTAGTAGCGC